>CAIMXF010000141.1 GCA_903845345.1 uncultured beta proteobacterium
GAGCTCGATGCAGCCCGGCCCCCAGGGACTGGCCGTCTCCTTCCAGTTCATGCCGAACGCGGCTGTTCCGCGTCGCACCTACACGGACACGGAGATCACGGCCATTCGAGCCGAATCGTTCGACCAAGGACTCAAGGCGGCCGCGCAGGAGCCTGCCGTGCAAGGTCGAGGCCCCGCGCATTGACGGCCAGGATTGCGGGACATGAACCTCTCCTTCAAGGCCGCCGCTGGCGCAAGTTCATTGTTGCTGGCGCTTGGCCTGACGGCCGCGCATGGCGAGCCCCAAGGCCAAACGGTGCACGTCGACGTCATGGAGAGCTGCCGCAAAGGCCTCGTGACGTGGTCGACGTTTCCTCAGCAGAAGTGCGCGTCGGTGGGAACGCCGCAGGTGAAGATATTCGATGCCGCCGGCCGGCTTCGCTACATCGGCAGCGCGCTGGATGCGATCAAGTGGGCGACATCGGGTCAGCCGCGCACGCCGATTCCCGCGAACGTGGTCGTGCGCGATGCCGCGTCCGAGGCTCGGGTCACGAAGACCACCGCGCCCTCGCCCGGGCACCCCTGGGTCACTTATTACGGGTCACCCGGCTGCGAGCCCTGCGTCCGGCACCTGGGAATGTTTCGCGCCGACGTGATGCCGAAGCTCCCACCCGGAACGGCGCTGACCGTGCTCGACCTGGGTGAGTGATACGCCGGGCCGCGGGCAGCTGGCGCGGGGGGCTCGGCACGCTCGGGGCACGTCACCTCGAAGTTAGGGGGCCGATTGCACGCCGAAAGCAACAAAATGCACGCCAAGTGGAATGAATTCCACTCGGAGTGCAATTCATTCCACTCGGAGTCGAATTGATTGGTGGCTGGGTGGAATCAATTCCACTCCGAGTCGAATTCATTGGTGTCCGAGTGGAACTCATTCCACCTGGAGTGGAATTCATTGGTTCCGGAGTCGAATGAATTCCACTGGAAGTGCAATTGATTCCACCCGGGGTCGAATCAATTCCACTCCGAGTGGAATTCATTGCCTGCGGAGTGGAATCAATTCACTCCAACAGCCATGGCCTCGATTCGCGCGCCAATCAGCGGCGGAGCGAGCGGCGCTGACTCCGTCCTGGTTGCCGTTGACAGATGCAGGAGTGCCATCGGTGACGGTTCGCTCGCGGCGGGCGCCCGAGTCCGGGCGCTGAGCCGCCCGGTCACGAAGGTCGCTTTGGGGCGAACTGCATGCTTCGGGGGGCTGGACACGCGACGGCCAAGCCGTCCCTCGTGACAGGCGGCGTCCAGACGTCGCTGCGCCGACGCCTTTGATATGCTGCGGGACAGCGTGGCGGAATGGTAGACGCACGGCAACCACCGTCCCCGCGAGGGTGCAGGCTTCGATACCTGCCGCTTGGTTCAACGGCTGTTGCCGGTCAAAACCGGAACTTGGCGAACGGCAGGTTCTGGCCAGGCCAGGATCGGCCGGATTTGCCCCGCCGTTTTTTCCGGGACGCCAGCCTGCACTGGCGGTGCGACGATTTGCGCGGCGGCTTGGTTTCAACTGCCACTCTTGCTCGGGCTTGCCATGATCCTGATTCATCGTGTTCGCCGTTTCCTCGCCGCAATCGCGGTATCGGCTTGCGGACTGGCCTCAAGCTCCGCGGGCCAGGCCGCTGTTTCTGCCGAACCCGACAAGACTCGAGAGAACCTGATGGTGGTTGTGCGCGAGACCGTGGGCGCGAACAAGCCGGACGAAATCCTCGTGCCCAGCGGAAAGGCCGTCGCGAAGCTGCCTGACGGGCGCGAAGTCGAAGTCCGGCAGGAGTCGTGGGAGTTCATCGGCGACATGCACATCAGGTTCGTGTTCGACCAACCCCAGACGATGATCGGCGCCACGCCGGCGGACTTCGAACGCCTCAAGCTCACGAATGTGGACCAGGCACTCGAGCTGGCCTTGGCGAACGTGAGGCGCGTGTATGGGAAACCGGTGGCGAGCCCTTGGACGGCAGGAGTCATGGCGGTGCACGGCCAGTCTCCCGACCTGGACAGCACTTACATCCTGGACCGTGATTTCTGGCGCTCCCAGCACAAGGAACACCCCGAAGGTCTGGTGGTCGCCGTGCCCAAGCGCGGCGGCCTGCTGTACGCGCCCTTGAGCGATGGCGCGGCCGTGGATGGACTCAAGAGAGGCATCGGGGCGCTCCATGCTTCCAGCGGCCAACTGCGGGTCTCGTCCGCCCTCTACTTGTTCAAGGATGACAAGTGGTCGATCTTCCAATCGCCGACGGCGCAGTAGGCCGCTCGACTTGGCGAAGCCGGCGCTGAAGCGGGGAAGATTTGGGTGGTGAAAGGCTACCGAGCATGAGTCAGTCCAATCCCTACGCTCGCCGCTTTTAGACCGAGGTCGCTTGCAAGACACTTGCCAACGGTGGCCGATGTCGGCTTCGATGAGTCGTCGACCAACGCGGTAGCATCCGGCAATGGAATCCAGAACCAAGATTCGCATCAGTGCCTTGCTCGCGGCCACTGTCGTAACGGCCGGTCTTGCGGCGTCGCTCGGGCCGGTGGCGAACGGTGCCGATCACTTGCTCCGCCACTGGTTCGCGTCGCTGTCGCCCGAAGGCCAGGCAATCGCGAAATCGGTCGGTCGATCGCTGCCTTACTGGTTGCCCGGCTGTGTGATGGCGCTGCTTGCAGTGGTTGCTGGTCGGCGGAGCCGGCGCGCAGAAGATACCACGGGTGCAGATGGTCGACGCGAGAGGCGACACGTCGCTCCCAGGTGACTCCAGCGTCGACTACTTCGACATGGGTGCAGCGGCAGGCAGCGACGTTGCCAGCGTGATCTGCATGGCCTGCTCGCCGCTGAAGCCCTTCTTCAGCAGCGCTTCGTAAAGGTTCCTCTTGAACGCCGCTATCCTGTCTGCAGTCTCCGGTCGTTCGGCGACCTTGAGTTGTGCCTCGATGGTGACCTCGGTCATCCTGCCCATGACGGGCACCATTGCCCCCATGGTGGCATCCATGATTTTCTGCATGTCCTCTGGCGAGGGCGGGTTTTTCTGAGCCTGAGCCTGGGCACTGCAGACGCCCAGAGAGAGTAGAACAGCCGCGACGGCCGGGTGGAAGCGGGTGAGGTTTCGCATTGGTGTTTCCGATTGGTTCGCGATTCAAGCTGGCAAGCATGCCAGTCCCTGACGTTAGCGCCGCCAACCCGCCGCGTCTCCCCCGTTTGGGGTGACGCAAGGACTGCCCACACTCGCCATCGCAACAGAACTCGAGAATCGACGATGACTGCTTCCAGACACAAGAAGGGGTCGCTCGCGGTGGCCATCAAACGGTTCGCGGGCAGATCCAGCGAGACCATGAGCGAAGCGGAACCTGAACAGGGTCGACAACGCGTTCGTCTGACGCGCCACCTGATGGGCGTGGTGACAACGTTCGTGCTGATCCTGTTGGTCTGGCTGCATGCATCTCTGGGCATGATCCCGGAACGAGGGGCGAAGATTTTCGCGGGCCTTGGCGTCGCGGCCATCCTGATATTTTCGGCATGGCTCGGCAGTGGCCTCAACCGCCGCTCGAAGGACCCCAGCCTCACGATGGAGCAGATGCTGTGGGGCGGCGCCAGCCTGACGGTGCTCGCGTACTACGCCGTCGACGGGCGGGCGATCGTCATCCCTTTCTACTTGATGACACTGTTGTTCGGTGCGTTTCGCCTGAGTCTGAGCCGGCTGCTCGCCATTGCGGTGCTGTTCATCATCGGCGACGGCACGGCCGTGCTCCTGTCCATCGCACTCGGCGGCGCCGCGCACGATGGCGTGGCGCTTCGTCGCGAGGCGCTTCAATAGGGCGAACTGTCCGTCGTGTTGATCTGGTTCGCGGTGATGGGAGGCTACGTCAGCCAGCTCCGCGCACGCCTGCAACATACCAACAACGAATTGAAGGAAGCGCTGGGCAGGATTGAATTGATCGCCACGATGGACGAACTCACGGGGCTGATGAATCGCCGAACGATCCATGAAGCGTTGCACCTGGAGCGCCGCCGCAGCGAACGGACGGAGCAGCCGATGTGCGTGGCGATGGTGGACGCCGACCATTTCAAGGCGGTCAACGACCAGTTCGGCCATGCGTCCGGCGACGAGGTGCTCAAGGGGCTCGCAGACGCGATGCGCAGCGCGCTGCGTGAAACCGACAGCGTGGGCCGATACGGCGGCGAGGAGTTCCTGGTCGTGCTTCCGATGACCGACCTGGGCCAGGCGCTGGTGCCGCTCGAACGCATTCGGTGTGCCGCCGCAGCCGTACGTTACGCGATGCTCCCCGCAGAAGCGCGGGTGACCGTGTCCATTGGAGTTGCCCAGAGCTTCCCCGACGAGGACATCGACGAGACTGTCAAACGGGCGGACGCAGCAGTCTACGAGGCCAAGCGAGGCGGAAGAAACCGCATCGTCAGTGCGGGCGCAGTCAAGGCCAGCCTCCCGCCAGCCCCTGGTGGCGGCGTGTCCCGAGGCTGACGCAGCAGCCTGGTGGACTTCGTCTCAAGCGCGGATTTGTCCCATGCTGACGTGAGTGTTCGGCCTCGGGCTGTGGCGTTCTGGTCGGAGAGGATCATGGCGATGGAGCGCGCTCGGCCAGGTGCAGACGGTCGCCGATGACTGATTCAGGATGCTCAACTAGATTTTCAAAATCGGCTTCGTGCCGGCGGTCTTAATTGATACTGAGAACAACCTGTTGAACCTACGGACTCGAAATGCCTGCCATCGTCGCCCCGCTGATCGTGCTGGTTGTGGTTTGCGCGGCCGTCTTTCTGGGCGCAGGTGGCGTGCGACCTTTCGTGGTGGGCTGCATTGCAACGTCGATACCGCCATTTCTCATCCTCATAGATCTTTTCAAAGGACAGGGGGACTCGATCGAAGACAGGCTCAACGTGTTTCTCACATGGGGCTTGCTCGCTTCAATGATGTGGGCGGTCCCGGCCTTCCTTCTTGGCTTAGGGTTGGCATCGTTTGGCAGACTTCTGGCGAAGGATCACAGTTCCGGAGGCGATGGCTAGGAGTCTGCGCGGCAGAAATGGTGATCCGGGGTAGGACCGATGTGCAGGTCGAAGTCGGATTGCTAGATTCGGGGCATGAGCTATCTGCCGTATGAACCCCTGCAACAGATGCTTCTGCCGGAAGCGCTGCAAGACTGGTTGCCCGAAGGGCATCTGGCCTACTTCATCAGCGACACCGTCGATGGCCTGGATCTGAGCGCCTTCCATGCCCGCTACGCGGGCGGGGGATCGCGCAACCAGCCGTTCCACCCGGCCATGATGGTCAAGGTGCTGGTGTATGCCTACGCCACGGGCGTGTTCAGCTCGCGCAAGATCGCCAGGAAGCTGCACGAGGACGTGGCTTTTCGGGTGCTGGGCGCGGGCAACTTTCCGGCGCATCGGACGATCAGCGACTTCCGGGCCTTCCATTTGAAGGAGCTGAGCGAGCTGTTCGTGCAAGTGGTGCGGCTGGCGCGTGGGATGGGCCTGGTCAAGCTGGGCACGATCGCCGTCGACGGCACCAAGGTCAAGGCCAATGCGAGTCGGCACAAGGCGATGAGCTACGGCCACATGCTCAAGGCCGAGGCCGAACTCAAGGCGCAGATCGCGGCCTTGTTGAACCGGGCGAAGTCCGCTGACGAGGCCGAGAAGAACGAGCCTGGACTCGACGTCCCGGCTGAGATCACCCGCCGCCAAGATCGACTGGACGCGATCGCGCAGGCGCGCGCCCGAATTGAGCAGCGCCAACGCGAGGCCGAGATCGAACGCGGTCGCGACCCCGACGACAAACCGCGAGGCGGACGCTACAAGCGCGAGTTCGGTGTGCCGGAAGACAAGGCGCAGGAGAACTTCACCGACCCCGACAGTCGCATCATGAAGCGTGCCGGCGGTGGCTTCGACCCGAGCTACAACGCGCAGACCGCGGTGGACGAAGCCTCGCACATCATCGTGGCAGCCGAGTTGACCAACTGCGGCAGCGATGCCGGCGAGTTGCCCGGGATGTTGCGCGCCGTCAGAGACAACCTCGGGCAGGCTCCGCAGCAGGTGCTGGCCGATACTGGTTACCGATCGGAGCACGTATTTGAGAAGCTCGCCGACTGTGGAACCGAGTTGGTCGTCTCGCTCGGCCGCGAGGGCAAGCAGCAACTACGCTTCGACCCCGAACGCAGCCCGTACACGGCGCTGATGGCAGAGAAGCTGCAAAGCGAGTAGGGCAAGGCCGCCTACCGAAAACGAAAGTGGATTGCCGAGCCGCCCAACGGATGGGTCAAGAACGTCTTGGGGTTCCGGCAGTTCAGCATGCGAGGCCTGCACCGCGTCACCGCGGAGTGGAAGCTCGTGTGTCTGGCCCTGAACCTGCGCAGAATGTCCACGTTGCAAGCTGCATGACGGGCCCGCCCTGTCCAACCTCCGACTCACCAGATGCTCGTGAGCACGCCGATCCACGCGCCCCTCGCCTCGACGCCAGATCTGCTGCCCGCCGCACAACAAGCACTTCATTCAAAACCTTCTGCCGCGCAGACTCCTAGCCACATGCCATCAACTTTGGCTTGAAAGCCCACTTCATGGCTTCGAGTTACTTGAGTCGAAGTAGCGCACTGGGGTGGTGGCGTTACGATCGCGTTGGCTCTCACTAGGCGACTCTCGGCCAGAAGCTGCTTCTCGCGACCGGCGGCTTTTGGGTGGCCCATCCTCACGACAGATCTAACTTTGGAGCGCTTGCCCGATGAACTATCACCTTCGTCTCGCCGCCATGGCACTTCTCGCCTTAGCACCTTGTCTCGTGCAGTCACAGGTCACCAAGTGTCCAAAGAGCGCCCCATCCGATGCGCATCGGCAGTCCAAATGCGATCAAGCACCTGTCGAGCCTGATCTTTCCACTGGAAGCAGCGACGGGCTGCTCCATTTTTCGCGAGCTCGCAACGATCTATCTCCGACCTGCCGGGTCAGTGCGAACGATGCGGGCGCCACGTGCGCCAATGAGGCAGAAGCCGCCAAGAGGCGCTGCTGGCAATTAAGGCTGTCGGCTGCTTGCCAAGCCCAGACAGGCGTACTGCGTGCCCAACGAGATCCGACGTGCGAGCAACAGATTTTCCGCTGCGAGGCAGAATCGTCGAACGACTTCCGGCCATGCATTCACCGCGAATTACCACCCTCCTGCATGGAACAGGTTCGGGCCTCCAATCGAGCTCACGAAGGCAAGAACTGACCCGACGCCTGAAGGAGGGACTCTTCGCGGCCAAAGCCAGCCGGTCGCGAACGACCGGTACGGCGAAGGCTGCTTGCGCGTTTCATCACAGAGGTTGCCCCTTGGAAGATGACGAGTACGAGTTCGGCGCGCCGCTCGATGCGGAAGAGGCCGCAACCGTGAACGCGTTGACACCTGAAGACATCTCGGCGATCGACGAGGCCCTTCTGGACGCGACATCGTCCAACTGGTCGAAGGTCGCGATGGTTCTGGCTAGGCAAATGAAGTCGCGACCAGGCATTCCTGACGATGTACCCCTGGAGTTTTACTGGAGCCGGTTGTGCAAAATGATTGCGCGCGGCGACCTCGATTCACAGGGGAATCTGCGGCGTGCGAGGTTCAGCGAAGTCCGGCGCGCCACAGTCCGTTGAGCAAGCGCAGCTGGCGCGAACAGCAGACGGTCGCCGGTGACGGCCTTTGAGTCTTTTGATCAGCAGGACGGTAGCCGAGTGACCGATACAACAGTTCTTCAGGCCGAAATAGCTAAGCGTTTTCCGCCGGTTTCCAAGCCCAACGGCGCTGCGCTTTCCTTTCACACGGAAGGTTGCTTGCACTGCGACTACCTTCGACGCGATCTTGAGCCGTTTGATCAGCCGGTGTTGCCTGAGCAGGCCATCTACGAAATCATCAGAGAGATGTCCTGCCTATCGGCTCGAGGGTGGCGCTGGATGCTGCCGTCTTACCTGATGGTCTGCCTGGAGGATCCGGGCGGACGCCTCGATAACGCGATTGAGTTCCTGATCTACAACTTGGCACCCCTGCCGGAACATGAGGCCGAGACTCGGGAACGTCTCAGCGCGTTGGATGCAGGGCAGATCACCTGTCTCGTCCACTTCTTGGAATGGTGTGCCGCACATGAACATTGGGGCAGCTATTGTCCTGACGAAATCACGCGGGGGCTCGCGTTCTTGCCAACGATCACGGCACCTTGAACGGCCGCTCTTGGGCGCCGAATCTGAGGTTGCGAATGTCGCTGATGGGTCGAGAACAGCCGGTCGCCTACTGCCGCACCTTCAAGGCACATCACGGTTTCGCCGCCCCGCCAAAGCTCGCATCCGTCTTCGACAAGCCACGCACCCACCCTAGAATCCGTCCATCCACACAACAGGGAGCACGTCGATGGCTGTTCGAACGATCGTGGCGTCGTGCATTGGCGTCCTTGTGATGTGCGCCGCGGCCCATTCGGCGCCGGCGCCCGAGCCCGGGCACATCACCGGCATCGGCGGCGTGTTCTTCAAGGCGAAGGATCCGAAGGCGCTCGCGGCGTGGTATCGCGACGTGCTGGGCCTGCCGTTGCAAGCGTGGGGCGGCGCGGCGTTGCGCTACGACGCGCCGGGGCATCCGTCGGCCGCGGGCTGGGCGGCGTTCCCGGCGTCGTCGAGTTACTTCTCGCCGTCGGCCGGCGACTTCATGATCAACTACGCGGTCGACGACATGGAGGCGATCGTCGCGCGATTGAAGGACAAGGGCGTGACCGTCCTCGAGCGCAGCGACGACGATGCGAACGGCCGCTTCGCGTGGATCCTCGATCCCGAAGGCAACAAGGTCGAGCTGTGGGAGCCGAAGCACGCGACGACGCCGTGAGGCGACGACACGGGCGATGTCGCACGGCCGGGCAGCGAGCCGGACGTCGCGTGCGTCATGTTCGACAAGCGCGCTCGACAAGCGCGCGAACCTGACCTCGCGTTTGCATTCCAGGGAAACAACCCATTCAGCAATGGGCTAGCCAAGGCTATCGTTTTGAATGAACCATCGCCGGCTTGAATCGGCGTGGGGCGCCCTGGCGTTCCAGGCGCGCAATAAAGACTCAGGAGAGACAACGATGCGATCGACGATTGCAATGGGCACGGCTGCCCTGCTGGCCGCTGCATTGACGGCCTGCGGCGGCGGCAGCCCCGGCGCCACCCTCAACAACAGCACGGCGGTGGGCACGCTGATAGAGTCGCCGCCGCTGCGCGTCGCCTCGCTCAACGCGGCCGACCTCACGGCCCAGCTCACGGCCACCTCGCAGGGCCAGCAGCTCGTCGCCCTGGCCGGCGCGCCCACCTGCGGCGTCGACTTCCACTACTTCCACTACCAGACGGTGGGCGGCAAGGGCGAGACGACCACCGCGTCGGGCGCGATCATGGCGCCCACCGGCGGCACCGGCTGCTCGGGCGCGCGGCCGATCCTGGTGTACACGCACGGCACGGCGGTGACCAAGACGTACAACATCGCCAACATCACCGACTCCACCAACGAAGCCTGGCAGGAAAGCGCGATGATCGGCGCGTTCTTCGCCGCGCACGGCTACATCGTGGTGGCTTCGAACTACGCCGGCTACGACTCGTCGCCGCTGCCGTACCACCCGTACCTCAACGCCGACCAGCAGTCGCAGGACGTCATCAACGCGCTGAAGGCGGCGCGCACGGCGCTGTCCAACGGCCTGCCCTCGGGCGACACCGACAACGGCAAGCTGTTCATCACCGGCTACTCGCAAGGCGGCCACGTGGCGATGGCCACGCACCGCGCGATGGAGGCCGCGGGCATGACGGTGACGGCGGCGGCGCCGATGTCGGGGCCCTACGCCATGCTCGCGTTCGGCGACGCGGCCATCGCGTACAGCTCGCCGGGCCTCGGCGGCACGATCTACTACCCGATGATCGTCAACAGCTACCAGCAGTCGTACGGCAATGTCTACCAGTCGACCAGCGACATCTTCAGCCCGACCTACGCGACGGGCATAGCCACGCTCATCCCCGGCCAGTACACCTACACCACGCTCGTGACCTCGGGCAAGCTGCCGCAGTTCGCGGTGTTCGACGTCGACACGCCCGGCACCGGCACCGAGCCCAGCAGCGGCAGCGCCGAGCTGGATGCGATCCTGGCGCAGCCGAGCGCGGCCAGCAACCCGATCGGCAACCTCGGCTTCGGCGACCCGTACCTGTTCAACAACTCGCTGCGCATCGCCTACGCGGAGGACGCGCTCGCCACGCCCGACGGCTTCGTCCCGAGCCCGACCACGCTGCTGCCACCGGCCGCGACGCCCGCGCTGGGCATCCGCGCCGACCTGAAGAAGAACGACCTGCGCGGCTGGACGCCCAAGGCGCCGGTGATGCTGTGCGGCGGCATGAACGACCCCGAGGTCTTCTACAAGATCAACACGCTGGCGGTGAAGGCACTGTGGGCGCCGCAGATCTCGGCGGGCCTGGTCAACGTCGTCGACATCGACCCGTCGACCAACGGCGACCCGACCAAGGCCGGCCAGTTGCCGACGCTGGTGGGCACCATCGCCGCGGGCGTCTACGCGTCCGAGCCGACCGCCGGCGCGGCCAAGATCGCCGCGGACGTGCAGACGGCGGTGCTGTCGAACGCGACGTTCTCCGGCTACTTCAGCGCGCCGGGCGTGCCCAACTCGCCGCAGGGCGTGATGGCGCTCGAGGTGGCCAGCGTCGCGTCGCAGGCCACGGCGCTGTACCTGGGCCAGGGCGTCACCGATCCGGCGACGCTGGCGGCCGACGTCGGCAACGGCCTGGTCGCCAACTACCACTTCCCGCTCACCCAGACTGCGTGCGAGACCGCCGCGCAGGCCTACTTCGCCCATTTCTGAGAGGCCCGCATGATGCAACGCACGACCTCCCTGTTCCGCCGCGCCGCGGCGATGCTGCTGCTCGCGGGCTGCGCCGCGGCGCATGCCGACGACGCCGCGCCCGCCAACGAGGTGCGCGTCGGCGCGTACTTCGTCCAGTATTCGACGAAGGCGCACGACCTCAGCGGGCCGTTCACGCCCGACGGCATCAACCTGCGCGTGGGCAACGTCACCACCACGTACCTCACCTACGTGCGCCACCTCGACGACAACTGGGGCCTGGAACTCGCCGGCGGCATCCCGCCGACCGCCAAGACCTACGGCAAGGGCCCGGCCACCGTCGGCTCGGTGCCGTTCAACGGCCAGGAGGTGGCCACCGCCAAGTGGTTCGCGCCTTCGGTGCTGCTCGACTACAAGTTCCTCGACGCATCGAGCCCGCTGCGTCCGTACGTGGGCATCGGCTTCAACTACACGCGCTTCTACAAGCTCGACTCCACGCCCGCGGGCGACGCGGCCAACGGCGGCCCGACGCGCGTGCGGCTGTCGAGCTCGATCGGGCCGGCGGGCACGGTCGGCGCGTCGTGGCAGATCACGCGAGAGTTCAACCTCATCGCGGCGTTCTCGCTGGCGCGCGTCAACAGCAACTACCGGTCCGACACCTCGGGCGTCATCCGCACGACGTCGGTCAAGTTCAATCCGCGCACGGAGATCGTGGCGCTGGGCTACTCGTTCTGACGTCCCCGGGAAGCGACGCGCGATGCCCCGGAGGGTATCGCGCGCCGCATGTGGTGCGACGCATTGCGGCGACGAAGCGGCGCTGTGCCGGCGCAACAGCGGCGTGCATGCCGTCGAGGTGCTGCTAGACTGGAGCCTCGGTCGGCAGTTCACCCAGGCGTTGCCGCGCTGGCATCCCCAGCGTCGCTAAACCTGCCGCGTTCCGGTTCCTCGCGAACCGCCAGACGCTCTCTTTCGTTCAGGCCTGTCTCACCACCGCGTGAGCTCGATTCTGGCAAGGGCAACCCCCGGTGCTGCTTCCCTGAGCAGCGTCCCGAGCACACGCCGTCACGTGAGGCTTTGCCATGACCCGAACCGTCGTGCCGTACGCGGCACCCGACCTCTCCGCCCTCGCCCGCCTGCTCGAACGCGCGCTGGCCGACCACCAGATCACGCACGGCCGCCTGCCCGGCCACGTGGAGATGATGAACCTGCTGGCGCGCGGTGCCGGCAGGCGAAATCTCCAGGAACTGCAGGCGGACGCCACGCGGCAGGCGGCGTCGTCCGCCGCTGCCGGCGAGCCCGCGCCGCCGGCATCGGCGACCTCCGATTTCTGGTTCGACGCGCCCGAGCTGCTCGACCCCGCGACGACGCCGGCCATCCTGCCGCCCGCACTGAGCGAGCGAGGCGCGAAGACGTTGAAGTGCTTCGATTTCAGCGGCCGCCTCACCCGCTGGCCGCTCAAGCTGTCGCAGCAGCGGCTCGCGATGTGGGTGCTGTGGACGCGCTTCGACGCCCGCCGCGTCTACACCGAGGCCGAGGTCAACCAGGTGCTCAAGGCCTGGCACACGTACGCCGACCACGCGACGCTGCGGCGCGAGCTGATCAACCACCAGCTCCTGGCGCGCAAGAGCGACTGCAGCGCGTACCGCAAGCTGCCGCAATGGCCCGACGACGAGGTGCAGGGCCTGCTGCGCGCGCTGCGCAAGCGCCAGGCGCCGTACCGGATATCGAACCGGCCGCCGCGCCTGCTGCCGCCCATCGCCCACCTGCAGCCGCAGACCGACGCGGATTGACGGTGCGCACCGCTCCACCAGAACATCGAACGCCGGCATCGCCGAGTCCCGACGCCCCACCGCATCCCACGAGAAACGAACCATGCGTGACCTGACCCGAGGCTCCATCCGCGGCCACCTCATCGCCATGGCGGTGCCCATCACCATCAGCATGCTGGTGCAGACGCTGTACCTGATGGTCGACCTGTACTTCGTCTCGGGCATCGGCAAGGAAGCCGTCGCGGGCGTCGCCGCGCCCGGCAACGTCACCATGCTGGTGATGGCGCTGACGCAGATGCTGGCCGTCGCCACCGTCTCGCTGGTGGCGCGCGCGTTGGGCGCGAAGGACAAGCCCGCCGCGAGCCGCGTGTTCGGCCAGGCGATGCTGCTGGGCATGGCGTGCGTCGTCGCGACGATCGCGCTCGGCGTGGGCGCCGGCCCGACCTACATGCGCGGGCTGGCCGCGGACGCGGGCGTCGCGAACGCCGGCATCACGTTCATCGTGTGGTCGCTGCCCGGCCTCGCGCTGCAGTTCGTGATGGCGGTGGTGGTCTCGGTGCTGCGCGGCGCCGGCATCGCCAGGCCCGGCATGATCGTGCAGGTCGCGACCGTGGGGATGAACATCGTGCTCGCGCCGATCCTGATCGCCGGCTGGGGCACGCACCACGCGATGGGCGTCGCGGGCGCGGGGCTGGCGACCAGCCTGTCGGTGGCCGCCGGCGTGGCGCTGCTCTCGCGCTACCTGCGCCAGCTGGGCGACATCGTCTCGCTGTCCGGACTGCCGCGGCCCGATCGCGCGATCCTGGCCACGATGCTGAAGATCGGCCTGCCCGCCGGCGGCGAGTTCGTCATCATGGTGGTGCTGAACTCGGTCAACTACGCGCTCATCCGCGGCTTCGGCGCCGACGCGCAGGCCGGCTTCGGCATCGCCGCGCGCGTGATGCAGGCGCTGGTGATGCCGTCGATGGCGGTGTCCTTCGCGATCCCCGCCATCGCCGGCCAGAACTTCGGCGGGCGGCATCCGCAGCGCGTGCGGGACACGCTCACGCAAGGCCTCGCGCTGGAGCTGGTGCTGATGGCGGCGATGGTCGCGGTCTGCCATTTCTGGGCGGCTGTCCCGGTCGCCTGGTTCACGGGCGACCCGCACGCGGCCGACGTCGCCGTCACGATCCTGCACGTGGTCTCGTGGAACTTCTTCGGCGCGGGCATCGTGTTCGCCTGCTCGGGCATGTTCCAGGCGATGGGCAACACGCTGCCCGCGCTGCTCAGCTCGTTCACGCGCCTGCTGACCTTCGTGCTGCCCGCGCTGTGGATCAGCCAGCTGCCGGGCTTCGCGCTGATCGACGTGTGGCATCTGTCGGTGGCCAGCGTGTTCGTGCAGGCGATCGTGAGCGGGGTGCTGGTGCGCCGGCAGATGGGACTGCGCCTGGCGCCGCTGCGCCAACCCGCCTCCGAGCCGCCGCGCACGGGCGCGCCCGCGTGAGGCCGGCCACGTTGCCGCCAGCGTCGATCGCGGGCCTGAGCACCATCGCGCTGACGCCTGACGACGCGCCGCTGCTGCAGCGCTTCTTCGACGACAACCCGGCGTACTTCCTGGCCGTCCAGGGCGAGCCCGCCGGCACGGACATGGGCCGCGACGAACTGACCGAGACGCCGCCGCCCGGGACGCCCTGTTCGCAGCTCTGGCGCGTCGGCTACATCGACGCCTCGGGCCGGCTGGCGGCGTTCGCCGGCATCGCCACCGATCTCTTCGCCGACGGCGTCTGCCACGTCGGCCTGTTCATCGTCGAGAGCGCGCGCCACGGCAACGGCGACGCGCAACGCGTCTACGCGGGACTCGAGGACTGGGCGCGCGCGCACGGCGCCGCGTGGATGCGGCTGGGCGTGGTGGTGGGCAACACGCGTGGCGAACGGTTCTGGGCGCGCGGCGGATTCCGGCCGGTGCGGCTGCGCGAAGGCTACGTGATGGGGCAACGCACCAACACCGTCCGGGTGATGGTCAAGCCGCTGGCGGAGCCGACACTGGGCGACTATCTGGCGCGGGTCGGGCGCGATCGTCCCGACTGAAGCGACCGCCGTCGCGCGCGCGCCGGGTCAGACGTTGAGCAACGTCGCCCGGTAATGCACCAGCTCGTCGATCGACTCCTGGATGTCGGCGAGCGCCGTGTGCTTGCCCGCCTTCTTCAGCCCTTCGAGCGCCGACGGCTTCCAGCGCTTGGCGAGTTCCTTGAGCGTGCTGACGTCGAGGTTGCGGTAGTGGAAGAACTCCTCGAGCCTGGGCATGGTGCGCGCCATGAAGCGGCGATCCTGGCAGATGGAGTTGCCGCACATCGGGCTCTTGCCCTTGGGCACGTACTGGCTCATCCACTCGATCAGCTGGCCTTCGGCCTGCTCCTCGGTGACGGTGGACGCCTTCACGCGGTCGATCAGGCCGCTGCGGCCGTGGGTGTTCTTGTTCCAGGCGTCCATCGCGTCGAGCGTCGCGTCGGTCTGGTGGATCGCGAAGACCGGGCCCTCGACGCGGATCGTCAGCTGCGGATCGGTGATGACCACGGCGACCTCGATGATGCGGTCGGTGTCGGGGAACAGGCCCGTCATCTCCATGTCGACCCAGATCAGGTTGTCGGCGGATTTCTGCAGCGTCG
Organism: uncultured beta proteobacterium; assembly: GCA_903845345.1. Lineage (GTDB taxonomy): Bacteria > Pseudomonadota > Gammaproteobacteria > Burkholderiales > Burkholderiaceae_C > Scleromatobacter. The sequence continues at coordinate 15,227 of CAIMXF010000141.1, forward strand.
TGTCGGTCATCGGGGCTCCCGGCGGATGGGTTCGAGGCGTCGCGCCGGATCGGCGCGGATGAACGCATTCTCGCGCAGGCCGGGCGCCCGGCCCGTCGCGCGTGGGTTCGTTTCGTCGCGACGATAGGCGCGCCCGTCGCGTGCGGCTGGAACGGCGAAGCCGGCGCGCCTATCGTGGCACATCGCTTCAAAGGAGACCGCCATGAACCCCGTCGCCAGCCCCCGCCATCCCTGGAAGGCCTTCTTCGCCGTGATCGCGATGTTCGCTCTGGTGCACGGCGCGCGCGCCCACGTGTTCGGGCACGACCACGACGCGAGCCGCATCCATGTCGTGCATGCCGCGCAGTTCGACGACGATGGCGACGACGACACCGACTGCCCGGACGTCGATGTCCATCTCGGCCCGGACACCGATGTCGATGTCGATGTCGGCCCGGACGCCGACGCGCACTTCGGCCCCAACTTCCCCTTCGACGACGACACGCCTGCGGCCGGGCCGGTCGAGCACGACTGGGACTGACTCGACGGCCGCTGGCGTGCGACCGCGCGCCACGCGCGAAGGCGCCGGCCTGCCGGCACCTTCGGGCGCCTGGCGACGGGCTTACCAGCCGACGCCGTAGTAGTCGTAGACGGTGCGGCCGTACTCGTCGTCGTAGTCCGGACGGCGGTTCTCCTCGTAGCGCGGAGCGCCGTCGAGCGTGTCCTTGTCGATCGGCACCACGTAGCCGCCGCGGCCGGTGTCGTACTCGAGCAGCGTCCACGGCACCGGGTAGCGGTTGGTGCCCATGCCCAGGAAGCCCCCGAACTCGAGCGCGGCGTAGCGCACCTTGCCGGAGCGCTTGTCGATCACGAGGTAGTCGATGGAGCCGAGCTTGTCGCCGGCGTCGTTGTAGACCGTGGTGCCTTCGACGCGGTCGGAGCTGATGACGTCGTGGCTGAGGGTGTCGTTGAGCGTGTCCATTTGCGGACTCCTTTTGCACTTGAGAGACGAAGAATGGGGTTGCCCGGCGCAACGCCCGCCGTCGTCTCCGTGGCAAATCGCGCGCCGTGCCGCACGCGCGCTGCCGCGTGCGCTCAACCGGGGCTGGACGCGAACGGATAGGCCTTGTCGTAGGCCCGGCATTCCTCGGAGTTGCGGCTGGCCGCGCTGCTGGTGCAACTGCGCTTCATGCAGGCCGTCATGGCCGCTCGGCGCCCGGTCGTCCGGCTGCCGAGAGCGCCCATGCAGCTCGCCGTGACGCGGCCCGAGGGCAGCACCGGACGCAGGTCCTCGGCCTCGGCCACCGTCATGTCGGCCGTCTTCCTGTGATGGTCTGCCGCGGCGTGCCGCGCGGCATAGGCCTCCGCGGGCGACAGCGACGCCGCGGGTGGCTCGGCCTTCGACAGCTCCGCCGCCGGCGTCGCGCGCGTGCCGCGCATCGGCGACATCCAGCGGTGCTCGATCTGCGGCTCGGGCAGGCTGGCGCCGGCGTAGACCGCGCGGATGACCATGTCGGTGCGCTCGCGCAGCGC
>CAIMXF010000142.1 GCA_903845345.1 uncultured beta proteobacterium
CGGATCCTTGGGCTCGCCAGGCAGCTTCGAATCGGTGACCACGCGCGCGATGCTCGCCGCCAGGGCCTTCGCGCCGCCTTCGAACAGCGGGATCGCGTTGTCGTAGCTCTTGGACATCTTGCGGCCGTCCAGCCCGGGCAGCAGCTGCATCGCCTCCTCGGTGACGGCCTCCGGCAGCGTGAACAGCGCCTGGCCCTGCCCGAACATGTGGTTGAAGCGCTGCGCGATGTCGCGCGCCATCTCGATGTGCTGCACCTGGTCCTTGCCCACCGGCACCTGGTGCGCGTTGAACATCAGGATGTCGGCCGACATCAGCACCGGGTAGCAGAACAGGCCCATGTTGATGCCGTCGTCGGGCTCGCCGCCGGCGTTGGCGTCGGTGGCGGCCTTGTACGCGTGGGCGCGGTTCATCATGCCCTTGGGGGTGATGCAGGTGAGCAGCCAGTTCAGCTCGGGGATCTCGGGGATGTCGCTCTGGCGATAGAACACCACGCGCTCGGGATCGAGCCCGGCCGCCAGCCACGTGGCGGCCAGCGCGAGGCGCGATTCCTCCACGCGGGCCGGGTCGTCGCACTTGACCAGCGCGTGGTAGTCGGCCATGAACAGGAAGCTCTCGACGTCCGGTCGCCTGCTGGCCGCGATGGCCGGACGGATCGCGCCGACGTAGTTGCCGAGGTGCGGGGTGCCGGTCGTGGTGATGCCGGTGAGGACGCGAACAGTCATGGGAAGCCGGGGTTCAGTTGGAATTCGACTGTACCCGAGCGCGCGCCGGGGCATGGTGGCGCGCCATGCCGATCGCCGACTTCGACCGCGCCTGCGCCGCACGGCGCCGATGGCGCCGGACTTCTAGTGCGCGCCCGAGGCCGCCGCCGCGGCCTGCTCGGCCGCCTTCCTGCGCTCGCGCGTCACCGCCTCCATGTCCTCGATGTGGTACATCCGGCCTTCGCATCGGTGGTTGAACGCCACCATGTCGGCGTTGTACGCCTCCGCGGCGGGCTTCGAATCGGCCGCGTCCTGGTTCAGCTGCCTGACGTGCAGGTTGTGATCCCTGACCAGCGCGTTGAACGCCTTCACCGACGTCGCGCTGTCGTGATCCAGCTGCGACTGCAGTTCCTCGATCCGGGCGTCCTCGGCCTCGACCTGGTCGAACATCTTCTGGTGCGCCGTGCTCGCCGCATCGATCACGCGGAAGCGTTCCTTGAGCGCGGCCTCGGTGTCGAGGCACTCGCGCAGCAGGTCGCGCGTCGCCCATTCGCGCGCGGGCGGCTGCGAGGCGGCGGGCTTGCCGGTCCGGACCGAGGTGGCGTGCGCCGAGCCCAGGGCGAGCGTGGCGGCGAGGGCGACCAGCGAGGTGTACGGCGAAGGCATGTCGTGCAGCGCGCGAACTCTCAGGGGGCGGACGCCGCCGACGCCTGCACCGCAGCCTTCCTGCGCTCCCTGGCCACCGCGTCGATGTCGGCGGGCCGGTAGGTCAGGCTCGCGCACTGGTCGTCCGCGGCGGCGCGGTCGGCGAGATAGCGCTTGTTGGACGCCTCGGCGGCGTCGCCGTCCTGGTTGGCCCGTTGAATATGCTGCGTGTGCTCGGTCACCGCCTTGTTGAACGCCAGAATCGCGTTCTTGTCGCTGCGATCGAGCTTGGCCTTCATTTCCACCAGCCTGGCTTCCTCGGCGTCGTTCTCGGCGAACTTCCTGTTGTTCTCGGCGGTGGCCGCCTGGATGGCCTGCCAACGCACCTTCAGGGCGTCGTCGAGGTCGCTGCATTCGCGCAGCTGTTCGCGGGTGCCGAAGGACTTCGTCGCGGGGGCGGCGCGCGCCGCGCCCGCGACGGTCAGGCAGGCGACAAGCAGGAACGGGATGCGCAGGAGGGACATGGCGAGCCTGGGGTCGATGGGAACGTTTCCAATTGTCCACGGCGCGCCGCCGCGCCGACCCCGCGTAGACCCTGATTCAGCCTGAGGCGGTGGCCGCCGCCAGCAGGCGCCGGCCGCGCCACCACGCCGCGACCTGCACGAGCACCAGCAGCACGCTGGCCGCGACGAAGCCGGCGGCCACCGGCCGCGTGACGAACACCGACAGGTCGCCGCGCGACAGCAGCATCGCGCGCCGGAAGTTCGGCTCCAGCATCGGCCCGAGCACGAAGCCCAGCACGATCGGCGACAGCGGGAACTCGAGCGCCAGCAGGATCGCGCCGATGACGCCGAAGGCCGCGACGATCGCCACGTCGAACAGGTTGTTGCGCGTGCTGTACACGCCCACCGCGATGAAGAACAGCGCGGACGGGAACAGGAAGCGGTAGGGCACCTGCAGCAGCCGCACCCACACGCCGATCAGCGGCACGTTGAGGATCACCAGCAGCACGTTGCCGATCCAGAAGCTGGCGATCAGGCCCCAGAAGATGTCGGGGTGGTCTTCGATCAGCTGCGGCCCGGGCTGGATGCCCTTGATGATCAGCGCGCCCAGGATCAGCGCCATCACGGCGTCGCCGGGGATGCCCAGAGACATCGTCGGGATGAAGTCGACCTGCGTCTTCGAATGCGACGCGGCCTCCGGCGCCGCGACGCCTTCGAGCATGCCGTGCCCGAAGCGCTCGGGCGTCTTCGACCACTTGCGCTCCAGCGCGTAGGCGATGAAGGTGGTGATCGTCGGGCCGGTGCCGGGCAGCGCGCCGAACAGCGTGCCGATGCCGGTGCCGCGCAGCATCGGCCAGAACGCGCGCTTCATCTCGGCTCGGCTGGGACGCATGTCGCGCATGCGCACGCGGGCGTGCGACGGGCTGACGGTGGTGCGGTTGACGCTCACGAGGAAGTCGGCGACGCCGAACAGTCCCATCGTCAGGCCGCCCAGCTCGATGCCGTCGCGCAGCTCGGTCACGCCCAGCGTGTAGCGCGCCGTGCCGGTCATCTCGTCGGTGCCGACCGCGCCGCACAGCAGGCCGAAGATCGTCATCGCGACGCCCTTCAGCGGCGAGCCGCGCGCCATCGTCGCGCCGGCCAGCAGGCCCAGCAGCATGATGGCGCAGGTGTCGGCCGGGCCGAAGCTGTCGGCCGCCTGGACGAGCAGCGGCGACAGGAAGATCATCACCACGATGCCGACCGACGCCGCGAAGAACGACGCCATCATCGTGATGCCCAGTGCCGTGCCGCCCTTGCCTTGAAGCGTGAGCGGATACCCGTCCAGGCATGTCACCGCATGCGGCGGATGGCTCGGGAGATTGAGCAGGATGGCGCCGATCGCGCCGCCGTACTGCGAGCCGTAGAAGATGCCCGCGAGCATCAGGATCGCCGGCACCGGCGCGATGACGTAGGTGATCGGCAGCAGCATCGAGATCGTCGACAACGGCCCCATGCCGGGCAGCACGCCGATGAGGTTGCCCACCAGCACGCCGAACACGCACCACATCAGGTTGGCCGGCTGCAGCGCGATGCCGAAGCCGTACACCAGCTGCATCAGGCTGTCGTGCATGGCCACGGCCTCACCACTGGAAAAGCGGCAGCAGCAGGTGCAGCCCGTCGTGGAAGACGACGACGCCCAGCAGCGTCATCAGCAAGGCGAGCAGCGCCGCGTCGCGCACGCTGTTCCTGCGGTCGCCGAGCGCCGCGACGAACACCGACACGAACGACGCCGGCACCAGCCCGCCGTGCTGCCCGAGCACGACGAAGGACAGCGCGCCGCCCAGGATGCACAGCCAGCCGCGCCATTGCACGACCGGGCCGGCCAGGTGCGCCGTCTCGGCGGGTGCGGTCGCGAGGTGGGCGTCCGGGTCGCGGCTGGCGGTCGCCAGCAGCACCGCGCCGATCAGCGCCAGCAGCACGCCGAGCGCCACCGGATAGAAGCCCGAGCCCATCGCGCGCAGGCTGCCCATGCCGTAGCCGGCGCCGGCGACCACCGCCGCCGCGCCGGTCGCCAGCAGCAGCGCGCCGCCGAGGCGATCCCTGGTCAACTTGTTCATGACCGCGACTCTACCGTCCCGGCCGGGGACAATGCAGGCCGGACATGAACCGGAGCGCCGCATGGGCATCGAGATCGAACGCAAGTTCCTGGTGGTCGGCGACGGGTGGCGCGCCGCGCCGGCGGTGCCGTATGCGCAGGGCTACCTCAACCGCGACAAGCGGCGCACGGTCCGCGTGCGCATCGCCGAGGGCGACGCCTGGCTGACGATCAAGGGGCAGAACGCCGGCGCGACGCGGGCGGAGTTCGACTACCCGATTCCCGTGGCCGACGCCGAGCAGTTGATGGCGCTGTGCGACGGCCCGCTGGTGCGCAAGACGCGCCGCAGGATCGAGCACGCCGGACACGTCTGGGAGATCGACGAGTTCCAGGGCGACAATGCAGGCCTGGTGGTCGCCGAGATCGAACTCCCTGCCGAGGACGCGCCCTTCGAACGGCCGCCCTGGCTGGGCACCGAGGTGACGCATGATGCGCGCTACTTCAACTCCAGCCTGGCTGCCGAGCCGTTCTCGACCTGGCCGGAGTCGCGCCCTCGCGCGTGACGCGCCCCCGCACACGATTCACAAGAACGAACCAACGGACACATCAACATGGCCAATTCCCCCGACGTCACCAGCATGGCGCTGTTCTGCGACTTCGAGAACGTCGCGCTCGGCGTGCGCGAGACGCACCACGAGAAGTTCGACATCAAGCTGGTGCTCGAGCGCCTGCTGCTCAAGGGCAGCATCGTCGTGAAGAAGGCATATTGCGACTGGGAGCGCTACAAGGGCTTCAAGGCGCCGATGCACGAGGCGAGCTTCGAGCTGATCGAGATCCCGCACGTGCGCCAGTCGGGCAAGAACTCGGCCGACATCCGGCTCGTGGTCGACGCGCTCGACCTCTGCTACACGAAGTCGCACGTCAACACCTTCGTGATCATCAGCGGCGACTCCGACTTCTCGCCGCTGGTCTCCAAGCTGCGCGAGAACAACAAGCAGGTGATCGGCGTGGGCGTCAAGGAATCGACGTCCGACCTGCTGATCGCCAACTGCGACGAGTTCATCTTCTACGACGACCTCGTGCGCGAGAGCGGACGCCAGTCGATCCGGCGCGAGCAGCGTCCGCCGCAGGACAAGCCGCGCCGTCCGGCGCAGGCGTCGGCCAATCCGGACGAAGATCGCCGCCGCGAGGAGTCGGAGAACCGCCGGAACAAGGCCGTCGAACTGGCGCTGCAGACCTTCGAGGCGCTCTATGCCGAACGCGGCGACGGCGGCAAGATCTGGGCCTCGGTGCTCAAGGAGGCGATCAAGCGCCGCAAGCCCGATTTCAGCGAGTCGTACTACGGCTTCCGCAGCTTCGGCGGCCTGCTCGAGGAGATGCAGGCGCGCGGCTTCCTGAAGATGGGCCGCGACGAGAAGTCCAACGCCTATGTGTTCCGCAGCGGCGCGGACGGCGCCTCCTCCGTCACCGAAGCAGCGCCGGCGGCGCCCGAGGTGCTGCCGGTCGTGCACCGTGCCGGCGAGTCCGAGGCCCGCGAGCCGCGCGCCCGCGGCACGCGCTCGCGCGGAGGCCGCGGCAACGCGCCCAGGCGCCACGACTTCGAACCGACGCTGGCCGTCGAGCCGCCGCAGCAGGCCCCGCTGCCGTACGCCGACGAGGAGGAGGACGACGCCGCCGAACGCTTCGCCGACGCCGCCCGCGCAACGCAGGCCGGCCGCACGGTCAACCCGCCGTCCGAGCCCGTGCCCGACGCCGACACCTACGTCACCGACGAGGCCGCCACCGACACCCCGGCACCGCGCGAGCCCGGCTCGCGCCGCGGCAATCGCGGTGGACGCGGCGGGCGCGGCAACGCGGCGCGCAAGAACGCCGGCCCGGGCACGCAGGCGGAACACGCGAGCGAAGCGGCGGCGCCCGCACCCGCACCCGTCGTCGTGCCCGCACCGGCGCCTGCGCCGGTCGAAGCGCCGGTCGAGGCACCCGTCGTCGCCGCCAAGACGCCGCGCGCCCGCAAGACCGCCGAGCCGAAGCAGACGGCCGCCGCCAGGAAGCCGGCGGCGAAGAAGACCGCGGCGCGTCCGGCGCGCAAGACCAAGGCGTCGACCGGCGAGGCCTGATCGCCGGGAGCCGTGAATGCGCGCGCTTGGCCCTGCGTCTCGGGCAGTGCATCGCCAGGCGCGGCGCTGCCTCCAGCATCGCCCGCAAGGGCCTCACGCGGGTCGACCCGGCCGGTGGCGACGAGGATGCCTTGTCGCTGGTGGGCGGCGCGCCGCCCGGCTGACGGACGCGTGACCGCGCCACTCAGGGCCTGGCGCTCGCGTCCTTCATGCAGCGGCCCACGTTGACCGAGCCGTCCGTCAACGCGCGCGCGACGCCGCGCACCCCGGCATCGTTGCAGGCCTTGGCGGCGGGGGCCGCGAGATGGTCGGCATAGCGCCTGACGTCGTCGTCGCCGAGGTTGGCGCAGGCAAATGCGTAGGCCAGCGCCGCGCTGCCGCGCCGCAGGCGCTCCTGCGGATCGATCACCTGCGCGGTCGACGCCTCCTCCATGCCCGCGACCCGGCGGCCCAGCGGACTGTCGTACCAGGCCATCAGCGGGGCCACGTCCGACGGCTGCAGCGCGCCAGCCACCGCATCGACGGCCGTCGCCCGCATCGCGTCGGCGGTGTCGGCGCAGGCCGGCATGTGCGTCTTCGTGGCCGCGACGTTCGCGTCGCCGTCCGGCACCGCGCTCGACATGAAGCCGCGCACCTGCCCGGCCAGCGAGTCGAGCTGGCCCCACAGGCCGGATTTCTTCATCAGGTCCTGCGCCGCCTCCGGCGCGATGGCCGCCGTGGCCGCCGCCTGCCCGAGCAGCAGCGCCGCGGCCACGCCCGAGCGCCTGCAAGAACGATGCATCGAAGTCTCCAGTCGGTGCAGAATCACTGGGTGGCAGTACAGGGGTCGCCCGATGACGCGCAGCGCAGTGGAGTTGGCCCGGGACTTCTGGGCATTGATGCAGACCAACGATTTCGCCGCGGTCGGCGAGGTGCTGGCCCCCGGCTTCGTGCTCGAATGGCCGCAGACGAAGGAACGCATCCGCGGCGCCGAGCGCTTCGCGCGCATGAACGCCGAGTACCCGGCGCACGGCCGCTGGCAGTTCGCCGTGAACCGCATCGTCGGCGGCGAGCGCGAGGCGGTCTCCGACGTGAGCATCACGGATGGCGTGCAGCACGCCCGCGCGATCTCGTTCTTCGAGGTCGCGGACGGCCGCGTGCAGAGAATGGTCGAGTACTGGCCCGAGCCCTACGAGGCGCCGGCGAACCGGGCGCATCTCGTGGAGACGATGGACTGACGTCGCCTACTGCTCGGCGATCACGTCCACGATGACCAGCGGCTCCTTGCCGGTGTTGGCGATGCCGTGCGACTCGCCCTTGCGCACGATGGCGACGTCGCCGGCCTTGACGGGCTTGTCCTTGCCGTCCTTGTCCTTGAACACGCCCTCGCCGGAGACGATCACGTAGGTGTCCTCGTTGGTGACGTGCGGGTGGTAGCCGATCGAGTCGCCCGGGTTCAGGCGCAGCCAGCTGACCTCCTTGATGGCCTGGTCCTTCAGCGCCTTGTCGCGCGTGAAGGCGTACTCGGTGAACACGGAGCCATGGCCGCCGGCCACGTCCTTGCGTTCGACCTTGATCAGCGTCTCCTTCGGAAAGACGTCGGCGCGCGCGGTGGCGCACACGGTGGCCGCGGCCACCGCGACCAGGATCCAATGGCTGCTCTGCATGCTGTCTCCTCAGCGCCCGGGGAATCGGTCGCCAGGGCCTTGCGGGCGCGGCCGTGGCGTCGCCCGTGTTGTACTCGAACGCGTGCGCGACGGCCCGGGTGCAAACCCCTTGCGACGTCTCAGCGCGCGTCCCGCCCTGCCCGCAGCTCGGCCACCTCGGCCTCGAGCCGCTTGCGCTCGGAGATGTCCTGCGCGATGACCGCGAACTGGCCGGGCACCGGGCGGTAGGCGACGATGTCCCACCAGCGGCCCGAGGCGCCCAGCTGTTCGAAACGCGTCGGCTCGCCGGTGAGCGCCACGCGGCCGAAGCGGGCGATCCAGCCGGCCGGGTCGGCGGCGATGCCGGGGAACACGTCGGTCACGCGCGCGCCCACCGCGGTCGACGCATCGATGCCCAGCATCGCGCTGAACGCCGCGTTCATGGCGACGTAGCGGTAGTTCACCGGCGTGCCGTTCGCGTCGACCTCGATCGCGTGCAGCGCGTGGCCGCTGGACAGGTGGTCGAACAGGAGCCGGTAGCGCTGCTCGCTGTTGCGCTGGCGCAGTTCGAGCGACTTCATCCCGGTGATGTCGAACCACGTGCCGTAGAAGCCGTCCGCCGCGTCGTCGAACGGCCGCGCCGGCACCAGCGTGACGCGCAGCTGGCGCAGCCCGGAGGTGGTGAGCATCGCCCACTCGAATTCCTGGCGGCGGCCGTCCAGCACCGCCGCGATGCGCGGTTCCAGCGCGGCGTAGCCCACCGCGTCGATGCCCGAGAAGATCTCGCCCAGCCGGACGCCGATCAGCCGCTCGGTGGGCAGGCCCACGGCGGCCTGGAAGTCACGGTTGACGAAGCGCGTGACGGCATCGCGATCCCAGTAGCCGACGAGCGCGGGCATGTTGTCGACGACGGCGTCCAGGTGCGCGTTGGTGCGGCCCAGTTCCTTCTGCAGCACCTTGGTCGCCGTCACGTCCTCCAGCACGGCCAGCGAGCGGGCGGTGGCGCCGTGCTCGTCGCGCGCGAGCACGGCCGACAGCAGCACGTCGACGAGCGAGCCGTCGCGCCGCACGAACTGGTATTCGATGCGGTCGCAGCGGCCGTTGCGGAAGAACGCCGGCAGGACGACGTCGCGCGCGTGAGCCTGCGACGCCGGCGCGAGGAAGTCCGACGACGCGCGGCCCACCACCTCGTGGCGCTGGTAACCCATCAGCTCCAGCCAGCGGTCGCTCACGTGGAGGATGCGGCCGTCCGGCCCCATCGAATGCAGGACCGCCGGCGTGGCCTCGTAGAGGCGGCGCACGCGCTGCTCGCTCTCGGCGAGCTGGCTGGTGGCGGCGAGCAGCTGGCGGCGCTGCGCCAGCATCGCGCCGACGATGGCGGCCAGGCTCTGCAGCATCGCGCGCTGGTGCTCGTCGAGCTGGCGCGGGGTGCGGTCGATCACGCAGACCGTGCCGATGCGTTCGCCGCCCGGCATGACGATGGGCGCGCCGGCGTAAAAGCGGACATCCGGGTCGCCCGTGACGTGGGGGTTGTCCGAGAAGCGCGGGTCGCGCGTCGCGTCCGGCACCTCGAACAGCGCGTCGCCGCGGATCGCGTGGTCGCAGAAGGCCACCTCGCGCGACGTCTCGGCGGCGCCCGGCAGGCCGAAGTTCGACTTGAACCACTGGCGCTGCGCGTCGACCAGCGTGATCAGCGCGATCGGGGCGCCGCACAGCTGCGCGGCGGTGCGCGTGATGGAGTCGAACGCGGCCTCGGGCGAGGTGTCGAGCACGCCCAGATCGCGCAACGCCGCGAGGCGGCGCGACTCCTCGATCGGCGATAGCGGGCTCATTGCACGAGCCCCACTGCGCCGGCATCGACGCGACGCAGCGGCGTCGGATCGATCGCGCGCAGCACGTCGACGCCTGCGCGCGGGACGCCGGCCACGCGCGCGGCCCAGCGCGCCTGGCTCTGCATCGTGGTGACGAGCGACTGGTCGAGCCGCACGCGGTAGTCCTGGTTGTCGATCGCGCCGGCGGCCAGCGCCGCCGGCAGGTGCAGGCGCTCGACGAGCAGCGCGCGCGCCGCGTCGGGCTGTTCCTGGATGGCGCGCTGCGCACGAACGAGCGCCCGCAGCAGCCGCGCGATGTCGTCCTCGCGGTGCTCGATCGCGGCGCGCGCGGCGACGAGGTTGAAGTGCTGCGTGTACACGCGCGGGCTGACGAAGGTGACGGCATCGCCGGCGAGGGACAGCGCCAGCGTCGACGCCAGCGGCTCCCAGATCGCGATGGCGTCGACGTCGCGCGACTCGAGCGCCTGCGCCAGCTTGTCGGGCGCGAAGCCGACGACGGTCACCGAGGCGGGGTCGATGTCGTTGTAGACGAGCCAGTTGTCGAGGAAGTACTGCGCCGAGCTGCCCAGCACCGTGCCGATGCGCTTGCCGCGGATCTGCGGCGCCTCGGCGATCTTCGCGCTGCGCCGCGCCACCAGCTTGATCTGGGTCGAGGACGCGCTGATGGTCGCGATGATCGCCAGGTCGCGATGCGTCGCGCCGGTCGTGGCCACCAGCAGTTCCGCGGCGGTGGCGAGGTCGGCCCGGCCGTCGGCCAGCCACTGGTAGCACTCGCGGCCGCTGGCGCAGTCGCGCACGCGCAGGTCCAGGCCCTCGTCCCTGAAGAAGCCGCGCGCCTGCGCCACGTAGATCGGCAGCGACACCGGGCCGTTCGACATCGCCAGCGTCAAGGGCGCCGCGTGCGCCCGGGTCGCGAACATCGTCAGCATGCCGCCCCAGGCGAGCGCCCACGCCAGCGTCCACGCGGCGCCCGCGAGCGCGCGCCGCGCGACGCGCGCGCGGGCCGGCGGGC
>CAIMXF010000143.1 GCA_903845345.1 uncultured beta proteobacterium
CCGACCGAGCAGCACGCGCAGATCGAGCAACGCCTGCACTGGGCGGACAACCGCAAGCACCGCGACGACCTGCTCGACCAGTTGCTGACCGACCGCAACATGGAACAGGCCGTCGTCTTCACGAGCACTCAGCGCGACGCCGACGAACTGGCCGACCGCCTGCAGCAGATCGGCCACTCGGTCGCCGCGCTGCACGGCGGCATGCCGCAAGGCCGCCGCAACCGCGTCCTCGGCGCGCTGCGCATGAAGCAGCTGAAGGTGCTCGTGGCCACCGACGTCGCCGCGCGCGGCATCGACGTGCCGACGATCACGCACGTCATCAACTACGGCCTGCCGATGAAGGCGGAAGACTACGTGCACCGCATCGGCCGCACCGGCCGTGCCGGCCGCTCGGGCCTGGCGATCACGATCGCCGAACGCCGCGACATCCCGATGATCCGCCGCATCGAGCGCTTCACCACGCACAACATCCCGGCGTCCGTCGTTCCGGGTCTCGAGCCGCGCCTGCAGGCGCCGGCCGCGCAGCGTCCGGGCAGCGGCCGCTTCGAGGAAGAGCGCTCGTTCGGCCATCGCCCGAGCTTCGGCGGCAACCGCGGCGGCTTCAACGGCCCGCGCAACGGCGACCGTCCGGGTTTCGGCCCGCGTCCGGGCTTCGGCGGCGATCGTCCGAACTTCGGCAACGACCGCGGCCCCGGCCACGCCGGCGGCGATCGTCCGCAGTTCAACCGTGACGGCGGCGCGCCGCGCGGCAATTTTGGCGGCGACAACCGCGGCAACTTCGGTGGCGAGCGTCCGGCCTTCAACGGCCCGCGCGGCGACTACCGCGGCCAGCGCCCGGACAACCGCGGCCCGGCCCACCCGTTCCAGGGCGGCGCCCCGCGCGAAGGCGGCGATCGTCCGGCGTTCAACCGTGAAGGCGGTGACCGTTCGGTCGCGCGTCCGCAGGGCGATCGTCCGGCGTTCAACCGCGAGGGCGGCGATCGTCCGTTCGCGCGTCCGCAAGGCGACCGGCCGGCCTTCGGTGGCGAGCGTCCGTCGTTCGGCGCGAAGCGCAACGGCCCCGGCGGCCCCGGCCCGCGCAATCGCACGCCGCGTTGAGCGTGACGCGCGCTGCGGCGCGTTGATCTGACCACGAATGGCCGCCCAGAAACGGGCGGCCATTTTTCATTGCCGGGCGCTCGACGCGCGGCGGTCAGGCATCGCCCTTTCCCGCGCCGCGCACCGCCTCCCGCGCACGCGTGTTGCGCGTGCGCTGCTTCATCCGCGCGACCTGGCGCCTGCGCTGGAAGATGTCTTCCTCGCCGCGACGGGCCTCGCGCATCAGCTTCTGGAAGCTCACCAGCCGTTCCTTGGGCACCTGTGCGCGCACCGCGCAGCCAGGCTCATGGGCGTGGCGGCAGTTGCGATAGCGGCACTGCAGGGCCAGCGTTCCGATCTCGGGAAAGGCGTCGTCGAGGGCGCGGGCATCGGCGTCCAGCCACAGCTGGCGCAGGCCCGGCGTGTCGATCAGGCAGGCGCCGGCGGCGGTGCGGTGCAGCGTGCGCGCGGTGGTCGTGTGCTGGCCGCGTCCGTCGGCCGCGCGTACTGCGTGGGTCGGCGACGCGGCTCCGGTCAGCGTGTTGGTCAGCATCGTCTTGCCGGCGCCGCTGGAGCCCAGCGTGACCAGCGTGCTCCCGCGCGCGAGCCAGGGCGACAGGGCCTGTCCCGCGTCGGGCGACCGGCCGTCGACAGCGATCACGGCGATGTCGTCGCGCGCGTCGCCCAGGTGCGTGCGCGCGCGCGCGAGCGCGCCCGCGACGTCGGCGCACTCGTCGGCCTTGGTGAGCACGACCACCACGCGCGCGTCGGCCGAGTGCGCCAGCACGAGGAAGCGGTCGAGGCGACGCAGGTTGAAGTCGTGATCGAGGCCCATCACGATCAGCGCCGTGTCGATGTTGGCGACCAGCCCCTGGCGGCCGCCGGCCGGGTCGCGTCGCGTCAGCCGGTTGCGCGCGGGCAGCCGCGAGACGGCCCAGCCGCGATCGGTGCCGGACGCGGCGGCGCGCCACCAGACCCAGTCGCCGACGACCAACGCGTCGCGTTCGAGTTCGAGCGCGACCCGCAGCGTCGGCCAGGGCACGGCGGCATGCGCGTCGACGCCGTCGTGCACGACCAGGTGGTCGCGCTGGATCTCGACGACGCGGGCGAGCCGCGTGTCGTCCGGTCGCGGCTGCGCGAGCGCCGCCTGCACCGTGGCGTGGGAAAGTCCGATGTCGCGCAGCGCGCGCAGATCGAGGGAGTCTTGCATTTGGATTTGATTCCGGACGCGTCGCATCGACGCTCTTCGTCGATGCGGCAGCCTCGCTCGCGCGGCGCGCGAGCGAGAGAAGGCCTTGCACGGTCAAGGCCGGCGGGGGGAGTGTGGGCGTCGGAACCGGAATGCGGTCGGTGCGCAAGGTCGCACCGCAGGCATGGCAGTGATCGCGAGGATCAGTGGGCGCGTGCCTTCGAGAACCGTGACGGCATGGCGGTCGACGCGCTGGCGATATCAGTCTTCATGGCGGACCTCCTGCAGGTGGAACGGTTGGACGAGGACGCGACTTTGCGCCCGCGCGCGACCCGCTGTCAAGGCCACGCGTCGCCATGGCAGCGCGTGCGCCACACGTCCACAATCGGCGTACCCGGACTGCCCAGACCTTCGCCATGCGCCCTGCCCTGCTCGCCTGCCTGCTGTCGCTGTTCGCGTCCCACGCCATCGCCGCGGCGCCGCCTTCTCCCGCCGATCTCGCCGCGATCGCCAGCGACGTGAAGTCCGCCGAGATCGCATTCGCCAAGACGATGGCCGACCGCAGGTTCGACCGCTTCGCCGACTTCGTCGCCGACGATGCGGTCTTCAACGGCGACAAGCCCCACATCGGCAAGCCCGCGGTGCTGGCCGCGTGGCAAGGCTTCTTCGGCGTGACGCCGGCGCCGTTCAGCTGGGCGCCCGACGCCATCGCGCCCGCCGCGGACGGCCGCTACGCGATCTCCACCGGACTCGCGCGCGATGCTTCGGGCAAGGTGATCTCGCGCTTCACGAGCCTCTGGCGCAAGGATGCGGACGGCCGTTGGCGCATCGTCGCCGACCAGGGCGTCGACGTCGACTGCGCGAAGTAGCTCAGTACTCCACGCCTTCCGGCAACAAGCCTCGCTTTCGCAGCAGGGGCTCGATCGACGGCATGCGCCCGCGGAACGCCGCGTAGGCCTGCTGCGGCGCCACGCTGTCGCCCGCGCCGTAGATGCACTGGCGCAGCCGCGCCGCCGTCACCGGGTCGAACGCGTCGCCGGCTTCCTTGAAGGCGTCGAAGGCGTCGGCGTCGAGCACATCGGCCCAGAGGTAGACGTAATACCCGGCGGCGTATGCAGCGCCCGAGAACAGGTGCTGGAAGTGCAGCAGGCGGTGGTTGACGCCCACTTCCGGCGGCAGGTTCAGGCGCGCCAGCGTGGCGGCCTCGAACTCGGGCAGGTCGGGCGGCGGCTCCTTGTCGGTGCGCGAATGCAAGGCCATGTCGACCAGCGCGCTGCCGGCGTAGCGCACCGTCTCGTAGGCCTGGCCCCAGCGGCGCGCCTCCTGCAGGCGGCGCACCAGCGTCTCGGGGATGGGCTCGCCGGTCTGCCAGTGGCGCGCGTGGCGCGCGATCACCTCGGGCTCGAGCAGCCAGTGCTCGAACAGCTGCGACGGCAGCTCGACGAAGTCGCGCAGCACGTTGGTGCCCGACAGCCGCTGGTACGTGACGTTCGACAGCAGCCCGTGCAGGCCGTGGCCGAACTCGTGGAACAGCGTGCGCGCGTCGTCGAAGCTCAGCAGCGTCGGCTCGCCCGGCGCGCCCCTGGCGAAGTTGTTGTTGTTCATGATGACCGGCAGGTCGACGCCGCCGTTGCGGCACTGCCAGCGCAGCGCGCTCATCCACGCGCCGGAGCGCTTGGTCTGGCGCGCGAAGTTGTCGTGCAGGAAGATGCCGATCAGCTTGTCGCCGTCGTGAACTTCGTAAGGCACGACGTCCGGGTGATAGACGGGAATCGCGTCGTTGCGCACCATGCGGATGCCGAACAGCCGCTGCGCGCAGTCGAACGCGGCCTGCACCATGCGGTCGAGCGAGAAGTACGGCTTGACCTCGCCGTCGTCGAACGCGTAGCGCTGCTGGCGCACGCGCTCGGAGCCGAAGCGCCAGTCCCAGGCCATCAACGGCGCCGTCACGCCCGCGCCGCGCAGCGCCTCGTGCACGGCCTCGCGCTCGTCCTTCAGCGCGCTGAGCGCGCGCGCGTAGACGTCGTCGAGCAGGTTGTTGACCGAGGCGATGTTGCCGGCCATCGTGTTGGCCAGCGCGTAGTCGGCATAGCTCGCGTGGCCGTGCATCCAGGCCTGTTCCTGGCGCAGCCGCAGGATGTCGCGCGCGACCTCGCGGTTGTCGGTCTCCCCCTCCATCTCGCCGCGGCCGACCCAGGCCTTCCAGGCACGTTCGCGCAGGTCGCGCCGCGTGGCGAACGTGAGGAACGGCACGATCAGCGAGCGCGACAGCGTCACCACGTGCGTGCCCTCGCCCAGCCCGCGGTCGGTCGCGGCCTGGCGTGCGGACGCGCGCACGAACGGCGGCAGGCCGTCGAGATCGGCCTCGGACAGCGCCAGCTGGAATCCCGCCTCGTCGGCCAGCACGTTCTGCGCGAAGCGCGTGGTGAGCTGCGCCAGGCGCTCCATGATCTGCGCATAGCGCGGCTGCTGGTCGGCGGCCAGCTTCGCGCCGGCGCGCACGAAGTCGAGGTGCAGGCGTTCGACGAGCCGCAGCTGCTCGGGCGCGAGCCCCAGTTCGTGGCGCTTCTCGTGCACCGCGTCCATGCGTGCGAAGAGGCCCGCGTGCATCATCACGGCGCTGTCGTGCGCGGCCAGCGGGGCGGCCAGTTCGCGCTGCACGGACTGGATGTCGGGCGACGTGTGCGACGCGGCGAGCGCGTGGAAGGCCGCCTCGATGCGCGACAGCAGCCGGCCGCTGCGATCGAACGCGGCCACGGTGTTGTCGAAGTCGGGCGCGTCGGGCTGCGCGGCGATCGCCTCGACTTCCGCACGCTGCGCCCGCATGGCCGCCTCGAAGGCCGGGGCGAAATCGGCGGCCCGGATCAGGTCGAACGGCGGCAGTGCGAACGGCGTCGTCCAGTCGGCGAGCAGGGGATTCTTGGCGGTCATGGCGATGGTGTGGGCTTCTTGTGGAGGCGCGTCCCGCCGTCCGGCAGGGCTCGATGCGGCGATGATGCCAGCGGTCACGGATCTGACACATCGGGGAGGATACGGCCCCGCTCGACCTCCCCGTTCGCCGCGAGGAGATTCGCACGGGTGACGCGTCTGCGATGATCCGGGCATCCAGGCTCCCGAACGTGGCCGCCACCGCGGCGTCCGCGACGACCCGCATGACGCAAGATCCCGTCGCCTCCGAAGATCCGCACCTGTGGCTGGAGGACGTCCTCGGCGACGACGCCCTCGCCTGGGTGCGCGAGCGCAATGCGCAGTCGCGCGCCGTCCTCGAGGCGTGGCCGCGGTTCGGGCAGACGCGCGACCAGTTGCGCGCGATCCTCGACTCCCGGGAGCAGATCCCCGGCGTCGTGCGCCGCGGCGACTGGTTCTGGAACTTCTGGCGCGACGACAAGAATCCGCGCGGCCTGTGGCGCCGCACCACGCTCGAGGAATACCGCAAGCCGCAGCCGGACTGGGACGTGGTCATCGACCTCGACGAGCTCGCGCGATCCGAGGACGAGAACTGGGTCTGGCACGGCACCCGCTGCCTGGCGCCGAAGTACGAGCGCGGGCTGATCATGCTGTCGCGCGGCGGCTCCGACGCCCAGGTGGTGCGCGAGTTCGACATCGCCAGGCGCGAGTTCGTCGCCGACGGCTTCGTGCTGCCCGAGGCCAAGTCCAGCGTCGACTGGGCCGACGAGGACACGATCTACGTCGCCACCGACTTCGGCCCCGGCAGCCTGACCGACTCCGGCTACCCGGGCATCGTCAAGCGGTGGTCGCGCGGCACGCCGCTCGAGAGCGCCGTGACGATGTTCGCAGGCGAGCACACCGACGTCGCAGCGGGCATGAGCGTCGACGACACCCCCGGCTTCGAGCGCACCACCTTCAGCCGCTCGCTGGATTTCTACACGTCGCGCGTCTGGCTCCTCGACGGCACGGACCCCCTCGGCAAGCCGCTGCTGACCCTGATCGACAAGCCTGACGACGCGAACCTCGCGTTCTGGCGCGACCGCGTGCTGCTCGAGCTGCGTTCCGACTGGACGATCGCCGGCACCACGTGGCCGCGCGGCTCGCTGCTGGCGGCCGACGCCGACGCCTACCTGCGCGGAGAGCGCGCGATGCAGGCGCTGTTCACGCCGACGGCCACGCGCTCGCTGGCCGGCTTCGGGACGACGAAGACCAAGGTCCTGCTCAACCTGCTCGACGACGTCGCCGGCCGCATCGAGGAGGTGACGCCCACCGCCGCCGGCTGGCAGCATCGCGGCGTCGACGCGCCGTTCCCGGGCTCGCTGTCGACGTCGGAGCTGTACGACGCGCACACGCCCGACGATCCGCTGGCCGAGGCCTATTTCCTCAGCTACACCGACTTCCTCACGCCCGATTCGCTGTACCTCGCGCATGCGGGCAGCGACGCGCGCGAGCTGCTGAAGGCGCGCCCGCACTTCTTCGATTCGACGGGCATGCGCGTCGAGCAGAAGTTCGCCACCTCGAAGGACGGCACGCGCGTGGCCTACTTCGTGATCTGGCCGAAGGGTGCGACGCACGACGGCGCCAACCCGACGCTGCTGTACGGCTACGGCGGCTTCGAGATCTCGTTGACGCCGAGCTACTCGGGCGGCATCGGCAAGGCGTGGCACGAGCACGGGGGCGTGTGGGTCTACGCCAATATCCGCGGTGGCGGCGAGTACGGCCCGGCCTGGCACCAGGCCGCGCTGCGCGAGAACAGGCAACGCAGCTACGACGACTTCATCGCCGTCGCCGAGGACCTGGTCGCGACGAAAGTGACGAGCCCGCGCCACCTCGGCATCGAGGGCGGCAGCAACGGCGGCCTGCTGGTGGGCGCCGTGATGACGCAGCGCCCCGATCTCTTCAACGCCGTCAGCTGCCAGGTGCCCCTGCTGGACATGAAGCGCTACAACAAGCTGCTGGCCGGCGCGTCGTGGATGGCCGAGTACGGCAACCCGGACATCCCGGCCGAATGGGACTTCATCTCGAAGTACAGCCCGTACCAGAACGTGCACGCCGACCGCCGCTACCCGGCCGTCTTCTTCACCACGTCCACGCGCGACGACCGCGTGCACCCCGGCCACGCCCGCAAGATGGCCGCGCGCATGATCGAGCAGGGCCACGACGTGCTGTACTACGAGAACATCGAGGGCGGCCACGGCGACGCGGCCGACAACCAACAGCGCGCCGACGTGCAGGCGCTGCAGTTCGCCTTCCTCTGGCAAAACATCGGACCCAACGGTCGCTAGCGCTCCCTGCCCCCGAGGGGCCGGCCGAAATCGGACCCCACGGTCGCTGGCGCTCCCTGCCCCCGAGGGGCCGGCCGCTTCGGGCCCGGCGAAGCCGGATCCCTGGCTCCCTTGAACTTCGGGACGGCGCACGAGCGGCAGCGCCGGCAGCCTCACGCGCCGGCACCGCGGCGTCCGCGCGATCGGGCATGGCACTTGCACACTCGCATCAATCTACGGAGAACCCGATGACCGTCGCCGTCACCCACAACGCCGCGCGCCAGCGCTTCGAGGCCACCATCGACGGCCAGCTGTGCGTGGCCGACTACCAGCTGCGCGGCAACGTGATCTGGATGACGCACACCGGCGTGCCGAGCGCCGTCGGCGGACGCGGCATCGCGGCGGAGCTGGTGCGCGCGGCGCTGGCCTGGGCCGAGGAAAGCGACTATCGCGTGGAGCCGGCGTGCAGCTACGTCGAGGTGTACATGCGGCGACATCCGGAGACGCACAAGCTGCTGGCGCGCTAGCCGGCGACGCGTGCAGGCTCGCTCGCGGGCACGTCGTCCACCCGCCGCGCATACCGCGCCGCGAGCACCGCGCACACCATCAGCTGCATCTGGTGGAACAGCATCAGCGGGAGCACGATCGCGCCGACCGATTGCGCCGGGAACAGCACCTTGGCCATGGGGATGCCGCTGGCCAGGCTCTTCTTCGAGCCGCAGAACACGATGGTGATCTCGTCGGCCTTGTCGAAGCCGAGGCGCCGCGCGAACCAGCCGGTCAGGAACAGCGTGCAGGCCAGGATCACCGCGCACGCCACCAGCAGCCCCGCGAGCGCCTGCAGGGGCACCTGCTTCCACAGGCCCTCGATGACGGCCGCGCTGAATGCGGTGTAGACCACCAGCAGGATCGAGCCGCGGTCGACGAGGCCCAGGACCTGCCTGCGGCGCTCGATCCAGCCGCTGATCCACGGACGCAACAGGTGGCCCGCCAGGAAGGGCAGCATCAGCTGCATCAGGATGCGGCCGATGGCGTCGAACGCATTGGTCGATGCCGCCGAGTGCGGCAGCACCGCCAGGCCCACCAGCACCGGCGTGACGAACACGCCCAGCAGCGTCGATGCCGACGCGCTGCATACCGCGGCGGGGACGTTGCCGCGCGCGATCGACGTGAACGCGATCGCCGACTGCACCGTCGCCGGCAGCACGCACAGGAACAGCACGCCGGTGTAGAGCTCGGGCGTGACCAGGGGCAGCAGCAGCGGCTTCAGGGCCAGGCCCAGCAGCGGAAACAGCGCGAAGGTGCAGCCGAACACGAGCAGGTGCAGGCGCCAGTGCGTGATGCCCGCGCGGATCGCGTCGCGCGACAGCTTGGCGCCGTGCAGGAAGAACAGCAGGCCGATGGCGAAGGTGGTGAAGCCGTCGAAAAAGCGGGCCTCGCCGCCCTGGGCCGGCAGCAGCGTGGCGAGCACCACGGTGGACACCAGCATCAGCGTGAAATCATCGGGAACAAAGGCGGGGCGCTTCATGGACATCATTTCACCGCGCCGGCGCTCAAAAGAGAAATCGATTCATTCGATGGACTTATGATTCCGAATCATGAATATCACCCTGCGCCAGCTGCGCGTCTTCCAGTCGGTGGCCCGCACGCGGAACTTCAGCCGCACCGGAGAGGCGGTCGGGCTGACGCAGCCGGCCGTCAGCCGCGCCATCCTCGACCTGGAGCACGGCCTGGGCCTGCGCCTGCTCGATCGCACGACGCGTGAGGTGGCGCTGACGGACGCCGGGCGCTCGCTGGTGGCCCGGCTGGC
>CAIMXF010000144.1 GCA_903845345.1 uncultured beta proteobacterium
AAGACGGGACGACGGCGGCTGCGAATCCGCGGCTCGCCTGCACGACCTTCGAGGTCGTCCGGGAATCGACGGCTCACGACAAAATGGAACGGCGGCGTGTCCACCTGGAGACCGTCGTTCGAGCTCCCGCACAATCGCATCATGGAAAACTGGTTTTCGCCCGAACTCATCGCCCTCATCAAGGAAGCCGAGCAGCCTTACGCCTACATCGCGTTGCTGCTGATCGCCGCGGCCTTCCCCATCGCCTGGGGCATCCCGCGCCTGCTGCGCGGCCCGCAGCCGCGCCACGGCTCGATCGTCTTCGGCCGCAACATCTTCGACGGCGTGCTGTTTCCCGCGCTGTGGCTGGGGCTGGTGTGGATGGCGCGCGCGTTCTGCCTGCACCGCCACCTGCCGCTGGCCGTCTTCAAGGTGGTGGTGCCGATCCTGCTGTCGCTGCTGGTGATCCGGCTCACCGTTCGCGTGATGCGCGTCGCGTTCCCGAAGTCGGGCGTGGTGCGCGCGGTCGAGAAGACGGTGTCGTGGCTCGCCTGGGCCGGCGTGGTGCTGTGGATCACCGGGGTGCTGCCGTCGTTCATCGACGCGCTCGACGACGTGCACTGGAAGATGGGCTCCGGCACGATGAGCCTGGCCACGATCCTCGAAGGCGCGATCGTCGCGGGCGTCGCGCTGATGGTGACGCTGTGGATATCGTCCGCGATCGAGACGAGCCTGCTCAAGGGCGCGACCGGCCAGCAGCTGTCGTGGCGCAAGGCCGCGGCCAACCTCGTGCGCGCGGTGCTGGTCTTCGTCGGCCTGCTGCTGGCGTTGTCGGCGGTGGGCATCGATCTCACCGCGCTGTCGGTGATGGGCGGGGCAATCGGCGTCGGACTCGGCCTGGGCCTGCAGAAGCTCGCGGCCAACTACGTGAGCGGCTTCGTGATCCTCGCCGAGCGCGCGCTGCGCATCGGCGACACGGTGAAGGTCGACGGCTTCGAGGGCCGCATCACCGACATCACCACGCGCTACACGGTGATGCGCGCGCTCAACGGCCGCGAGTCCATCGTGCCCAACGAGATGATGATCACGCAGCGCGTGGAAAGCGCGACGCTGGCCGATCCGCGGCTGGCGCTGAGCACGGTGGTGCAGGTCGGCTACGACACCGACATCGACGCTCTGGTGCCGCAGATCCTGGCGATCCTGCCGGACATCAAGCGCGTGATCGCCGACCCGAAGCCGTCGGTGCAGCTGAGCGCCTTCGCGTCCGACGGCCTCGAGCTGACGGTGTCGTTCTGGATCAGCGATCCGGAGAACGGCACGGGCAGCGTGAAGTCCGACGTCAACATGGCGCTGCTGCGGCTGTTCAACGCGAACTCGATCGAGATTCCGTTTCCGCAGCGGGTGGTGCGTGTGATGCGTGTGCAGGGGACGCCGTCGGACGAAGGCGTGATCCCGGGTGCGCAGTCGTCGCCGACCTTGGCCACGTCTTCGGCGCCGGCGGCGAGTGCCGAGGAATTGCAGGATGCGCCGCCGTCTGCCGGGCAGGGGCCTGGGTTTCTTGAGCCGGGTGGCGCTGGTGGCGCGTGAGGTTCTTGCGGGGCGCGTCGGGTCAGGCACGACTCGGCGGGGGAGTCTTTTCCGCTCGTGTCCCCCGTCGGCCTGCGGCCTCCTCCTCCTTAACCTCGCGGAAAAGACTCCCCCGCCTCGCCGTGCCGCGCATGGCTTGCCGGCGGACAACATTCGCGGGGGAATGTTCGGACATTCTTTAAATTGGTTTTGGCATCGGCGGGCCATCGAGGCCGCGCCGATGCCCGCGGCCGACCTCCTGGCAGGCCGCCGGGCTTGACGCGAACGACCGACCTGCACGCACGCGCTCCTTCTCGTCATCGACGAGCGCGACGCTTCGCGCCGCGCAGAACAACCAGCCTCGATCGATCATCGCGCAGCGCCACTCCAACCACGCGACGCGAAGCGTCGCGCTCGTCGATCACGAGAAGGAGCGCCGACTCGCTGGCCCGACGTTCGCGTCAAGCCCGCAGGCAAGTGACGTGCTGGCCGCGGGCATCGACGCGGCCTCGATGGCCCGTCGATGCCAAAACCCCTCTTAAAAACTGACGAACTTTCCCCCAGCGAATGTTGTCCGTTGGCAAGCCATGCGCGGCACTGCGAGGAGGGGGACTCTTCGCAGCGAGGTCAAGGAGGAGGCGCGCCGCAGGCCGCCGGGGGACACGAGCGGAGAAGAGTCCCCCTCTGAGTCGTGCCCACGTCAGCGCGCCCCGCCAAAAGCGAAAAAGCCCGCATTCAAGCGGGCTCTCGAGCGAAAAGACCAAACAGATTCAGGCCGCGGCAACAGGAATCTTCCCGATCCGCGCCTGCCACTCCTTCGGCCCCGTGATGTGCGCCGACGTCCCGCCCGAATCGACCGCCACCGTCACCGGCATGTCGACGACATCGAATTCGTAGATCGCCTCCATGCCGAGATCGGCGAAGCCCAGCACCTTCGCCGACTTGATCGCCTTCGACACGAGATAGGCCGCCCCGCCCACCGCCATCAGGTACGCCGACTGGTGCTTCCTGATCGCCTCGATGGCCGTCGGGCCGCGCTCGGCCTTGCCGATCATCGCGATCAGGCCGGTCCTGGCGAGCATCATCTCGGTGAACTTGTCCATGCGCGTGGCGGTGGTCGGACCCGCCGGGCCCACGACCTCGTCGCGCACCGGATCGACCGGCCCGACGTAGTAGATGACGCGGTTGGTGAAGTCCACCGGCAGCGGCTCGCCCTTGGCCAGCATGTCCTGGATGCGCTTGTGCGCGGCGTCGCGGCCGGTGAGCATCTTGCCGTTCAGCAGGAGCGTGTCGCCGTGCTTCCACGTGGCCACCTCGGCCGGTGTCAGCGCGTTCAGGTCGACGCGCCGGCTCTTGTTGTAGTCGGGCGCCCACTTGACGTCCGGCCACAGGTCCAGGCTCGGCGCCTCGAGGTAGACCGGACCCGAGCCGTCGAGCACGAAGTGCGCGTGGCGCGTGGCGGCGCAGTTGGGGATCATCGCGATCGGCTGCGACGCGGCGTGCGTCGGGTACGTCCTGATCTTGACGTCGAGGACGGTCGTGAGGCCGCCCAGGCCCTGCGCGCCGATGCCCAGCGCGTTGACCTTCTGGTACAGCTCGATGCGCAGTTCCTCGAGCCTGTTGCTCGGGCCGCGCTCCAGCAACTCGTACATGTCGATGTCTTCCATCAACGATTCCTTGGCCATCAGCATCGCCTTCTCGGCGGTGCCGCCCATGCCGATGCCCAGCATGCCGGGCGGGCACCAGCCGGCGCCCATCAGCGGCACGGTCTTGAGCACCCAGTCGACCACGCTGTCGTTCGGATTCATCATCGCGAACTTGCTCTTGTTTTCCGAGCCGCCGCCCTTCGCCGCCACGGTCACGTCGATCCTGTCGCCCGGCACCAGCTCCATGTGGATCACGGCGGGCGTGTTGTCCTTCGTGTTCTTGCGCGTGAAGATCGGATCGTCGAGCACGGAGGCGCGCAGCATGTTGTCCGGGTTCAGGTAGCCGCGGCGCACGCCCTCGTTGACGGCGTCGGCGATGGAGCCGCTGAAGCCCTCGAAGCGCACGTCCATGCCGATCTTGAGGAACACGTTGACGATGCCGGTGTCCTGGCAGATCGGGCGCTTGCCCTCGGCGCTCATGCGCGAGTTGGTGAGGATCTGCGCGATCGCGTCCCTGGCCGCCGGGCTCTCCTCGCGGGCGTAGGCGCGCGCGAGGTGGGCGATGTAGTCGGCGGGGTGGTAGTACGAGATGTACTGGAGCGCCGCGGCGACGCTCTCGATCAGGTCGTCGGCTTTGAGGGTGGTGGGCATGGTGTCTGGCCGGGTTGCTGGAGGCAGTCCGGCATTATCCGCCGCGGCGTTTCCGCAGCGTCGCGGTCAGGCTTCGCGCCGGCCGGTCTCAGCCGCGCAGGTGCCCGACGATCACGCCGCCATAGGCCAGCATGCAAAGCACCAGCGAGACGAACACGATCGCGCTGCCCATGTCCTTGGCGCGGCCGGAGAGTTCGTGGAATTCCGGGCCGATGCGGTCGACGACGGCCTCGAGCGCGCTGTTGGCGATCTCGCAGATCAGCACGAGGCCGACGCTGGTCAGCATCATCATCGTCTCGACCCAGCTGCGGCCCAGCAGCAGCGCGGCCGGCACCATCACGACGCTCAGCGCGACCTCCTGCCGGAACGCCTTCTCGAGCCAGGCGGCGCGCAGGCCCTTCATGCTGATGCCGAAGGCGCGCACGATGCGGTCGAGGCCGCTGCGGGTCTTCTGGACTTGATGGTCTTCCATGCCTGTTCGTTCCCTCCCTGGACGGGATCGTAACTCGCGCGGCTCAGTGCCGGTCGGGCGGCGCGTGATGCGGCAACAGGCGATCGACGTACGCCAGCGCCATCGCCGACAGCAGGAACGCCAGGTGGATCAGCGTCTGCCACATCAGCGTCTTCTCGTCGTACGCGGCGGCGTTGATGAAGGTCTTGAGCAGGTGGATGGAGCTGATGCCGATGATGGCGGTGCCCAGCTTGACCTTCAGCACCGACGCGTTGACGTGGTCGAGCCATTCGGGCTGGTCGCGATGGCCTTCGAGGTCCAGGCGCGACACGAAGGTCTCGTAGCCGCCGATGATCACCATCACCAGCAGGTTGGAGATCATCACCACGTCGATCAGCCCCAGCACCACGAGCATGATGAGGGTTTCGTTGAGCGAGGTGAGGTCGGTCATCGGCGCGCCCGCATCGTTCGGCCCAGGGTGGTATCCGATGCTCTGGACGAGGATCTGCACCGCGTGGCCGTCGCCGAACGCCGCCTGCAGCAGATGTATCAGCTCGGCCCAGAAATGCACCACGTAAACGCATTGCGCGAGGATCAGCCCCAGGTAGAGTGGCAGTTGCAGCCAGCGGCTCGCGAAGATCACGCGCGGCAGCGGGCGAAGGCGGGGCGGCGGCGTTTGCGGGGTCATGTGCGGGCTCGTGGTCGTGGTTTGTCGGCGATTGTAGGGAGCGTCCCGGGTCGGGGCCGAGTCAGTGTCGGGTAAGAGCCGCGCCCTAACGTATGAGCCGGGCCGGCCCTTCGCGGGCCGGCATTGCGCGTCCGCCGGCCGCGCGTAGCAGAATCAGACAAGGAACCGCCCGAGGTTCCTGAAATTCCAGGAGACAGACCCGATGAGCGCCGCAGAGCACACCCCGCACGAATTGCAGACCTACGACCCGCCGGCCGACCTGCAGGCCCACGCCTGGGTCAGCGGCATGGACGCCTACGACGCGCTGTGCGCCGAGGCCGAGGCCGACCACGAAGGCTTCTGGGCGCGCCAGGCGCGCGAGCTGCTGTCGTGGAAGACGCCGTTCACCAGGACGCTCGACGCCAGCAACCCGCCGTTCTTCAAGTGGTTCGAGGACGGCACGCTCAACGCGTCCTACAACTGCCTCGACCGCAACATCGCCGCGGGCCTGGGCGACAAGGTGGCGCTCGTCTTCGAGGCCGACGACGGCACCGTCACGCGCGTCACCTACGCCGACCTGCTGGCGCGTACCTGCCGCATGGCCAACGCGCTCAAGGCGCGCGGCGTGAACAAGGGCGACCGCGTCGTCATCTACATCTCGATGTCGGTCGAAGGCGTCGTCGCGATGCAGGCCTGCGCCCGCATCGGCGCGCCGCACTCGGTGGTCTTCGGCGGCTTCTCGGCGCAAAGCCTGCGCGACCGCATCGAGGACACCGGCGCCGTCATGGTGATCACCGCCGACGAGCAGGCGCGCGGCGGCAAGCACCTGCCGCTCAAGGCCATCGTCGACGACGCGATCGCGCTCGGTGGCTGCGACTCGGTCAGGGACGTCATCGTCTACAAGCGCACCGGCGGCGCCATCGCGTGGACGCCGCGCGACCACTGGATGCACGAGCTGGCGGCCGCGGCCGCCGACACCTGCGAGCCCGAATGGGTCGGCGCCGAACACCCGCTGTTCCTGCTCTACACCTCCGGTTCGACGGGCAAGCCCAAGGGCGTGCAGCACTCCACCGGCGGCTACCTGCTGCACGCGGCGCTCACCACCAAGTGGACGTTCGACCTGAAGGCCGACGACGTGTTCTGGTGCACCGCCGACATCGGCTGGGTCACCGGCCACACCTACATCGCGTACGGTCCGCTGGCGCTGGGCGGCACCGAGATCGTGTTCGAGGGCGTGCCCACGTATCCGGACGCCGG
>CAIMXF010000145.1 GCA_903845345.1 uncultured beta proteobacterium
CGATGGCCTCGTAGCGCGGGAAGCTGCGCCGCCAGGCGAGCACGACGCGGCGCGTGGGAACCGGCGCCACGAACGGGATGTAGGTGACCAGCGCGTGCGACCGGGGGTCGTCCATGCCGTGCGCGATCGACAGCCGCGGCACCACCGTCACGCCCATGCCCGAGGCCACCATGTGCTTGATGGTCTCGAGCGACGAGCCCTCGAAGCTCTTGCGGATGCCTTCGGCGTCGTTGGAGAAGCGCGCGAACTCCGGGCACACCTCCAGCACGTGGTCGCGGAAGCAGTGGCCGGTGCCCAGCAGCAGCATCGTCTCCTGCTTCAGGCGCTCCGACGAGATCGACGTCTCCTTCGCGAGCTCGTGCGTGCGCGGCACGGCCACCATGAACGGCTCGTCGTACAGCGGGGCGATGGCCAGGCCGCTGTCTGGGAAGGGCTCGGCCATGATCGCGCAATCGAGCTCGCCGGTGCGCAGCATGTCCAGCAGCTTGACGGTGAAGTTCTCCTGCAGCATCAGCGGCATCTGCGGCGTCAGCTCGATGGCGTGGCGCACCAGCTGCGGCAGCAGGTACGGGCCGATCGTGTAGATGATGCCCAGCTTCAGCGGGCCGGACAGCGGATCCTGCCCGCTCTTGGCGATCTCCTTGATCGCCGCCGCCTGCTCGATGACGCTCTGCGCCTGGCGCACGATGGCGGTGCCCAGCACGGTCAGGCTGACCTCGTTGCTGCCGCGCTCGAAGATCTTGACGTCGAGTTCCTCCTCGAGCTTCTTGATCGCCACCGACAGCGTGGGCTGCGACACGAAGCACGCCTCGGCCGCGCGACCGAAGTGGCGCTCGCGGGCGACCGCGACGATGTAGCGCAGCTCGGTGAGTGTCATGGATGGAGCCCCACGCTCGCTGGCGCTCGCTGCCCCCGAGGGGCCGGCCGCGAACGGCCCGGCGAAGCCGGATCCGTCGCTCCCTCGACCTCCGGGCGGGGAGGTTCGAGCGACAGCGCCGGTGAGAAATCAGCATCCGCCCTATTGCGGCTGCTGTCCATCACTTTATACGCTATCGGGCAGCAGATCGATACCCTCGCCAGGGGTATGCGCCGGCTGGCGCGCTGTGTGTGGAAACCTCGCGGATCGGTCATGCCTTCATCCATTCGAGCTTGCCGCCCAGCCAGCGCTCGACGTGCGCCGACGCCGCGCCCGGCGCCCGCGCCAGCAGCTGCGGCGCCACCTGGCGCACATGGGCCAGCAGCGGGGCGTCCTCTTCCAGGTCGGCAAAGCGCAGCAGCTGGTCGCCCGACTGGCGCGCGCCCATGAACTCGCCCGGGCCGCGGATCTGCAGGTCGCGCCGGGCGATCTCGAAGCCGTCGGTCGTCTCCGCCATCGCCTTCAGCCGCTCCTTGCCGATCATCGACAGCGGCGGCGCGTACAGCAGCACGCAGACGCTGGCGGCGCTGCCGCGCCCGACCCGGCCGCGCAACTGGTGCAGCTGCGCCAGGCCGAAGCGCTCGGCGTGCTCGATCACCATCAGGCTGGCGTTGGGGACATCCACGCCCACCTCGATGACGGTCGTCGCCACCAGCACCGGCAGCGCGCCCGACTTGAACTGCGCCATCACCGCCGCCTTGTCGGCCGTCTTCATGCGGCCGTGCAGCAGGCCGACGGCGATACCCGGCAGCGCCTCGGCCAGCGCGGCGTGGGTGTCGGTGACGTTCTGCAGTGTCAGCGGCTCGGCGCGGCCGGCCTGTTCGGCCGCGGCGTTCTCGGCGTCTTCCGACTCCTCGATCAGCGGGCAGACCCAGTAGACCTGGCGTCCCGCGGCGATGTCGTCGCGGATGCGCTCGACGATCTCGGGCCGGCGCGTGTCGGCGAACACGCGCGTGACGATGGGCGTGCGCCCGGGCGGCAGCTCGTCGAGGGTGCTGACGTCGAGATCGGCGAAGTAGGTCATCGCCAGCGTGCGCGGGATCGGCGTGGCCGTCATCATCAGCAGGTGTGGCTCGAGCCCCTCGATGGCCAGCTTGCGGCGCAGCGCCAGCCGCTGCTGCACGCCGAAGCGGTGCTGCTCGTCGACGATGGCCAGCCCCAGCCGGGCGAACCCGACGCCTTCCTGGATGACCGCATGCGTGCCCACGACCAGCCTGGCCGACCCGCTGGCCGCCTGCTCGAGCGCCTGCGCGCGCGCCTTGCCCTTGCGGCTGCCGCTGAGCCAGGCCACCTCGATGCCCAGCGGCTGCAGCCACTGCACGAGCTTGGCGAAGTGCTGCTCGGCCAGGATCTCGGTGGGCGCCATCAGCGCGCACTGCCAGCCGGCGTCCATCGCGACGGCCGCGGCCAGCGCGGCCACCACCGTCTTGCCGGCGCCGACGTCGCCCTGCAGCAGCCGGTGCATCGGCCGCGGGCCGGCGAGGTCGGCGGTGATCTCGTCGACGACGCGCCGCTGTGCGCCGGTCAGGCCGAAGGGCAGCACGCCCAGCAGCTTCTCGTGCAGGCCGCCCGGGTGCGGCACGATCTCGGGCGCGCGCAGCAGCGCGCGTTCCGCGCGCGAGGCGAGCTGGGACAGCTGCTGCGCGAGCAGCTCCTCGAACTTCAGGCGCTGCGCCGCCGGGTGCGTGCCGTCTTCCAGCGACTGCAACGAGGTGTCGGCCGGCGGATGGTGCAGCGTCTCGACGGCCGCGCGCAGCGACGGCAGGCCCGCCGGCACCACCTGCGGCGGCAGCACCTCCTGAAGCGGCGCCCGGCCCAGGCTGCCGGCGATCGCCTTGCGCAGGTAGGGCTGCGGCAGCTGCGCGGTGGTCGGATAGACCGGCGTGAGCGAAGACGCCAGCGGCGCGTCCGGCGTCACCGCCTTGAAGGTCGGATGCACCATCTCGCGGCCGAGGAAGCCGCCGCGGACCTCGCCGCGCACGCGCACCCGCTGGCCCACCGCGAAGGTCTTCTGGTGCGACGGGTAGAAGTTGAGGAAGCGCAGCACCAGCTCGGCCTCCGAGCCGTCGGTCATCTTCACGACGAACTGGCGCCGGCCCCGCAGCTCCACGCGCGACTCGAGCACCACGCCCTCGACCTGCACTTTCTCGCCGGTGCGCGCGCGCGCGATCGTCGTGACCTGCGTCTCGTCCTCGTAGCGCAGCGGCAGGTGCAGCGCCAGGTCGATGGCGCGAACGAGGCCCAGGCGCTGCAGCGCGCGCTGCGGGCCGCTGAGCTCCGCCTTCGCGGCGGGCTCGCGCGAGTCTTCGGCGACGGGCGGGTTCGACATGGTCGCGATTCTCGCGCCTGGCGTGTTGTTTCCTCGCGGCGCGCGCGGACGAAACCAACGAATCCGCACATGCAGCTACAAGCGGTCACCATCTGGCTCGATAGTTGCCTGACAATATCGCCTGCTGTCCGATGGCCTTTCCAACACGTCCTGCGTCGCCCGGCGACCGCAGGACCAGCAGCTCAACATGCGCCTCATTGCCCGTTTTGTCGTCCTCATGGTTGCCGTCTTCGGCGTGAGCCTGGCCTTCGCCTGGGCCTGGGACAAGTCCGACACGTCCCAGGACGCCGCCACGGCCCGTGCCGCCTCCTGAGCGCCGCGTGTCCGACGAGAACGTCGCGATGACCCGCGATGCCGTTCACCTGCCGCCGCCTTCCGGGCCGTTTCGCCTCGGCGATTTCGATTTCGAGCTGCCCGACGACCTGATCGCCCAGCATCCGGCCGCCGAGCGCAGCGGGTCGCGGTTGCTCGATGGCACGAGCGCGCCGTTCGCAGACCGCGTCTTCCGCGAGTTCCCCGGCCTGCTGAATGCGGACGACCTGCTCGTCTTCAACGACACCCGCGTGATCAAGGCGCGGCTGTTCGGCGTCAAGGCGACGGGCGGCGGAGTCGAGGTGCTGGTCGAGCGCGTGCTGCCGCCCAACGAGGCCTGGGCGCACATCCGCGCGAGCAAGTCGCCCCGGGCCGGCGCGACGCTGACCTTCGGCGATGCGGCAGCCGGCACGGCGTTCGAGGTGCAGGTGCTCGGGCGCTGCGGCCCGGAAGATTCGATGTTCCACCTGCGCTTTCCCGGCGACGTCTTCGCGCTGCTGGAACAGCACGGCCACGTGCCGCTGCCGCCCTACATCGCGCACGCCGACGAGGCCGACGACGTGCGCCGCTACCAGACCGTCTTCGCCCGGCGTCCCGGCGCCGTCGCGGCGCCCACCGCGGCGCTGCACTTCGACGAGCCGCTGCTGGCCGAGATCGCCGCGCGCGGCGTGCAGTCGGCGCGCGTCACGCTGCACGTGGGCGCCGGCACGTTCCAGCCGGTGCGCAGCGACGACCTGGGCCAGCACCAGATGCACACCGAGTGGTTCGACGTGCCGCAGGCCACGGTGGACGCCGTGCTGCGCACGCGCGCCGCGGGCGGGCGCGTCGTCGCGATCGGCACCACCACCGTCCGCGCGCTCGAATCGGCGGCCACCGCCTCGGCACAGGCCGGGTCGCCGGGCTCGCTGCAGGCCGGCCCTGGCGAGACGCGCATCTTCATCACGCCGGGCTACCGCTTCCAGGTCGTCGACCGGCTTGTGACGAACTTCCACCTGCCCAGGAGCACGCTGATGATGCTGGTGAGCGCGTTCTCCGGCATGGAGCGCATCCGCGCGCTGTACGCGCACGCGATCGCGCAGCGCTACCGCTTCTTCAGCTACGGCGACGCGATGCTGCTCGATCGCCTGCGCGACTGAGCTTTCAGCAGCTCTCGCAGCCCGCCGCCGCCAGCCAGGGATCGCGGTCGGTCGCGCCGAACGTGGCGAGCAGGAAGTCGACGAAAGCGCGCGTGCGCATCGGCACGTGCTTGCGCGTGGGCATCGCGGCGAAGAGCGTGATCGTCTGCATGTGCCACTGCGGCAGCACGCGTTCGAGCGCCTGCTCCATCAAGGCGTCCTCGGCGACGAAGGACGGCAGCCCGATCACGCCGAGGCCAGCCAGCGCCGCGGCGTAGAGCGTGTCGATGTGGGTGGTCATCAGCGACGGCAGCTTCTTCATCTCGATCACCACCGGATCCCCGCCGCCCCAGGCCGGCTTGAAGCTCAACTCGCGATGTTCGCTGGGCGGCAGGGGCATCAGCGTGTCGTGCTGGACCAGGTCGCGCGGGTGCTTGGGCCGGCCGTGCGCGTCGAGGTATTCGGGCGTCGCGCACAGCACGACTTCCGCGGTGGCGATGCGGCGCGCGATGAAGGCGCCCTCGATCGGCTTGGCGCGCTGGGCGATGATCGTGACGTCGTGGTTCTCGTCGGGCGTCTCCACCGACGCGGTCACGGTCAGTTCCAGCGACACCTTGGGATGCGCCGCCCGGAAACGCGGCAGGTGCTTGGCGAGCTGGTGCACCGCGAAGCCCGGCGGCACCAGCACGCTCAGCCGGCCGCGCGCCTCCGCGGTGGCGATGCCGGCGACGGTCTCGGCATCGTCGACCTCGCTGAGGATGTTGCGCACGCGTTCGAGGTACTCCTCGCCGACGTCGGTCAGCGCGAGCCGGCGCGTCGTGCGATTGATCAGGCGGGCACCGAGGTGCTCCTCGAGTTCGGCCACCAGGCGCGTGGCGACGGCCGGCGCGATGTCCAGGGCATTGGCCGCCTTGGCGAAGCCGCCGGCATCGATGACCCGGGCGAACACCCGCATGGCACGCAGCTGATCCATCTGATTCTTTCTGAAAGGCGAATAAACAATTCTACGGTGGCCTGTTTATCCCGGAAGAGCGCAGGAATACAGTGAACACATCGATGAAGCGCGCACACACCACGCGTCACCGAGGCCCGGCTGGAAGCCCAGAACGCAAGCCGCCGGACATCCTCAAACTCCTGAAGAAAGAAGTTGATCATGCAAGTCCGTCAAGTCATCGCCGCCGCCCTGCTCGCCGTCACCGCCGTGGGCGCCATGTCGCAGGAAATCGACCGCAGCGAGAACCTGCAAGGCAAGAGCCTCGCCGCGCAGCAGGCGCAGGCCGCCGGCCGCACGCGCGAATCCGTCGTCGCCGAAACGCGCAACCTGAAGGCCGACGGCCAGCTGCAGGCCGTGGGCGAACGCGCCGACGCCGCGCCGGTCGCGGTGGTCCCCGACACGCAACTGGCCCGCACTCGCGCCGACGTGAAGGCCGAGCTGGCCCAATGGCGCCAGAACCACAAGCTGGTGGCCGGCGACCGCGGCTGACCCGTCCGGCGGATGTCCTGAGCATCCGCCCGTCGAATCGGCAGAGCCCCGACGGGCGGCGCGACCCACGCGCCGCCCGTTTGCTCTTGGGCGGCGACAATACGCGGATGTTGAAATTCGAAGTCCTGGGCACCGACGCCCACGCGCGCCGCGGCCGCCTGACCCTCAACCACGGCGTCGTCGAGACCCCCGTCTTCATGCCCGTGGGCACCTACGGCACCGTCAAGGGCGTGCTGCCGCGCTCGCTCGAGGAGATGGGCGCCCAGATCATCCTGGGCAACACGTTCCACCTGTGGATGCGTCCGGGCCTGGACGTGATGGCCCGGTTCGGCGGCCTGCACAGGTTCGAGGCCTGGAAGGCGCCCATCCTCACCGACTCCGGCGGCTTCCAGGTGTGGTCGCTGGGCGAGATGCGCAAGATCTCCGAGGAAGGCGTGCGCTTCGCCTCGCCCGTCAACGGCGACAAGCTGTTCCTCACGCCCGAGATCAGCATGCAGATCCAGACGGTGCTGAACTCCGACATCGTCATGCAGTTCGACGAGTGCACGCCCTACGAGACCCAGGGCGTGCTCACCACCGAGCACGAAGCGCGGCTGTCGATGGAGCTGTCGCTGCGCTGGGCCGCGCGCTGCCGCGACGAGTTCGCGCGGCTGGGCAATCCCAACGCGCTGTTCGGCATCGTGCAGGGAGGCATGTTCGAGTCGCTGCGCGAGTCCTCGCTCGACGCCCTCGTCGCGATGGACTTCCCCGGCTACGCCATCGGCGGCGTCTCGGTGGGCGAGCCCAAGGAGGACATGCAACGCCTGGTCGCCCACACGGCGCACCGGCTGCCGGCGCACAAGCCGCGCTACCTGATGGGCGTGGGCACGCCGGAAGACCTGGTCTACGGCGTGACGCATGGCGTCGACATGTTCGACTGCGTGATGCCCACCCGCAACGCCCGCAACGGCCACCTGTTCACGCGCTTCGGCGACCTGAAGGTGCGCAACGCGCGCCACAAGAGCGACGAGGCACCGGCCGATGCGAGCTGCGGCTGCTACACCTGCGCGAACTTCAGCCGCGCCTACCTGCATCACCTGGATCGCTGCGGCGAGATGCTGGGGCCGATGCTCAACACGATCCACAACCTGCACTACTACCTGAACCTGATGCGCGAGGTGCGCGCGTCGCTCGACGAAGGCCGCTTCGGCGAGTTCCGGGTGCAGTTCGCGCGCGATCGCGCGCGCGGGGTCTAGAGACAAACAAGGGCGGCCGCAGCCGCCCTTCCGGGTCACAAGCCTGTCGGCTTACTGCGTCTGCGCGGCCGAGATGACGGTCACGTTGGGCACCGGCACGCACGAGCCGTCGTTGATGCCGACCAGCGTCGGGCAGACACTGGTGCCTTGTTGCGCGATCGCCGCGATCTGGTTGAGGATCGCCGTGCTGCCGCTGACGTCGGCGAAAACGGCATAGCCGGGGCCGCTGGTGGTGTCGAAGGCGGACGTGTTGTTCTTGATGTTGAAGAAGAAGCCGGACGTGGCCGAGTTCGGATCCGAGGTACGCGCCATCGCCGCGGTCCATTGGACGTTGCCGCCACCCGTCGTCTCCAACGCGATCGGCGCGAACGTCCCGCTCTTGGGATTGGGCAGCGTGCCGCTGGTTGCCGCGCCATAGCTGCCGCCCTGCACCACGTCGTACTCGGGGCCGTCCAGCGGGTTGTTGAAGTCCACCACGCGATGGAAGATGGTGCCGGCATAGAAGCCGTTGGTCGGGGTGGTGCCCGAGTTCACGTAGGCCAGGAAGTTGTCGACGGTGACCGGGGCGACGTTGCCCTTCAGGTTGAAGACGATGTTGCCGTTGATGCTGCCGTTGGGGCCGCCGGTGACGGCCATCGTGACGACCGGCGCAGGCACGGTGAGCGTCTGCTGGGCGATCGTGCCGCCGTTGGACACCGCGAGGATCGTGCTCGAATAGGCGCCGGACGGCGTGCACGAGAAGTAGGCGGTGGTGTCGGAGCTGGCCGTCGGCGAGGCGGTCAGGCGCGTCACGTTCTTGCAGCCGCTGGCTTGCAGGTTCAGGTTGCCCAGGTTCGTGCCGTTGACGGTGACCAATGCCGGCGTGCCGTACTTGGTGGATGCGATCGACATGGAGCTGACCGTGGCCGTGGCGCCGTTGCTGCCACCGCCGCCGCAGGCGGCGAGCGCGGCGAGCAAGAGGGGCGTCAGGGCTGCGGCGCCGACCGTGCGCGCGGACGCGGAGACATTGAAACGTTGCTGCATGATGGGTGGTTGGGACCAAAGCGCAGATGGTAGGTCATGAGTGACCGACATACTGTTAAGTCGAAGTTAACGTGTGGCGCCGTCGCTTCGAATCGATCTGCACGACGCCCAATCGACGTCGATGCGGCGACCCCCGGGTGCCCGGCGCGCGCCCAAGGTCGTCGATCGGTGCGCACTCGCCTGGATCACACGACCTTGGCTTCCAGCAACTGGCCTACTTCGTGATGCAGCCCTTCGGGCGTCACGGCCTCGGCGGCGATGCCGGTGCCCACGTTGAGGCCCACGCGGCTGAACAGCCCGCGCCGGAACGGCTTGCTCATGGCCGCGCCTTCTGCCTTCGAGAAGAAGGAGCCCCACAGGTTCTGCAGCGCCAACGGGATCACCTGCACCGGGCGCTGTTCGAGGATGCGCATCACGCCGCCCTTGAACGGCTTGAGCGTGCCGTCGTTGGTGATGCCGCCTTCCGGGAAGATGCCCAGCAGGTCGCCCTCGGCGAGCACCTGGTCGGCCGCGACGAACGCGGCTTCGTAGGCCGCCGGGTCTTCGTTCTTCGGCGCGATGGGGATCGCCTTGGCAAGGCGGAAGAACAGGCCCAGGCCGGGCGTGCGGAAGATGCGCGAGTCCATGATGAAGCGGATCGGACGCGGACTGGCCGCCATCAGCAGCACCGGGTCGACGAAGCTCACGTGGTTGCAGACGATGATCGCCGCGCCCGTCGTGGGAATGTTGGCGTCGCCCTGCATCCGGAAACGGTAGGCGGTGCGCGTGAGCACGAAGGCGAAGAAGCGCAGCAGGTACTCGGGTACCAGGCAGAAGATGTAGCCGGCGACGACGGCGTTGGCGATGCCGGTGATCAGGAACACGCCGCCGATGCTCACGCCGAAGTGCAGCAGCGCGCCGGCGATCAGCGAGCTGGCGATCATGAACAGCGCATTGAGGATGTTGTTTGCAGCAATGATGCGGGCTCGGTGGCTAGGAAGCGCCCGCATCTGGATCAGCGCGTACATCGGCACGCTGTACAGGCCGGCGCTGAGCGACAGCATGAACAGGTCGATCATCGGCCGCACGTGCTGGCCCTGGGCAACGAAGGTCGACAGGTCCCACAGCGCGGCCGCGGGGGCAGCGAGATGGTTCACGGCGAAGTACAGGTCGATCGCGAAGATGCTCATGCCGATCGCGCCCAGGGGCACGAGGCCGATCTCGACCTGCCGGCGCGACAGCATCTCGCACATCAGCGAGCCGATGCCCACGCCCACCGAGAACAGCACCAGCAGCAGCGAGGCGACGTGGACGTCGCCATGCAGCACGTCCTTGGCGAACGACGGGAACTGCGACAGGAACGTGGCGCCGAAGAACCACATCCACGAGATGCCCAGCAGCGAGCGGAACACGACGATGTCCTGCTTCGCCAGCTTCAGGTTGCGCACCGTCTCCGACACCGGGTTCCAGTTGATCTTCAGGCTCGCGTCGTGGGCGGGCGTGGACGGGATCGCCTGCGCGGTGAGACGTCCGATGACGGCGATCGCCAGGCAGGTGCCGCCGGCCAGCGCCGGCCCCATCCCGGGTACGACCACGAGCAGGCCGCCGGCCAGCTGGCCCAGCAGGATCGCGACGAAGGTGCCCATCTCCACCATGCCGTTGCCGCCGGTGATCTCCTGGTCGTTCAGGTGCTGCGGCAGGTAGGCGTATTTCACCGGCCCGAACAACGTGGAATGCACGCCCATCAGGAACAGGCACAGCAGCAGCACGACCACCAGTTGCGCGACGAATCCCCAGACGGCCAGCGCCATGATGAAGATCTCGAACGATTTGACGAAGCGCATCATCGTCGCCTTGTCGTACTTGTCCGCCAGCTGGCCACTGGTGGCCGACAGCAGCACGAACGGCAGGATGAACACCGCGCTGATGACCAGCCCGGCCTGGGCGGACGGCAGCCACGAAACCTGGAGCTGGTAGGTGACCAGCACCGTGAAGGCGAACTTCAGGACGTTGTCGTTGCCGGCGCCAAAGAACTGCGTCCAGAAGAATGGCGCGAATCGACGTTGGCGCAGGAGTGCGAACTGGCTGGGGTGGGATTGGCTCATGAAGACGGGTTTCCTGTGGCGCTGCGCGCCCGTTGGGCCGACTGTAGCCGCAGCCCGTTGGCCGCGCCTGCGGCGACACCCTCGATTTGGCCGCGATCAGCGGACGACGGTGGGCGGTCCTGCGATCTGCGTGCGCTGCATCCACGCGAACATCGATTCGACGGTGAC
>CAIMXF010000146.1 GCA_903845345.1 uncultured beta proteobacterium
ACAGTGCGCCACCGGATTGGTACTCGATGACGCGGGTTTCAAAAAAGTTGCGTTCCTTCTTCAGGTCGATCATCTCGCTCATCCACGGGAACGGGTTTTCCTCGTTCGGGAAGAGTGCCTCGAGGCCGATCTGCTGTGCACGCCGATTGGCGATGTAGCGCAGGTAGCCCTTGAACATCGACGCGTTGAGGCCGAGGACGCCGCGCGGCATGGTGTCTTCCGCGTAGCGGTATTCGAGCTCGACGGCCTTCATGAACAGGCCCTTGATCTCTTCCTTGAACGACGCCGTCCAGAGGTGCGGATTCTCGAGCTTGACCTGGTTGATCAGGTCGATGCCGAAGTTGCAGTGCATCGACTCGTCGCGCAGGATGTACTGGTACTGCTCGGCCGCGCCGGTCATCTTGTTCTGGCGGCCCAGCGACAGGATCTGCGTGAAGCCGACATAGAAGAACAGGCCTTCCATCAGGCACGCGAACACGATCAGGCTGCGCAGGAGCGTCTGGTCGTTTTCCGGCGTGCCGGTGTGGAAGTTCGGATCCATGATCGCTTCGATGAAGGGGATCAGGAACTGGTCCTTGTCGCGGATCGAGGTGACTTCGTTGTACGCGTTGAAGATCTCGCTCTCGTCGAGACCGAGCGACTCGACGATGTACTGGTAGGCGTGCGTGTGGATCGCTTCCTCGAACGCCTGGCGCAGCAGGAACTGGCGGCACTCGGGCGCGGTGATGTGGCGATACGTGCCGAGCACGATGTTGTTGGCGGCCAGCGAATCGGCCGTCACGAAGAAGCCGAGGTTGCGCTTGATGATGCGGCGCTCGTCTTCGGTCAGACCGTTCGGGTCCTTCCAAAGCGCGATGTCGCGCGACATGTTCACCTCTTGCGGCATCCAGTGGTTCGCGCACGTGGCGAGGTACTTCTCCCACGCCCACTTGTACTTGAACGGCACCAGCTGGTTGACGTCGGTCTGGCCGTTGATGATGCGCTTCTCGGCGGCGGTGACGCGGCGCGCGGACTTCGTCGCATGCGTCGCGGCGATGGAGATCGCGGGCGAGACTTGCGGCTCGGAGTGCGGCACTGCGCGGGAGTCGACGGCTTGCGTCAGCACCGGCGCGGACTGCACGTCGCGGAGCGACGGGGAGGCCATTCGTCCGTCGTTGTTGAACGCGGTGGACGTTGGCGGCAGAGAACTTTGTGGAGACCGGAGGTCGTCTTCCCAGACCAGCATGTGTGTGCTTCCTATGGCTGCGAATTATCGGAGTGTTGTGTCGAAACACCAAGCACTTATTGACAGCGAAGCACTCTCGTTGTTGCTGCTTCGCATCGAAGAAGCATCGCTCGACTCACATGCTTCGCACGAAATCGACGCGTCGTGATCGCGCTCGTCACGCATGCACTGCGCACTCGGAAGCCGAGTGCGTGCGTGGTCGTGAGCGAGGTATTGCATGAGCCGTGTGTGCGTTGCTTCCTGGATGTCCATCGCGCGCCGCGGCACGCGATGGCAGTCGCTGTCGCGAAGCCTTATTGGCAGGCCTCGCAGGTCGGATCGTCGACACCACAGAACTTGATATCCGTGGCCGGAGTCGAGCTTCCGGATTCAGTGAGCATGGCCCGTGCCTGCGCCGCCGCGATGTCCATCGCGGACATGCCGCCCGACGAAGAACCGGACGACACCGAGTTCAGCTGCTTGCGGTCGACAGTGCTCTTCTCGGCGTGCGTCGCGCCCATCGTGCGCAGGTAGTACGTGGTCTTCAGGCCACGCAGCCACGCGAGCTTGTAGGTCTCGTCGAGCTTCTTGCCCGACGCGCCCGACAGGTAGATGTTGAGCGACTGCGCCTGGTCGATCCACTTCTGGCGGCGCGCGCCGGCTTCCACCAGCCACGTCGCGTCGACTTCGAACGCCGTGGCATACAGCGCCTTCAGTTCCTCGGGCACGCGGTCGACCGCGCGCAGCGAGCCGTTGTAGTGCTTCAGGTCCATCAGCATCACCGAGTCCCACAGGCCCAGGCGCTTCAGGTCCCGCACCAGGTACTCGTTGACGACCGTGAACTCGCCCGACAGGTTGGACTTCACCGACAGGTTGCCGAACGCCGGCTCGATCGACGCGTCGACGCCGATGATGTTGGAGATCGTGGCGGTCGGGGCGATGGCGACGCAGTTGGAATTGCGCATGCCGTGCTGGGCGATCTTGGCGCGCAGCGCGTCCCAGTCCAGCGTCATCGAGCGGTCGACCTCGACGTAGCCGCCGCGGTTCTTCGCGAGCAGGTCGATCGAGTCGAACGGCAGGATGCCCTTGTCCCACAGCGAGCCCTTGAACGACGAGTAGCGGCCACGTTCGGCGGCCAGCTCGGTCGAGGCGGAGTACGCGTAGTAGCAGACGGCTTCCATCGAGCGATCGGCAAATTCGACGGCAGCGTCGCTCGCGTACGGCGTGCGCAGCTGGTACAGGCAATCCTGGAAGCCCATGATGCCGAGGCCCACCGGACGATGGCGCAGGTTCGAGTCGCGCGCCTTCTTGACCGCGTAGTAATTGATGTCGATCACGTTGTCGAGCATGCGCATCGCGGTGCGCACGGTCTTCTGCAGCTTGGCGTGGTCGATGCC
>CAIMXF010000147.1 GCA_903845345.1 uncultured beta proteobacterium
AGCTATTACACGATAGCTGAATGCAGCAAGAAGAAAAGGACCAGAGAGGGAGAAACTGGGTATCGGCCTCTCGCTCACGTCTGCCACTGGCCGATCACGACACACCTGTCTTTGCAAGCCCTAGATAACCACACAAGCACCATGATACCACAAGCAACATTCAACTGCTTACAATGCAGCATGCAGAGAATAAGCACAGAGAGCATAACTGAGTAGCGGCCTCTCGCTCGCGCATGCTGGCCGATCCTGACACACCTGACCTCGCATGCGCCACTCAATGTAACAAACACCAACACACCATCACAGGCATACAGCTATTACACGATAGCCCAGTGCAGCTGCAGAAAAGGAGCAGAGAGGGCATAACTGAGCAACTCGCGCATGCCACTGACGACCCAGACACAACTGCCTTTGCAACCACTACTCCGTCAAACAAGTACCAACACACCATCACAGGCATACAGCTATTACACGATAGCTGTATGCAGCAAGAAGAAAAGGACCAGAGAGGGAGAAACTGGGTATCGGCCTCTCGCTCCGGCATCGGCGCGACGCTGCACATGATTCCGGTCGACGAGGTGGTGTATCTCGAGGCGGCCGACAAGTACGTGCGCGTGGTCACCGCCGAACGCGAGGCGCTGATCCGGATGTCGCTGCGCGAGCTGCTGCCGCGGCTGCCGGCGGAGCGCTTCTGGCAGATCCATCGCGGCACCGTGGTGCGCGCCGACGCGGTCGCCACGGCCACGCGCGACGACTCGGGCAAGGTCTTCCTTACCTTGCGCCAGCGACCTGAACGACTGGTGGCAAGCCGTCTTTACGCGCATCTTTTCCGGGCGATGTGACCGTCATGGCCCCCTGCGGGGCCAGGCCGCGCACCGCAGCGTCCCAGCGTTGCAGGCGCTCGGGGCTGACGTCGAAGCGCTGGCCGAACAGCAGCGGGCCCTGGCGCGCCATCATCGCGGCGACGCGCGCGGCGGCGGGATCGCCCGCGTCGGCCGCGGCCGACAGCTGCGCATACGCCTGAGGCCATTGCTGCGCGTCGTAGGCCTGCATCGCGGTGCGGAAACGTCCCTGCGGCGCGTCGTCGCCGGCGCGCAGGCCCGTGCCGGTCAACGCGATGCACGCGGCGACGATCGCCGTCGCGCCGATCAGCACC
The DNA here is from genome assembly GCA_903845345.1 of uncultured beta proteobacterium. Classification (GTDB taxonomy): domain Bacteria; phylum Pseudomonadota; class Gammaproteobacteria; order Burkholderiales; family Burkholderiaceae_C; genus Scleromatobacter. The sequence continues at coordinate 1,157 of CAIMXF010000147.1, forward strand.
TGCGCGCCGGCGTCGATCCAGCGGGCCGTCGTACTCATCGTCATCGCGTGCTGCATGGCTGACTCCTGATTCGTCGGCAGAAGCGACCTTCCGCACTGCCGAGGCGCGAGTATGGAAAACCGCGCGCGGCTCGGCCATCCCTCTTGAGAGGGGACGTCGCGACGCCACCTGCGACGTGGACACCCCCTCGCCCACTAGAATTGCCCGGACATGAACACGCCCAAAGCCCCCTCCGCCTCCGTGCCGGCCGAAGAAGCCGTCAAGCCCGCCAATTTCCTGCGCAACGTCATCGAGCGCGACCTCGAGGCGGGCACGTACGCGAATCGACAGTGGGGTGGCGGCCCGGGCGATGCCGCCAGGCATGCGGCGGGCGTGCCCGACGCGGCGCGGGTGCGGCTGCGCTTCCCGCCCGAGCCGAACGGCTACCTGCACGTGGGCCACGCCAAGAGCATCTGCCTGAACTTCGGGCTGGCGCGCGACTACGGCGGCGTCTGCCACCTGCGCTTCGACGACACCAATCCCGAGAAGGAAGACCAGGAGTACGTCGACGGCATCAAGGAGAACGTGCGCTGGCTGGGTTTCGACTGGGAGTCGCCGCTCGGCAGCAACCTCTACTACGCCAGCGACGACTTCGACTTCATGTACCGCGCCGCCGAGGCGCTCACGCAGGCCGGACTGGCCTACGTCGACGAGCAGTCGGCCGACCAGATCCGCGCCAACCGCGGCGACTTCAACACGCCCGGCACGGACAGCCCGTTCCGCGACCGCACGCCCGACGAGAACGTGGCCCGGCTGCGCGAGATGCGCGACGGCAAGCACGCCGACGGTTCGATGGTGCTGCGCGCGAAGATCGACATGGCGAGCCCCAACATCAACCTGCGCGACCCGGCGCTGTACCGCATCCGCCGCGCGCACCACCACAACACGGGCGACCGCTGGTGCATCTATCCGATGTACACGTTCGCGCATCCGATCGAGGACGCGCTCGAGCGCATCACGCACAGCATCTGCACGCTGGAGTTCGAGGACCAGCGCCCGTTCTACGACTGGCTGCTGGAACGCCTGGTGGACCTGGGCCTGCTCGCGCATCCGCTGCCGAAACAGTACGAGTTCGCGCGCCTGAACCTCACCTACGTGGTCACCAGCAAGCGCAAGCTGCGCCAGCTGGTCGAGGAGAACCACGTCGGCGGCTGGGACGATCCGCGCATGCCCACGCTGGTCGGCATGCGCCGCCGCGGCTACACCGCCGGCGCGCTGCAGCTGCTGGCCGAGCGCACCGGCGCCACGAAGAACAACACGTGGATCGACTACGCCTGGCTCGACATCGCGCTGCGCGACGACCTCGAGGCCAAGGCCGCGCGCGCGATGGCCGTGCTCGACCCGATCCCGCTCAAGCTCACCAACTGGGCCGACGTCTTCGGCGCCGCGGCGACCGAGCCGTGCAGCGCGCCCGCGCATCCGCACCATCCCGAGATGGGACAGCGCGCGTTCGCGCTCGCGCCCGTGGTGTGGATCGAGCGCGACGACTTCCTCGAGGTGCCGACCAAGGGCTACCAGCGCCTGTTTCCCGGCAACAAGGTGCGCCTGAAGTACGGCGTGATCGTCGAATGCACCGGCTGCGAGAAGGATGCCGACGGCCACGTCACCGCGGTGCTCGCCACGATCGTGCCGGACACCAAGAGCGGCACGCCCGGCGCCGATCTCGTCAAGGTGAAGGGCACGATCACATGGGTGTCGGCGCACGACGGCGTGCCCGTCACGCTGAACCTGTACGACCGCCTGTTTGCCGTGCCGCAGCCCGGCGGCGCCGACTCGCTCACCGACGAGCTCAATCCCCACAGCATCCGCGTGACGCAAGGCTACGTCGAGCCGTCCGCCGGCCGGCTCCCCGCCGAGACGCGCGTGCAGTTCGAGCGCCACGGCTACTTCGTGACCGATCGCGTGGATCACACGCCGGACAAGCCGGTGTTCAACCGGGTGACGACGCTCAAGGACAACTGGGCCAGGTGAACCTGGCCCTTGATTTGGGCAGCGACGTCCCTAACTGAGGTTCCAGGGCGGCCCGTGCAGGCCGTCCATGACCCCAAGGAGAGTCGTGATGGCTGCCGCGCTGAAGAACCGCATCGAGAACCTGATCGCCATGGCCCAGTTGCTGGAGCGCGTGGACGCGAATCCGACCCTCGTCGGCGCGCAGCAGTACCGCAACCTCGTCAACACCGTCAAGGGGCTGCTGGGCGATGACGACCTGCCCGACGACGCGCTGCGCGCCGTGCTCAAGGCCTGCCCGGCTTCGGCACAGCTGTACGAGAACATGCATTACGACCGCTCCGGCCTCTCGCAGTCGCCGCTGGATGCGGCCGTGGCGTCCGAGATGGCGGCCAGCGAGCTGATCTCCAGCCTGCGCGCACGCACGCACTGACGCTTGCGCGCAACAGTTGCGGTGAGTCGTCGCTGACGCGACAGACAGCCCTTCGGCGCTCCCTCACATTCGAGCCGGCTGATGCCGGCTCGAGTCGTTTCCTGGGCACGACTTGCGGTTTCGGCGTTCGCCCCGATCGGGTGCATCCGTCATCAACACGCAACATTTTCGGCCGTACCGACCCCCGTACGTGCAGTTGTTCGCGCAAATGGCGTTCCCGCGGGCAATAAGCGCGACTAGACTCCGCCCATTGGAAAAACGAGTACGGAGACAACTGACATGGCATTCCTGAACAAGAACACCGCCCTGGCCATCGCCGCCCTGGTCGCCTGCGGCTCCGCCGCCGCGACGGAAGACTATGACCTGCGCTACGCGCCGGGCTACGGCGCTGCCGACATGTCCGCGCCGTTCGAAGGCGGCTGGGTCTTCCAGGCGCATGCCTACACCTACAGCGGCAACGTGCGCGGCACGCAGACGGTCTCCACCGACCTGACCGGCGCGCTCGAGCAGGCGCTGCAGACCGCGCTGCCCCCCGGCTCCGCCGGCGCCACCACGGTCATCCGCACGAACGAGCAGATCAACGTCTACGGCCTGCTGCCGCGCCTGAGCTACATGAGCTCGACGACGTTCCTCGGCGCCACCCTCGGCGGCACCATGCTGCTGCCGCTGGTCACCAAGGGCAGCGAAGCCAGCGTCCACGGCATCACCACCACGCTGAACGGCATCGCCGCGACCCTGCCGGCCGCCAACCAGGCCGCGCTGGTCGGGCTCGTGAACGCCGGCGCCGGCGCGCAAGCCTCCGCGCTCACCGCCGCGAACTCCAACAAGACCTGGGGCATCGGCGACTTCGAGATCTCGCCGATCCTGCGCTGGAGCACCGAGGCCACGCAGACCCTGTTCGTCATGACCGTCGTGGCGCCGACCGGCGACTACGACCCGCACCGCGCCGCCAACCCGAGCGCCGGCAAGTTCTGGACGTTCCGCCCGGCCATCCAGTACAGCTACATCGGCGACGGCTGGGACGCCGGCACCCGTGTCGCGTACTCGTACAACACGCGCAACACGCTGACGCAATACAAGAGCGGCGCCTACCTGAACTGGGACCTGGCGCTGATGAAGTCGGTCAGCGAATCGACCCGCGTCGGCCTGTCGGCCTACGCCGTCGACCAGCTGAACAAGGACTCGACCAGCCTGACCCCGGCCGAGTTCGCGGCCAAGGACGCGGCCTTCCAGGCCCGCGAAGAGAGCACGCTCGACCAGAAGGGTCGCGTGTTCGGCGCCGGCCCGGAGATCGCGTACATCCACGGCGCGGGCGACTACCTGCTCGAAGGCCGCATCATGAAGGAATTCGGCGCGCAAACCCGCCCGAAGGGCTTCACGGCGTTCGTGACGCTGTCCAAGCCGTTCTGAGCGAGCGGCAGAAGTTCACGCCGAACACGCCGGCCTCGCAGCCGGCGTTCAAAAGAGCGGGCTTCTGGCCGAAAACATGGGATGCGACGTGGCTTTCCACGAGGACGGCGTCGTTCCCGCGCGGCCCACATCGTCGCGCCTAGAGTGAGGGTGAGTGGATCATGAAGATGCAATCGTTGCGCCGCCTCGTGTCGGCGCTGGTCTTGGGCTGCGCCGCCTCCGGCGCCTGGGCCACGGTCGAAGTCTCCGGCGTCACGCTGGACGACACCGTGACGGTGGGCGGCGTGCCGTTGCACCTCAACGGCGCCGGGTACCGCAAGCGCGGCTACTTCAAGATCGACGTGACCGCGCTGTACCTGCAACAGAAGGCGACCACGCTGGAAGCCGCCGAGAACGCGCCAGGCGTCAAGCGCGTGCAACTGACCATCCAGCAGGACGTCACCGGCTCGCAGGCCTCGCGCTACTTCCTGATCGACTTCGAGGCCTCGGCCACGCCGGCCGAATTCGCCAAGCTGATCACCGAGGTTTCCGAGGTGGGCGACATCTACAGCTCGCTGCCCAAGATCAAGAAGGGCGACGTCGTCACGATGGACTGGATCCCGGGCAAGGGCCTGGTGGCCACGCTCAACGGCACGCCGCTGCAGGCGCACGGCACGCCGTCGCCCTACATCAACAGCGAGCTGCTGGCCAAGGTGATGCTGCGCATGTACGTGGGTGGCAAGACGCCGGCCGAACTGCACGACAACCTGCTGGGGCTGTCCAACAGCATGCGCGACAAGAAGTAATTCCGTCGCGCGGAGTTCTCGAGGCCCTGACGCGTGGGAGCGCGTCGGGGCCTTTTTCACATCTGGATCAGCTCGATCTTGTAGCCGTCCGGATCCTGCACGAAGGCAATGAACGACGTGCCGCCCTTGACCGGTCCGGGCTCGCGCGTGACCCGGCCGCCGGCGTTGCGCACGCTGTCGCACACCGCGGCGACGTCAGGAACGCCCAGCGCGAGGTGGCCGAAGGCGGTGCCGATCTCGTAGTCGGCGACGCCGTAGTTGTAGGTCAGCTCGATCTCCGCCGAGCCCACCTCGCCGTCGCCGTCGTCGGTGCCGTAGCCGAGGAAGGCCAGCGTGTACTGCTGCTCGGGCCGATCGGTGGTGCGGCGCAGCGTCATGCCGAAGTGGCGCGTGTAGAAGTCGATCGAGCGCTGCAGGTCGCCGACGCGCAGCATCGTGTGGAGGAATTTCATGGGGCCTCGAGTTCGGGAACAGGAACAGGCGGGACGTTAGCAAACATCGCCGCGCCCAGCTGCGCAGGGTCATTGACCAGCCGCAGCTGGTCGTACGCACGCTGGGCCTCGGGATAGCGGCGCCGCAGCAGGTTGAGCCACTGCTTGAGCCGGCCCGCGCGATGGCGCGGCTCGACGCGCACGCTGACGCGGTGCCAGAAATCGGCGATCAGCGGCAGCAGCTCGTCCCACCGCAGCGCCGGCGGCGCGCCGTAGGCCTCGGGAGAATGCGGACCGCCGGCCGAGGCCTTGACGTGGCCGCGGGCGTCGGGCCGCGCCTGCGTCGCATGCGGCGGCACTGTCGTCGACGCCAGGCCGCCCGCGTGGCGCCGGGTGCGGATCGCGAGCGCGAGTCCGGGATCGGCCACCATGCCGCGGCCGAGCATCAGGCCGTCGCAGCCGGAGACGTGGCGGCAGCGCTCGGCGTCGTCAGGCGTCCAGATCTCGCCGTTGGCGATCACGGGGATGGCCACCGCCTCGCGGATCGCCGGCACGCGCTCCCAGTACGCCGGCGGCCGGTAGCCGTCGGCCTTGGTGCGCGCGTGCACGACGATCTCGCTCGCGCCGCCGCCCGCGAGCGCCTGCGCGCACTCGCGCGCGCGGGACGCGTCCTCGTAGCCCAGGCGCATCTTGGCCGACACCGGCAACGCAGCCGGCACCGCGCGCCGCACGGCCGCGACGATGCGGCCCAGCAGTTCCGGATCCTGAAGCAGCGACGCGCCGCCGCCATGTCGGTTGACCACCTTGGCGGGGCACCCGAAGTTAAGGTCGATGCCGTCGGGCTTCAACGCGGCGAGCGCCCCGGCGTTCTCGGCCAGGCAGCCCGGGTCGGAGCCCAGCAGTTGCGGCCGCACGGGCACGCCCGCGCGCGTGCGCCCGCCCTGCAAGAGCTCGGGCACGATGCGCGTGAACACGCGGTCGGGCATCAGCATGTCGGTGATGCGAATGAACTCCGACACGCAGCGATCGATGCCGCCGGCCGCGGTGAGCACCTCGCGCAGCGGGTGGTCGAGCAGGCCTTCCATCGGCGCGAGCAGCAGCAGGCTCATGAGCCTACTCTCCGCCTGGCGGCTGCGATGCGAGCGCCTTCGGACGGCCGGGCGGCGCGGATCACAACACTCTCCGTCCTGCGGACTGCGATGCGAGCGCCTTCGGACGGCCGGGCGGCGCTCATGCCGGCCACTCGTCGACGGCGTCGGCCAGGCGCTCGTAGTCCGACTCGTCGTTGTAGACCTGCGCGGCGAGCCGCACGCAGACGTGGCCGTCGATCGCGAGCACCTGTGCCTCGATGCGGCGTTCGTGGAACAGCCAGTCCTTCAACGCCGGCGCCGCGGCCTCGCCGAGCTGGTCGATGCGCTCGGGCAGCGCCACGCTGGCCATGCAGCCGACCATGGACTCGAGTGTCGTGAACGGCTGGCCCCAGCGCGCGGACAGCTCGTGCGCCATGCGCCAGACGAGGTCGTGGTTCCAGGCGCGCATCGCGTCCAGCCCCAGCACGTCGCGCATGAACGCGATGCCGTCGGGCGCGCACAGCATCGGCGACGGATCGCGCGTGCCGGTCCAGTCGAACTCCTGCGTGAGGCCGACGTCGAGTCCCCACGAGATCGTCGGCGGATGCGTGGCGGCGCGCTGCGTGGACGCGACCCACAGGAAGCCGCAGGCGCGCGGCGCGAAGGCCCACTTGTGCAGGTTGCCGACGTACCAGTCCGCGCCGAATGCGGCGACGTCGAGGTCGATGGCGCCGGGCGCATGCGCGCCGTCGATCAGCACCGGCACGCCGCGCGCGCGGCAACGGGCCGTCATCGCGGCCACGGGCAGCGTGAGCGCGGTGTGCGACGAGATGTGGTCCAGGATCGCGAGCCGCGTGCGCGGCGTCAGCGCACGTTCGACGGCGTCGGCATACGCTTCGGTCGGGTCGCCCTGCACCGGGAACGGCGTGGCCGCCACGACCACCTTCGCGCCGACCCCGCGCGCCACGAACTCCGCCGCCTTGATCACCGCGCCGTACGCCTGGTCGAGCACGACGATCTCGTCGCCCGGCCGCAGCGCGATCGAGCGCAGCACCGCGTTGACGCCGGTGCTCGCGTTGTCGACGAACACGAGGTCGTCGCCGGGCGCGCCGATGAACGCGCCGACGCTGTCGGCGGCCTGGCGCAGCAGCGGGCGCGGCGCGGCGGCGTCATCGGGCGTCAGCCGCATCAGCTGGCGGAACAGGAACGCCGCCGGCTGCGCCTCGATGCGGCGCTGCCAGGCGTGCTGCGCCTCGAGCACCGCGCGCGGCGTCGCGCCGACGGTACCGTGGTTCAGGTAGGTGATCGCGGGGTCCAGCCACCAGTGGGAAAGAAAGGAACGGCCGAAGGTGGGCACGGGTTTTCCGGGACGTAGAAGGAATCGCGATTGTGGCGCGAGCGCGCATTGACGGTATAAAACGCGTCACGACAACAGGGAGCGAGGATGGACGACAACCGCTACGCGCCGCCGAAGGCCGAGGTCGAAGGCACGGCGCTCGAATCGGGCGCCGCGCCGACGCTGTGGAATCCGAACGCGGCTGCGAACTGGTCCTTGCTGTTCTCGCCCATCTTCGGCACCTGGCTGCACATGCTCAACTGGCGCGCGCTGGGCGAGGCCGAGCGCGCGGAGTCGGCCAAGACGTGGCTGATGGTGTCGACGCTGCTGCAGGTGGGCGTCTCGGTCGGCGGGGCGCTGATGCCCTTCAGCGGGCTCGAACGTCTGCGCGCGCCGGTGTCATTCGTGCTGTTGATCGCCTGGTATTTCGCCAGTGCGCGTTCCCAGGCGAAATGGGTCGCCGAGCACTACGGCGATCGCTATCCGCGCCGCGGATGGACGCAGCCGCTGCTGGGCGCGCTGGTCTTGTTGATCGCGTCGGCCGTGGCGTTCGTCGCGATGGCGGGCATCGGCCGAAGCTTCGTGTCGTCGTGAGGCGGGATCAGTGCAGGTCGCTGAGTTGCACCGCCGGCGACGCGTACTCGCGGCCGACGCTGCCCTGCGCGCGCAGGAAGGCGGCGCGTGCGCCGTCGGTCATCGCGTCCCAGTGCACCTCGCCGTCGCGGTCGCACGGGAAGACCAGTCCGCGGCCGGCGTGGAACAGCGACTGGAAGCGCAGTTCGTAGCGGGCGATGGATTCGGCGGCGGGCAGCGTGGGGGACATGGTGGCCTCGGATGTTGCGGGTGAGGACTTCGGGCACCCGGGCCGACGCCCAGGATGAAGCCAGTTTGCCCGCGATGCCGGCGACGCGGCATCGGAGAACTTCCATCGTGCGCCTAGTCGCCGGGCCAGGGCGCGTGTAGTCGTCGCGGACGATGCGCTGTCAGCGCGCGTCTGACACACTCCCGTCCTGTCCAGGTGAATCGTCCTCGAAACGTGACCGCTCCGTCCATCCGCCCCGCCACCGTCGACGACGTCGACCTGCTCGGCCGCCTCGGCGCGGCGACCTTCCGCGAGACCTACCGCACGATCAGCGATCCGCGCGAGGTCGACGACTACGCCGACGAACACTTCGCGCGCGACAAGGTGCTGGCCTGGTTCCGCAAGCCCTGCGCCCGCACGCTGCTGGCCACGGCGGACGACGTGCCGGTCGGCTACGCGCACGTGCGCAGCGCCAGGGTGCCGGCATGCGTGGCCGACCGCAAGGCCGTCGAGCTGTCGCGGCTGTACCTGCTGGCGTCGGCGCAGGGCACGGGCCTGGGCGGCGCGCTGCTGGAGGCGGCCATCGCCGAAGTCGCCGCGCTCGGCGGCGCGACGGTGTGGCTGGGCGCCTACGACCGCAACGTCAGGGCGCTCGCGTTCTATGCGCGCCGCGGCTTCGTTCGCGTGGGCACGCACGAGTTCGAGTTCGGCGGCCAGATCTACCACGACCCCGTCCTGACACGCCCCGTCACGCCGGGCGACGCCGGCGCGACTATCATTCGCGCCTCGCAAAACATTCCGGAGATGCCTCGATGACTTCCCGCCTGAGTTCCGTTCGCCTGGCCGCCGCGCTGGCGCTCGCCGTCGGTGCCGCCGCCGCCCATGCCGACGACGCCGCGGCGCTGGCCGCCGCCGCAAAAGAGCCGGGCGCCGTCGTCACCGCCAGCGGGCTCGTCTACAAGTCGCTCAAGGAAGGCACCGGCGCCAGCCCCAAGGCCACCGACGTGGTGCACGCCAGCTACAAGGGCATGTTCCCCAACGGCAACAAGTTCGACGCCTCGGCCGACCACGGCGGCCCGATCCCGTTCCCGCTGAACAAGGTGATCCCGTGCTGGACCGAGGGCCTGCAGAAGATGAAGGTCGGCGGCAAGGCCAAGCTGACCTGCCCGTCGGCGATCGCCTACGGCTCGCGCGAGGTCGGCGGCGGCCTGATCCCGGCGAACTCGACGCTGGTCTTCGAGGTCGAACTGGTCAGCATCGACTAAGGCTTGTTGTCGGCGGCATCGGCGCCCGGCACCAGCCCCATGCGTTGGTGCATGCCGGCCAGCATCGTGTCGAAGATCGTGCGGTGCGTGTCGGGCACCTTGGCGAGGATGACGTCGCGGTAGTCGTCGTGCACGCAGTCGCCGGTGCCCGCGCAATGCAGCGCCACCTCGAGGCCGCCGCGGCAGGTGCTCACCAGCTCGCAGGCGACGATCTCGGCGCTCCACTCGTGGAGCTGGCGGTCGACGCCGTCGTCGCCGGCGGAGTTGCCGACGTCCAGGAAGTCGGCGTTGTTCTGCAAGGCCTCGGCGGCGGCCCAGCGGTCGCCGGTCTTGAGCGCGGCGTCGATGTCGGGCTCGGCGGTCTGGCGGCCCGTGGGCACGACGATGCCGCGGCCGTTGGCGGGCAGCAGGAAGTCGCGGCCGCCGCGCTGTTCCATCGCGACCTTGTACAGCGCGTCGATGCCGGGCCAGGTCTCGAGCACGCCGGCGCAGCGCTTCTCGATGTCCTCGACCAGCGCCACCGACGCCTCGTGGAACCCGTCGTCGCCGGTGTGCTCGGGCGCGACGCCGGCGTACCGGGTCAGGTCGTTGCAGCGCTTCCACGCGAGCATCGCGTAGAACTTGCCGCCTTCCTGCGGGCGGCTCATGGCCTGCTGGATGAAGTCGACGTAGCGGGTGGCGCCCTCGAACTCGGCGCGCATCTTCGCCGAGCGCGCGTCCTGCTCGGTGCCGGCCTGCTCCGACGGCGTCAGCCTGCCGCCGCTCCTGGCCGACGCGGCGCCGCTCGCGGAGGCCGCGACGCCCGTCGTCGCCGCACGCGGCTTCAGGTGATGCACGCGCCGCGAAAGCCCCACCAGCGCGATGCAGCCCGCCACGACCAGCACCAGCCCCGCGGTCGACGCCTTGTGCCCGCGGATCCACATCAGCACGTCGCGTGCGTTCACGGGCGCGCTCCCGCACGCGGGCGAGTCGTTGCAGACAGGTTCAGGGACATGGCGCCATTCTCTACGACCGCGACGCCGCCGCGCCGCCCTCGCGCAGCTCGCGCGGCGTGGCCCCGAACCAGCGCCGCACGGTGCGGCTGAAGTTGGAGGTGTCGGCATAGCCCAGACGCGCGGCGATCTCCTCGACCGGCTCGGCGGTGTGCAGCAGCATCCACAGCGCGCGCTGCTGTCGCGCCGCGTCCAGCAGTTGCTGGAACGTGGCGCCGTCCGCGTGCAGGCGGCGGATCAGCGTGCGCGCCGAGATGCCGCAGCGCGCGGCCACGTCGGCCATGCGCGGATAGGCGCCGTCGCCCACGCTGGCCAGCAGCCCGGCCACGCGCTCCGCCATGCCGGCGCCGGCCACCTCGGCGAGTTCCTCCTCGCACTCGCGGCACGCGCTCGCGTGCGCCTTCGCGTCGGCGCCGATGCAGGGCAGCGCAAGGTCGCGCTGCGCGACGTGGAACGCGAAGGCCGGGCGGTCGAAGCGCACGTCGGCGACACCGAAGCGCTGGTACTGTTCGCGCCATGCGGGCGTCGGCAGCGGCAGCTCGATGCGCAGGTCGGGCGGCACGTGGCCGACGGCGGTCTCGATCATGCGCAGGATCGCGCCCAGCACGGTGTCGACGACGAAGCCGCGCACGGCGCCGAGGTCGGTGCGTTCGGTGGCCTGCATGGTCATGCCCTCGCGCGTGTCGGTGCACGTCCACGCCATCGTGTCGTTGCGCGTGGTGCCGTAGCGCGCGAGCGTGATCACCGCCTCGCGCAGGTCGCGGCTGGTGACCACCGCGTAGCCGAGCGACCCGTGCGCCGACACCGGCGCCCCGCCGCCCAGGTCGAGCCCCAGCCACGGGCGCCGCATCGCGGCCATGGCGCCCTCGGCCAGCCGCACGATGGTGTCGCGGCCGAGGCGCTTGTCGTCGGTGACCAGCGTCGCCCAGTCGAGGCCGGCGGCGGCCAGCACCCGGTCGCCGTCGACGTCCGCGTGCTGCAGCAGCATGCGCAGCAGGCGGGCGTAGATCGGCGGCACGAGCGAGGCCGGCTGCGGCAGGGGCGGATGGGCGATGGCGGGGCGGGACATGTTCCGGGTCGGTGCGGCGGCCTCAGTGTCTTCCCTGGTTCGGGGCAGTGCGCGGCCTGATTGTCACTTTATGACGATTTGTTGGCAGTTGCATCGGTGTCGGCCCCACACCGCGCCGCCCACACTCGTCCTCACGATGAGCCTCGCCAACGCCACCGATCCGTCCATCCCCTACGTCGACCGCAAGCGCTACGCCTGGGTGCTGTCGCTGCTGGTGCCGGCGCTGGTCGGCCTCGGGCCGCTGCTGTACCGCGCCTGGCCGCTGACCCTCATGTTGTGGCTTCCGGTGATCTTCGTCTATGGCATCGCGCCCCTCATCGACCTCGCGCTGGGCGTCGACACCAGCAACCCGCCCGAGGACGCGGTGCCGCAGCTGGAGGCCGATCCGTTCTATCGCCGCGTCACCTGGGCGCTGGTGCCGCTGCTGTGGGCCGCGTTCGTCTACGGCGCGTGGTTCTGCATGCGGGCCCCGTTGACCCGATCCGGGCAGCTGGCCGTCGTGATGACGACGGGCATGGTCGGCGGCTTCTGCATCAACCTGGGCCACGAACTGGGCCACAAGAAGTCGCGCCTGGAGCGCTGGCTCGCGAAGATCGTGCTGGCGCCCACGTTCTACGGACACTTCACGATCGAGCACAACCGCGGGCACCATCGCGACGTCGCGACCGCGGCCGACCCGGCGTCCGCGCGCATGGGCGAAGGCCTCTGGCGTTTCGCGCTGCGCGAGATGCCGGGCGCGTTTCGCCGCGCGTGGCAGCTGGAGCGCGCGCGGATGGCGGCCGACGGCCTGCCGTTCTGGTCGCTGCACAACGAGCTGCTGCAGCCCGCACTGGTCACCGTGGCGCTGTGGACGACGCTCGCCGCCTGGCTCGGCCCGCAGGTGCTCGCGTTCCTGCTGCTGGCGTCGCTGTGGGCCAACTTCCAGCTGACCTCGGCCAACTACATCGAGCACTACGGCCTGCTGCGACAGGCCGGCGCCGACGGCCGCGTCGAGCGCACGGAGCCGCGCCATTCGTGGAACAGCAACCACCTGTTCTCGAACTGGGCCGTGTTCCACCTGCAGCGCCATTCCGACCACCACGCGCACCCGATGCGGCGCTACCAGTCGCTGCGCCACTTCGACGACGCGCCGCAACTGCCCAACGGCTACTTCGGCATGTTCACGGTCGCGTATTTCCCGCCGCTCTGGTTCGCCCTGATGGACGCGCGGCTGGTGGCGGCGGTCCACTCCGATCCGGCGCGCATCAATTTCGATCCCCGGCGACGCGGCGTGCTGATGCGCCGGCACGGTCTCGCCGAGTTCCCCGCGCGATCCGCCTGAGCGGGCACGCATGATCCGCAAAGAGGTTTCCGTTGGCTGACCACAAGAAAGAGACAA
>CAIMXF010000148.1 GCA_903845345.1 uncultured beta proteobacterium
CCTGCTCGGTGCGATCGAGCTGACGCTGGTGTTCGGCGGCACGGTCGCCTGGGGCTGGTGGGAGCTGCGGGCCACTCGTCGCGCACGGCGCGAGTCGGAGCAGCGCGAAGCGGCCGCTCGACGCATGGCCAGCGAGGACTCGGCGCCGCACGAGTGAGGCCGCCGGCCCCGCTCAGCGCGCCGAACCCGCGCGGCGCGGCATGCGAAACGGCAGCATCGCCTGCACCCAGCGCTGGCGGAATCGGTCCAGCGACAGGCTCTCGTGGAACGTCGGCAACGACTGCCCCTGCCAGGGTGTGGCCAGCAGCGAGCGCGCATAGAACGGGCCGTCTTCCAGCGTGCGGCACAGCGCGGCGCCATCGTGAGCGGCGCGCGCGATGCCCCAGCGCGAAGGCTCGAGCGGGCTGGACGGCCGAGCGCCGTCGAACTGCACGCTGCCATCCGCTGCGATGTCCAGCCGCAGCGCGCGCGTGCTTCCTTCGCGCTCGCGCACGTCGTAGCGGATGAAGGCGCCCCCGTCGGGGCGCGGCGTTCGACACCACTGCCAGGACGCAAAGCTCCTTTCGAGCGGCACGTCGCCCTGGTTCGAGTCGACGTAGCCGTCGCCGGTCCACCGCAGCGCCGGGACGTCGAGATCGACCGACACCCTCGCCCGCGGGGCGATCGGCTGCCAGCGGTGCAGGCCAGCCGCATCGAGATCGATCGGCCGCAGCCCGGGCAGCAGCCCGTCGATGCGGATGCACCCGCGCACGCGCCGTGGCCAGGGGGCAGCCACCTCTTGCAGGGTGACGACGAGCGTGTGGCCGTCCCACTCCAGCGCGCTCGGGCCGATGCGCAGCGTGTCGGCGCTCGCCGTCAACTGATCCCGGCCACGCTCGGTCATCGTCCATCGGCGCGCGCCGTCGCCGTACAGCGCCACGTTGAGCGCCACGTGATCGCGCGGATCACCCGGCCCGCGACGACGCGCCGCAGCGTAGTACGGCGAAAAGACGCTGCCGACGAACGCGATGATCGTCAGCGCGTGTCGTCCGTCGTCGCTCAGCGCGTCGACATACCACCACGCATAGCCATCGGGCGGGGGCTGGAAGTCGAAACCAGGTCCTCGCAAACCGCGTAAGCCGCGAGCCGACCCGACAGAGCCGCCATCGGCACCCCCGGACCCGGATGCGTGCTGCCACCCGCCAGGTACAGGCCCGGCATCGCATGACGCGCGCCCATCCGCTGGAACGACGCCCGCCAGCCGTGGCTCGGCGGCCCGTAGAGTGCTCCGCCCGTCCCGGGAAACAGCGTCGCGAAATCGTCCGGCGTCGTGCGCTGCATCGGCGCCACCGGATCCAGCTGCAGTCCGCAGCGCGCCATGCGCCGAAAAGCCTGGTGCTCGCATGTGGCGATCTCCTGTTGGGTGAGGTGCCGGCCCGGCACGGCGGCGGGTGCGTTGACGAGGCACAGCAGCCGCTGCGGGGCCTGTGCGTCGACGGGCGGCTCGTCGTCCCCGCGATCCTGGGCGCAGACGTAGACCGTCGGATCGTCGGGCAGCCGCCCCGCAGACAGCGCCTGGAATTCGGCGGCGTAGTCCTGAGAGAACAGCACGTTGTGTCGCAGCAGCGGCAGGCCGGAGCTCCGCGCCGCGACGCTCCAGGTCAGCGCCGACAGCGAACGTCCGCCGGCCGCTTGCCGGCGACGCGCGTCGGCGCCCAGCCCGCGACGCGCCGGCGCGCCGAGCAGGCCGGTGGCCAGCGCGTTGACGTCCCCGTTGAACACCACGACGTCAGCCGGCACCACCTCGCCGTCGACCAGCCGCACGCCGCAGGCGCGGCCATCGCACTCGACGATCTCGTCGACCTGGGTACCGAACCGGAACCGCGCGCCGGATCGCGTCGCCAGCGCCTCGACCGCCTGCGCGATGCGCTGCATGCCGCCATCGACGCGCCAGAGTCCCATGCGCTCGACGTGCGCGACCAGCATCAGCGTGGCCGGCGCCAGCCAGGGCGAGGAGCCGCAATAGGTCGCGTATCGACCGAACAGCTGGCGCAGTCGCGGATCGCTGAAGTGACGTCCCAGTTCGGGCCATAGCGACGCGAACGGCGAGATGCGCAGCAGTCCCGGAAGGCCCTTCAGCCCACCTCGCCACAACAGTCCGGGAATGTCCGTGCGACCCGCGCGCAGGAACGGCTTCTCGAGGGCGTCATGGATCGCGCCTGCACGCGCGCAGAACGCACGGTAGCCGCGCGCATCGGCGGCCCCGGCAAAGCGCCCTATCGCATCGACCGCGGCCTCGAAGTCGGCGGGCAGATCCAGTCGTGCCACCGCCGTCCCCTCCGACCAGGCGTGGCGCGCCAGGACGCGCGAGGGAACGAGCGTCAGCGCATCGTCGAGGCAGGCTCCCGCTTCGGCAAAGAGTTCGTCGAACACCCAGCGCATGGTGAGGACGGTCGGGCCGGCATCGATCTCCAGACCGCCGACCTCATGGACGCGCAACTTCCCGCCGGACGCCGGCGCGCGCTCGAACACGCGCACGTCGACGCCCCGCGCGGCGAGCAGGGCCGCCGAGACAAGCCCACCGATCCCCGCCCCGATGACGATGGCCTTTGTGGTCTTCAACGCAGTCATGTTTGACTTGACATGTTTAAGTGTCTATTCTTCCTGACACTCTATCGGCTTTCATTCGATTTACAAGCGCTACGTGCGCAGGGAGAGTTCCATGTCGATGGCGGCACGACCTTACATCGAACGCGCGTTGGCCGAAGCCTTGGCGAACACCACCGCGGCGGGCCATCCCCCTCGACTCGCGGCTGCGGTTCGCCACGCCGTGTTTCCGGGAGGCGCGCGGATCCGGCCCCAGCTGTGCCTGGCGGTCGCGCATGCCTGCGACATCGACGACCCCGAGCTCGCGCTGGGCGCCGCAGCGGCCGTCGAGCTGCTTCATTGCGCCTCGCTGGTGCACGACGACCTGCCCTGCTTCGACGCCGCCTTGACCCGGCGTGGCCAGCCCTCGGTGCAATGCGCCTTCGGCGAGCGGCTCGCGGTACTGGCCGGCGATGCGCTGATCGTGCTCGCCTTCGAGGCGGTGGCCAAAGCCGCCGGGCGCTCGCCGCACCGGCTGGCGCCCCTGGTCGCGACGCTGGCGGGAGGCGTCGGGCTCCCGTCCGGCATCGCCGCCGGCCAGGCCTGGGAGTGCGAGCCGACGATCGACCTCGCCCGATACCACCGCGCCAAGACAGGCGCGCTGTTCATCGCCAGCGCCAGGGCCGGTGCCCAGGCAGCCGGCGCGGACACTTCCGGTTGGGAGCAGCTGGGCGCACGCCTGGGCGATGCCTATCAGGCCGCCGACGACATCCGCGATGTGGCCGGGACCCTGCAATGGCTGGGCAAACCCGTCGGCCGCGACAAGGCACTCGACCGCCCCAGCCTGGCGCGCGAGTTCGGCCTGGCGGCCGCGACCCGCCATTTCGAGCGCTTGATCGACGAAGCCGAGGGCGCGGTGCCGGAATGCGCCGGCAGCGCGTCGCTGCGCGCGCTGGTGCGTGCCGAGGCCAACCGGCTGATCCCGCGCCAGCTGGCAGAGGAGCTGGTGGCCTCGGCCACCTGAGTCGACGATGGCCCGGACCTCCCCATGACCGCTCCCACGTCGCTGCAGGCCGGATCGGAGCCTGCTCGGGCCACCGCCGGACAGCAGGGTTTCGTCGCGCGCTGGCAGGCGCTGCGCGATCGGCTGGTGGCGAGCCCGGACTTCCGGCGCCGCGCGCTGGCGTTCGCGCCGACCCGCTGGATCGCGCGCCGCCGTGCCGCCGCGCTGTTCGACCTGGTCGCCGGTTTCGTCTACTCGCAGGTGCTGCAGGCCTGCGTGCGGCTCGACCTGTTCAAGATGCTGGCCGCCGCGCCGCTGTCCGCGCAGGACATCGCGCAACGCACTGACCTGCCCATCGATTCGTCCTCCCGCCTGCTCGATGCGGCCGTCGCCCTGAAATTGCTGGAGCGACGCCAGGCCGGGCGCTACGGGCTGGGTCCGCTGGGCGCGGCGATGGTCGACAACCCGGCGGTCTCCGCGATGGTCGAGCACCACGCGGCGCTCTACGCGGATCTTCGCGACCCGGTCGCCCTGCTGCGCGGCCAGCTCGGCGAACTGGCCGGCTATTGGCCTTATGCGGTGGAACGGGCGCCAGCGGGGCTGGCACCCGGCCAGGTCGCCGAGTACTCCGGGCTGATGGCGGCCTCGCAGCCGCTTGTCGCCGACGAGATCCTCGACGCCTGCCCGCTGGGGCGTCGTCGCTGCCTGCTGGACGTGGGCGGCGGCGAAGGCGGATTCCTGATCAGCGCCGGGCTCCGGCACCCGAAGCTGCGGCTGATGCTGTTCGACCTGCCGGCGGTCACTCGGCGCGCCGCGCCGCGCTTCGAGGCGGCGGGACTGGCCGATCGCGCCAAGATGCACGGCGGCGACTTCCTGCAGGATCCACTCCCGCGCGGCGCCGACGTCATCTCGCTGGTGCGTGTCGTCCACGACCACGACGACGCGGGCATGCACCGGCTGCTGGCCGCCGCGTTCGAAGCGCTGCCGCCGGGCGGCGTGCTGCTGCTGGGCGAGCCGATGGCCGCGACACCCGGCTCGCAGACCATGGGCGACGCCTATTTCGGCATGTATCTGCTCGCGATGGGCCGCGGCCGGCCGCGCAGCGCCGCAGAGCTGACGCAGGCGCTGCGTGCGGCGGGCTTCGCGGCGATTCGGCAGTTGCCAACGCGCATGCCGCTGCAGACGGGCCTGCTGAGCGCGACGCGACCGTGAGTGCGGCTCGACATCGATTTGTGTAAACCTCTATTGACACTTTCGATGGTAAGCCTAGGATGACTCCATGAACTGCACGCCGACGTCGCCTTCCACCCCGCACAGAGCTTGCGCAGGGTATGCGCGCCCCGGGACAGGAGGCCTCCAATGAACAGTCTCGCCGTGGTCATGGAAGGGCCCGGGAAGCTTTCGTTGACTCGCCTCGAGCTGCAGGCTCCCGGAGACGACGACATCGTCGTCGACGTCGAATGGAGCGGCATCAGCACCGACACCGAACGGCTTCTCTGGACGGGCCGGATGCCGACCTTCCCCGGAATGGGCTATCCCCTCGTGCCGGGCTACGAGTCGGTCGGTCGGGTGACGCACGCGGGCCGCAATGCAAGCCTGGAAATCGGCGAGCGCGTCTTCGTGCCAGGCGCCCGTTGCTACGGCGCGGTGCGCGGCCTGTCCGGTGGCGCGTCTTCGCGGGTCGTGCTGCCTGCCGCACGCGCGGTCGCGCTCGACGAGACGCTGGGCGAACAAGCCGTGCTGCTCGCGCTCGCCGCAACGGCCTACCACGCAGTCTCATGCGGCGGAAAGCGGGGTCACGAGCAGATCGTGCCGCCGGACCTGATCGTCGGACACGGCGTGCTGGGACGCCTGCTCGCTCGCCTGAACGTGGCCGCCGGTTTCACGGGATTCACGGTCTGGGAGACCGATCCCGTCCGCGCGGCCGGCGCCGAAGGCTACACGGTGATCGATCCCGCCGACGACCCCCGCCGTGACTACCGCGCGATCTACGACTTCAGCGGCGATTCCGCGCTTCTGGACCAGTTCGTGACGCGGCTGGCCCCCGGCGGCGAGATCGTGCTGGCCGGCTTCCACAGCGAACCGCTGCGGTTCGCTTTCGCGCCCGCGTTCATGCGCGAGGCTCAGATCCGCTGCGCGTCCGAATGGCATCGAAACGATCTGCTGGCCGTCGCCGCGCTGGCCGCGAGCGGTGCCTTTTCGCTCGACGGGCTCATCACCCACCGCGAGCAGGCGCAACACGCCGCGGGCGCCTATGTCACCGCATTCGGCGACGACGCCTGCCTCAAGATGGTCCTCGACTGGAGACACACTGCATGAGCACCGAAACGATTCCGCTGGTCGCGCCCGTCCATTTCATGATGAAGGACCACCTTCGCGCCGAAGCGGCCATCGAGCCCGATCCTGTCTCCACGTCGCCCGCGGCCAAGACGACGCAGATCATCGCGATCTACGGCAAGGGCGGCATCGGCAAGAGCTTCACGCTGGCCAACCTCAGCTACATGATGGCGCAGCAGGGCAAGAAGGTGCTGTTGATCGGCTGCGATCCGAAGAGCGACACCACCAGCCTGCTGTTCGGCGGTCGCGCCTGTCCCACCATCATCGAGACGAGCTCGAAGAAGAAGCTCGCCGGCGACGCGGTGGCCATCGGCGACGTGTGCTTCAAGCGCGACGGCGTGTTCGCGATGGAACTCGGAGGCCCCGAGGTCGGCCGCGGCTGCGGCGGCCGCGGGATCATCCACGGCTTCGAGACGCTCGAGAAGCTCGGCTTCCACGACTGGGGCTTCGACTACGTGCTGCTCGACTTCCTCGGCGACGTCGTCTGCGGCGGCTTCGGCCTGCCGATCGCACGCGACATGTGCCAGAAGGTGATCGTCGTGGCCAGCAACGACCTGCAGTCGCTCTACGTCGCCAACAACGTGTGCTCCGCGGTCGAATATTTCCGCAAGCTGGGCGGCAACGTCGGCGTGGCCGGCGTCGTCATCAACAAGGACGACGGCAGCGGCGAGGCCGCGGCGTTCGCCGAACTGGCCGGCATCCCGGTGCTGGCGGCGATTCCCGCGAACGACGACATCCGCCGCAAGAGCGCGAGCTACGAGATCATCGGCCGCCCCGGCACGCAATGGGCACCGCTGTTCGAGACCTTGGCGCAGAACGTGGCGGACGCACCGCCGGTGCGGCCGACGCCCTTGACGCAGGATGCCCTGCTGGGACTGTTCTCGGCCGAAACGGTCGGACGCAATGTGGTGCTGGAGCCCGCGACGCTGGTCGACATGGTGGGCAAGGACGAGGTGATCAAGCCCTCACTCGAAGTGCTCTACGACGCTGCCTGAATCGAGTGCCCACCATGAACTCGCCCGTCATCCCGATCGTTCCCGCCCGCGCAGAAGCCGCGGCGGTTCCGGTGCCCGCGGCCCTCGAAGGCGACGGCATGGGCTGCCACAGCGGCAAGGAACAACTGCTGGCCGCGGCGCGCGCCGCGGGAAAGAGCGACGTGCTGGACCAGTACGCCGCCGACTACCCGAAAGGGCCGCACGACCAGCCCCAGAGCATGTGCCCGGCGTTCGGCTCTTTACGAGTGGGCCTGCGCATGCGGCGCACCGCGACCATCCTGAGCGGCTCGGCCTGCTGCGTCTACGGACTCACGTTCACTTCGCATTTCTACGGTGCGCGGCGCAGCGTGGGCTACGTACCGTTCAACAGCGAGACCCTCGTCACGGGCAAGCTGTTCGAAGACATCCGGGAAGCGGTGCATGAACAGGCAAAGCCGGAAGCGCTGGACGCCATCGTCGTGATCAACCTGTGCGTTCCGACGGCCAGCGGCGTGCCCCTGCGCCTGCTGCCCAAGGAGATCAACGGCGTGCGCATCATCGGCGTCGACGTGCCCGGCTTCGGCGTGCCCACGCATGCGGAGGCCAAGGACGTGCTCGCCGGCGCGATGCTGAAGTACGCCCGCACCGAGGCGGAGCTCGGTCCCGTCCAGGCCCCGCGTGCCGGCGTCAGCGACAAGCCGACCGTCACCCTGCTCGGTGAGATGTTCCCGGCCGACCCGATGGTCATCGGCCGCATGCTCGAGCCGATGGGCCTGGCCGCGGGCCCGGTCGTTCCGACGCGCGAGTGGCGCGAGCTGTATGCCGCACTCGACTGCGCCGCGGTCGCCGCCATCCATCCGTTCTACACCGCGAGCATCCGCGAATTCCAGGCCGCGGGGCGACGCATCGTCGGCTCCGCACCGGTCGGCCATGACGGCACGGAAGCCTGGCTGCAGTCCGTTGGCGAAGCCTGCAATGTGAGCCAGGCGGACATCGACGCTGCCAAGAATCGCGTGCTGCCGGCGATCCGCGGCGCGTTGGCGGCGATGCCGATCAAGGGTCGCATCACGTTGTCGGGCTATGAAGGCTCCGAGCTGCTCGTCGCGCGCCTGCTGGTCGAGAGCGGTGCCGACCTGCGCTACTGCGGCACCGCGTGTCCGCGAACGCCATGGAACGAGGCGGATCGCGACTGGCTGCAGGCGCACGGCGTGCACGTGCAGTTCCGCGCGTCGCTCGAGAACGATCTCGCGGCCTTCCACGAGTTCAAGCCGCAACTGGCCATCGGCACCACCCCGGTCGTGCAGGCGGCCAAGGAGGCGCGCACGCCGGCGCTGTACTTCACGAACCTGATCTCGGCGCGGCCGCTGATGGGCCCGGCCGGTGCCGGCTCGCTGGCCCAGGTCATCAACGGCGCGATCGGCAACCAGTCGCGCTTCGACCAGATGAGCGAATTCTTCGGTAACGCCGGCGCGGGCGATCGCGCGGGCGTATGGGACGGCGTGCCGCAGCTTCGGCCGGAGTTCCGCGCCGACACGCGCCGCCAGGTGGACAAGCTCGCGAAGAAGCGCAAGGCCGAGGAGATGATCTGATGTTCGTCCTCGACCACGATCGCGCGGGCGGCTATTGGGGCGCGGTGTACGTCTTCGCCGCGATCAAGGGCCTGCAGGTGATCATCGACGGTCCCGTCGGTTGCGAGAACCTGCCCGTGACCTCGGTGCTGCACTACACCGACGCGTTGCCGCCCCACGAATTGCCGATCGTCGTGACCGGACTCGCCGAGGAACAGCTGGGCCGCGAAGGCACCGAGGGGGCGATGAAGCGCGCGCATGCGGTGCTCGATCCCGACCTCCCGTCCGTCGTGGTCACGGGCTCGATCGCCGAGATGATCGGCGGCGGAGTCACGCCCGAAGGCACGACGATCCAGCGTTTCCTGCCACGCACGATCGACGAGGACCAGTGGCAATGCGCCAACCGGGCGATCTCGTGGTTGTGGCAGCAGTACGGTTTGCGCAAGGTGCCAGCGCGCGTGCGTGCCGATGGCGAGAAGCCGCGCGTCAACATCATCGGCCCCAGCTATGGCATGTTCAACGGGCCCAGCGACATCGCAGAGATCCGCCGCCTGGTGCAAGGCATCGGCTGCGAGCTCAACATGGTGTTCCCGCTCGGCAGCCACGTGGCCGACGTGGCGCGACTGGTCGAGGCGGACGTCAACGTCTGCATGTACCGCGAGTTCGGACGCCTGCTGTGCGAGACGCTGGAGCGGCCCTACCTGCAGGCGCCGATCGGCCTGCACAGCACCACGGCCTTCCTGCGCAAGCTGGGCGAGTTGACGGGCCTCGATCCCGAGCCCTTCATCGAACGCGAGAAGCACACCACCATCAAGCCGGTCTGGGACTTGTGGCGTTCGGTGACCCAGGACTTCTTCGGCACCGCGAGCTTCGCGGTCGTCGCGAGCGAAACCTATACCCGCGGACTGCGCCACTTCCTCGAGGACGAGATGGGCCTGCCCTGCAGCTTCGCGGTGCCGCGCATCCCCGGCGCGAAGACCGACAACGCAGCGATCCGCGAACTGGTACGGACGAAAGCGCCGCTGGTGATGTTCGGCAGCTTCAACGAACGCATGTACCTGGCCGAGGCCGGCGCCAAGGGGCCGATGCGCCCGAGCTACATCCCGGCGTCGTTTCCCGGCGCGATCATCCGCCGCGCCACAGGCACGCCGTTCATGGGATACGCGGGTGCCACGTACGTTCTGCAGGAAGTGTGCAACGCGCTGTTCGATGCGCTGTTCCACATCCTGCCGCTCGGCACCGAGATGGATGCCGTCGATCCGACGCCAGCACGCCTGCACCGCGAGCTCGCCTGGGACGACGACGCGCGCACGCGACTGGAACGCCTCGTCGAGGCCCAGCCGGTGCTGGTAAGAATTTCCGCAGCGAAGCAGTTGCGCGATCGCGCCGAGCAACGCGCTCGCCGCGAAGGACTGGACCGCGTGCATTTGGCACTGGTCGAGGAGGGTGTCGCATGACAACGGCGCCCTCGCCAACCTTGCCGCGCAGGTTCAGCGCGGTGTCGGCCTCGCGGCCGTATCTTCAGGAGCATACCTATGGATGACAACGGGAGAGGCTCGCTATCCGGCCTCACAGAAAAGGAAGCACAGGAGTTCCACAGCATCTTCATCAAGAGCTTCGTGGGTTTCACGCTCGTCGCCATCGTTGCCCACATTCTCGTGTGGCAATGGCGGCCGTGGCTCTGATCGGCGCCGACGCTGCCCAGGCGCCATCGGTCGAACGTCATTCGTTCGATCCGACATTCGTGACGTGCTTCGTCGCCATCCTGATGGTCGCGCTGGTTTGCCAGCTGCTGATGCTGAAGTGGCGGCCCCTGTTCCCGGGGGCTGAGGGCGAGAGTTCGTTGATTGGCGGCGTGAGGGGAGCGGTAGGCTCGATCATGTCGTTACTTTGAGGAGATTGAAACATGTGGAGAATCTGGTTGCTGTTCGACCCGCGCCGAGCGCTGGTTGCACTGTTCGTGTTCCTGTTCGTTCTGGCATTGCTGATTCATTTCATCTTGCTGAGCACGAACCGTTTCAATTGGCTCGATGGCGGATCGAAGGCCCAAGCGGCCCAGATCTCGTCGATGCCAGCGCCCAAGCAGTAGCGGGCGCCCGCACGCGGTGGACGAGCGCGGCCCCAGGCCCGCCTCGCTCCATCGCACATTGATTCACGCGAAGGAGACACGACATGGCGATGCTCAATTTCGAGCGCAAGTACCGCGTACGCGGTGGCACATTGCTCGGAGGCGATTTGTTCGACTTCTGGGTTGGACCGTTCTATGTCGGCTTCTTCGGCGTCACGACGGCGTTCTTCGCCCTCACCGGCACGCTGCTGATCATCTGGGCCGCCTCGCAAGGGCCGACCTGGAACCTCTGGCAGATCAGCATCGCGCCGCCCGACCTGAAATACGGGCTCGGCATGGCGCCACTGATGCAGGGCGGACTGTGGCAGCTGATCACGGTCTGCGCGACGGGGTCGTTCATCTCGTGGGCGCTGCGCGAGGTCGAGATCTGCCGCAAACTGGGGATCGGACTGCACGTCCCGGTGGCCTTCGGGTTCGCGATCCTGGCCTACGTCACGCTGGTCATCATCCGGCCGATGCTGATGGGCGCATGGGGCCACGGATTTCCATACGGGATCATCAGCCACCTCGACTGGGTCTCGAATACCGGGTACCAGTACCTTCACTTCCACTACAACCCGGCGCACATGCTGGGGGTTAGTTTCTTCTTCGCCACGACGTTCGCGCTGTCCCTGCACGGCGGCCTGATCCTGTCGTCGACGAACCCCGCCCGCGGCGAGACCGTCAAGACCGCGGAGCACGAAAACACCTTCTTCCGCGACACGATCGGCTACTCGGTCGGCACCCTCGGGATCCACCGCCTCGGCCTGTTCCTCGCGTTGTCCGCGGTGTTCTGGAGCGCGGTCTGCATCGTCATCAGCGGCCCGTTCTGGACGCGCGGGTGGCCGGAGTGGTGGACGTGGTGGCTGAACCTGCCGATCTGGCATTGAACGACGGCAAGCAAGCAAAAGCACGAGGAGATCGCAGATGGCCGAGTACCAGAATCTGTTCACGCGCGTCCAGGTGAGCGCCCCGTCGGTGGGCAACATCACGCTGGGCCGCGACGACCGTGAGCGCATCAACGACACCACGCACTGGCATTGGCTGGGCAAGATCGGCGATGCGCAGATCGGCCCCATCTATCTCGGCTGGCTCGGGGTCGCATCGCTGATCTGCGGCTTCGCCTGGTTCGAGATCGTCGGCCTGAACATGTGGGCCTCGGTCAACTGGGATCCGGTGCAGTTCGTCCGGCAACTGCCGTGGCTGGCGCTCGAGCCGCCGCCGCCATCCTACGGCCTGCACATCCCGCCGATGAACGAGGGCGGCTGGTGGCTCCTGGCCGGATTCTTCCTCACCTCTTCGGTGCTGCTGTGGTGCGCCCGCATGTACCGGCGCGCCCGCGCGCTGGGCATGGGCACCCATGTCGCCTGGGCCTTCCTGTCGGCGATCTGGCTGATGGTTGTGCTCGGCTTCATCCGTCCGTTGCTGATGGGCAGCTGGGGCGAGGCCGTGCCGTTCGGGATCTTCCCTCACCTCGACTGGACGGCAGCGTTCTCG
>CAIMXF010000149.1 GCA_903845345.1 uncultured beta proteobacterium
CATGCTCCTTGCGCAGCAGGTTCAGGAAGGGGTCTTGTAGGAGTTGCCCTTTGTTGCTCACGATATTCTCCGTGTTGAAAGTACGTGTGTTGGAAGGAGGGAGAGTTCACGTTATCACACGCCGCCTCCCACCCGCCGGACTGCGGGTTAACTTTATTCTTCTTTGTCCGTGAATGGATTACGCCCGGACCGCATCTCGATCTTCAGCGGCGTTCCCGTCAGCTTGAAGTGGTCGCGGAAACGCCCCTCGAGGAATCGCTTGTAGGCGTCCGTCACGTGGTCCAGCGAGGTGCCGTGCACCACGATGATGGGCGGATTCATGCCGCCCTGGTGCGCGTAGCGCATCTTGGGGCGGTACATGCCGTCGCGGCGCGGCTGCTGGTGCTCGACAGCCTCCATCAGCAGGCGCGTGAGCACCGGCGTGGGCATCTTGCGGTTGGCCGACGCGTGCGCGTCCTCGATGCTCTTCCACAACGGCCCGAGCCCCTGGCGCTTCAGCGCGGAGATGTTGATCAGCGGCGCGAACTTCAGGAACCCGAGGCGCGACTCGATCGAGCGATCCAGCATCTGGCGCTGGTAGCTGTCGACGGCGTCCCACTTGTTGATCGCGATGACCACCGCGCGCCCCGAGTCGAGGATGTAGCCCGCGATGTGGGCGTCCTGGTCGGTGACGCCCTGCGTGGCGTCGAGCAGCAGCACGACCACGTTGGCATCGGCGATCGCCTGCAGCGTCTTGATGACCGAGAACTTCTCGATCGCCTCGAACACCTGTCCCTTGCGGCGCAGGCCGGCGGTGTCGATCAGCTCGAACTTCTTCCCGTCGCGCTCGAACGGCACCATGATGGCGTCGCGCGTCGTGCCGGGCATGTCGAAGGCGACGAGGCGCTCCTCGCCCAGCCAGGTGTTGATCAGCGTGGACTTGCCCACGTTCGGGCGGCCCGCCACGGCCAGCCGGATCGGCCGATCCATGGCCGACGCGCCGAACTCGTCCTCTTCGGACCCGGCCTCGCGGCCCTCGAGCGCCGCGTCGAGCAGGCTGCGGATGCCCTGGCCGTGCGCCGCGGAGATCGGGTGCAGCTCGCCCATCCCGAGTTCGTGGAACTCGTTGAGCAGCGGCGATTCGGACATGCCCTCGGCCTTGTTGACCGCGATCAGCACGTTCTTCTGCGCGGTGCGCAGGTAGCGCGCGATGTCGTGGTCCTGCGCGGACAGGCCGAGCCGGATGTCGACGACGAACACGACCACGTCGGCCTCGGCCACCGCCTGGCGCGTCTGGCGCGCCATCTCCTTGACGATACCGGTGGTGGAGTCGGGCTCGAAGCCGCCGGTGTCGACGACGATGAACTCGATGCCGTTGTGGCGGCCGTCGCCGTAATGGCGGTCGCGCGTCAGGCCCGCGAAGTCGGCGACGATCGCGTCGCGCGTCTTCGTCAGCCGATTGAACAGCGTCGACTTGCCGACGTTGGGTCGGCCGACGAGTGCAATGACGGGTTTCACGCGAAAGGGCTCCTGGTCAGGCTCGACGACGCGACGCTCATTCCGGGCGGAACGCGTAGACCGAACCGTCCCGCGTCGTCACCGCGAGCGTGTTGCCCGCGCGCACCGGCGCGCCGACGATCTGCGAGCCGTCGGTGGGCAGGCGCAGCAGCGGCGTGCCGGTGGCGCGGTCGAGGAAGTGCACGTAGCCCTGGTAGTCGCCGAACACGACGACCTTGCCGATGGACAGCATGCCGCTCAGCTTGCGGTTCTGGAACTTGTCGCTGAGCCACACGGTCTCGCCGTTGGCACGGCGGCGCGCGCTCAGGCGGTCGCTGGCGTCGCCGGCGAACACGTAGTCGTCGTCGGCGCCCAGCGACTGTGCGCCGCCGATGTTGATCGACCACAGCGCGGTGACGCGCTGCGCGTCGACGCAGCCGATGCCGTTCTGGAACGCGCGGATGCAGAAGACGTCGCCCACGCGCGCGGCCGGCCCCACCAGGTCGGCGAGGCGCTCGACCTCGTTGGTGCCGCGCGGCGCGGCCACCGGCACTTCCCCGCGCACCGTGCCCTTGAGCGGATCGAGCGCGGTCCGGCGCGCGCCCAGGCCGACCAG
>CAIMXF010000150.1 GCA_903845345.1 uncultured beta proteobacterium
AGCCGCGGCTTGGCCACGTTGCGCGGCCCGCGCGTGACGACCAGGCCCCAGGTGACCAGCGGGGCGACGTCGCCGGGCCAGCAGGTCTGGATCGGCCACTGCGCGAGGTCGATCTCGTCGGCCGCCTGGATCACTTCCTGGCACGGGCCGCTGCGCAGCACCGCGGGCTTCATGTCCCACAGCGCCTTGCCCATCGTCCACAGCTTGCCGGCGTCCTTGACCGACTTCGGCGGCTCCGGCTCGCGCAGGTTGGCCAGCAGCTGGCCGATGCCGCGCAGCTCCGAGATGTCGACCGCCCCCATCCCGAGGGCGACACGGTGGGGGGTACCGAACAGGTTGGCGAGCACCGGAACCGAATACCCGGTGGGGTTCTCGAACAGCAGCGCCGGACCTTCCTGGCGCAGCACCCGATCGGCCAGGGCCGTCATTTCGAGGTTAGGGGACATCGGCGCTGTTACACGTCTGAGCTCCCCAAAACCCTCGAGATTGGCCGCGAAATCGCGCAAATCACGGTATTTCATACTTTTTGGTTATGACTTGAGTAGTCTATATAGTTGACGGGTTATTTCGCGGCTACCTACAATCCCGCCAGACTTACACACCAGGGTTATCCCTCCTCCTCGCTGAGGACGGGCCCTGAAGGCTGCCGCCGGCTGCTAGACGCAGACATCCCGGCCATGACTGGCAGCGTTTCCATTATCGCCAGCGTCGAGAACGCCGCGACCGAGCGCCTTGAGTGCGCCCACCGTCGGCACCGAACGCTGTGAAAGGAGAGAGATGCTTCAACCCCAAGCCGTCGTGCGCAACGCACTGACCATCGGGCGCGAGTCAGTGACCGTGTTCCTGACCGATGTGGGCCACGGCCTGCTCGACGTGAGCCACAGCATGTTGGCCATGGTCGGACTGGCGGTCGTCGCCGGCGCCCTGTTCATGGGCAGCCAGGACGAGCTTCGCGACACCCTCGAGGCACGCGCCTGGGGCTGGCTCGAGGCGCGCCACCTGGCGCGCAGCGGCGGCGAAGACCTCGCCGCCGTCGCCGAGACCGATCCGACATCGGCCGGCACGATCAACACCTCGTCGACGGCCGACCTGGCCGACCTGACGCGCGCGCAGGCCAACGTGGCGCGCTGGATCGTGCGCCGCTACCACGTCGCGCCGGAGCCGGTCGCCCGCCTGGTGCAGGAATCGTGGACGGTGGGCCAGCGCACCGGCATCGAGCCGACGCTGATCCTGTCGGTGATGGCCATCGAATCGAGCTTCAACCCGTTCGCGCAGAGCCCGGTGGGCGCGCAGGGCCTGATGCAGGTGATGACCAAGATCCACAGCGACAAGTACGAGTCCTACGGCGGCCACCTGGCGGCGTTCGACCCGGTCAGCAACCTGCGCGTGGGCGTGCTGGTGCTCAAGGAGTGCATCACCAAGGCCGGTGGCCTGTCGGACGGCCTGCGCTTCTACGTGGGCGCGGGCGCCAACGACGACGACGGCGGCTATGCCGCCAAGGTCATCGCCGAGCAGGACCTGCTCAAGCGCGTCGCGGCCGGCCAGAACATTTCGCCGACCATCGCACCGGTCATCGCCAAGGTCGCGCCGGCGCCGGCCGCCGTGCCGGTGCCGGTCGCGGCCCCCGCCGCGGCCGCCAGCGAGTCGACGGCGCATGCCGCCGCGTCCGAGCAGACCGCGCAAGCGACGTCGTCCACGCCGGAGCGCGAGCGCGTGGCGCTGGCGCCCTGACGATTCTTCGCACGCGGGCCGTCGAACCCGCGCGCATTCGCACGACGGGAGCGGAGGCGCCCGTCTTGCTTCGTATTGCGTCAATCGAGGCTCCCCACTCGCCGCGTGGCCGGCCGGCCGGTTAAACTGCCGGCTCGCGCGACTGGCGACAGGACGCGTCTCGAAAGATCCGGAAGAGCTCGACGCCGCCGGACTCCGGACACGTTGCGAGGTGGGCCACCACCGGGAAGCGCGAAGGGCGGCCCGGTGTTCATGATCCCCGCTTGCCTTTTCAGCCGTTCGCCTGGGCAGCGCGTCTTTCGCGCACCGCTGGACTCCTTGCCGAACGCGCGCCCGCGCGCACCCGGACGGTCGCCAGCGAGGCCCGGCGTCGCGCCCGAATGCCCCTCAATCCAAGGAACCTCCATGTTCGACCGCCAACAATCGACGATTCAACACGTTGACCCCGCCATCTGGGCCGCCATCCAGGCCGAGAACCTGCGCCAGGAACAGCACATCGAGCTGATCGCCTCGGAGAACTACTGCTCGCCGGCCGTCATGGCGGCGCAGGGCTCGCAGCTCACCAACAAGTACGCCGAAGGCTACCCCGGCAAGCGCTATTACGGCGGCTGCGAGAACGTCGACGTCGTCGAACAGCTCGCCATCGACCGCATCAAGCAGCTGTTCGGCGCCGAGAACGCCAACGTGCAGCCGAATTCGGGCTCGCAGGCCAACCAGGCCGTGTTCCTGGGCCTGCTGCAGCCGGGCGACACGATCATGGGCATGAGCCTGGCCGAAGGCGGCCACCTCACGCACGGCATGGCGCTGAACATGAGCGGCAAGTGGTTCAAGGTCGTCAGCTACGGCCTGAACGCCCAGGAAGACATCGACTACGACGCGATGGAGCGCACCGCGCGCGAGCACCGCCCCAAGCTGATCATCGCCGGCGCGTCGGCGTTCGCGCTGCGCATCGACTTCGAGCGCTTCGGCAGGATCGCCAAGGAAGTGGGCGCGTATTTCATGGTCGACATGGCGCACTACGCCGGCCTGATCGCCGCCGGCGTCTACCCGAACCCGGTGCCGTTCGCCGACGTCGTCACGTCCACCACGCACAAGAGCCTGCGCGGCCCGCGCGGCGGCATCATCCTGATGAAGGACGCGTTCGCCAAGCAGATCAACTCGGCCATCTTCCCGGGCCTGCAAGGCGGCCCGCTGATGCACGTGATCGCCGGCAAGGCGATCGCGTTCCAGGAAGCGCTGTCGCCCGAGTTCAAGGCGTACCAGCAGCAAGTGGTGAAGAACGCCGACGTGCTCGCCAGGACGCTGATCGAGCGCGGCCTGCGCATCGTCTCGGGCCGCACCGAGAGCCACGTGATGCTGGTCGACCTGCGCGCCAAGGGCATCACCGGCAAGGACGCCGAGCGCATCCTGGGCGACGCGCACATGACCTGCAACAAGAACGCGATCCCGAACGACCCTGAAAAGCCGATGGTCACCAGCGGCATCCGCCTGGGCACGCCGGCGATGACCACGCGCGGCTTCAAGGAAGACCAGGCCCGGGCCACGGCCCACCTGATCGCCGACATGCTGGACGCCCCGCAGGACGCGGACCGCCTCGCCGAAGTGCGCGCCAAGGTCGAAGCCCTGACGCGCGACTTCCCGGTCTACCGCTGACCCGACGCGTCGCCCCATGCGCTGCCCTTATTGCAGTCACGACGAGACGCAGGTCGCCGAGACCCGCGAATCGGACGAGGGCGACGTCGTCCGGCGGCGCCGCCGTTGCCTGAAGTGCGACAAGCGCTTCACGACCTACGAGCGCGCCGAGATGGCCTTGCCGGCGATCGTGAAGAAGAGCGGCGCGCGCGTCGATTTCGACCCGGCCAAGCTGCGCGGCTCGATGACGCTCGCGCTGCGCAAGCGCCAGGTCAGCATCGAGCAGATCGACACGGCCATCGAACGCATCCAGGACAAGCTGATCGGCACCGGCCTGCGCGAAGTGCCGTCGACGCGCGTCGGCGAGCTGGTGATGCGCGAACTCAAGCGCCTCGACAAGGTGGCCTACGTGCGCTTCGCGTCGGTGTACCGCAGCTTCGAGGACGTCGACGAGTTCAGCCGGCTGATCAAGGACATCTGACCCTGCGAACCCGGCCGCCCGCCGGGTTTGCTTCTTGGGGCTCAACGCCAGCAGTTCGCCGCGCTGCGGCCGGACGCGAAGGTGCCCGCCACCAGGTTGCGCTGGCCGAGGTTGTCGTAGGTGAAGTCGCCGCAGGCGTCGGCCGCCATCGTTCCGGTGCGGATGGCCGTCAGCACGAACGAGGCCGGATCCTGCGACGGCACGCTGACCGTGATCGCGTAGCTCGCCGCCCCCTGGCGCGGCGTGGTCTCGAACGGCAGCCGGGGCGCCGGCGTGCCGCTGTAGGCGTCGTGGGACGCATAGTAGTGCTGCATGTAGCCGGCGTCCTCCAGCAGCGCGGCCTGGACGTCGGTGCGGCGGGCGCGGGCCAGTTGCTCGAAGAAGGCGGGCAGCGCGATGGCGGCGACGATGGCCAGCGCCGCCATCGCCACCAGCAGCTCGATCAGCGTGAAGCCGCGCGGATCGAGGGGCATGGGCGGACGCGGACGCATCGCAGGATTTCCGGACGCAGAGCTCTCGACGACCGTGGCGTCAGAACGGCGGCGTCAGCAGTTGCTGCCAGAGACGCTGGCGCGGCGTCAGCGCGCTGCTCAGCGCGAGATTGGCGGCCGGCGCGTCGGCGCCCGCCGCACCGGCATCGACCTCGGCGTAGATCGTCGCCTGCAGCCAGACCACGGAGCCGTTGCGCGTGGCACCGGTGGCCGGGTCGGCCTTGAAGTCGGCGCTGAAGCCGCGCGCGGTGACCGTGTAGACACCGGGCACGGCCGTCGCTTCCATCACGCATTGCGGCGCCACCCGCGGCAGGACCGCGCTGCCGATCTCGGCCGCCACCAGCGTGTGGGCGCCGCCGGGATGGGCGTCCGACCAGTTGCCCTGCACGCTCCAGGCCGCGGGCGTGGCCGCCGGCAGCAACGCGACGCTGCGGGCGGACGACGACAGCGCCAGTTGCGATTCGCAGAAGCGCAGCGCGAGCTGGGCGTACTGGTTGGCCTGCGTCTGCAGCCGGTTGTTGTTGGCCACCTGGTCGCCGCTGGTCGCGTTGCGCATGATCGCAGCCGAGGCGAGCCCGATCACCGCGAGCATCAGCATCGCGATGATCAAGGAGAAGCCCCGTGCGCGCGTGACGTACGTGACGTGCATGGCGCGCGGAACGCTGGCGATGGTGTTGGCGTGGCGGCGCGCGTTCACAGCAGCTTGTTCTGCAACACGATGGTGGTGGTGAACGTGCGGCGCATGTAGCCGTCGGTGGACGCCTGCTGGGCGTTGGTGCAGTCGATCCAGGTGCCCAGCGTGGGCGCGACGGCCTTGTCGAGCACCTTGGCCGCGCTGCGCACCTGCACGCACAGCTTGACCGACACCACGTTGGCCCACAGCGGCGAGCCCGCCGGTGGCGCGGCGTCGTAGTAGATGATCTGCCCGGCGCCCGGCGCGCCGGCCGGCGCCGCGGCCATGCCATAGCTGACCTGCAGCGCCTCGACGTTCTGCACCAGCGCCGCGCCGGCGGCATTGCCCGGGCCGTGGCAATAGAGGCTGCCGCCCGCGACGTAGAACTTGCTGTCGTTGAGCCAGTAGTCGTCGCCGGTGGCCGCGTCGTGCGTCTTCGCGAACGAGTTGCCGAGGCAGTCGAGCGGCTGCTGGCTGCTGCCCGAGCCGCCGAGGATCCCGTTGGAGGCATTGCCCGGCAGCACGCTGCCTTCGAACGCGACTTCCAGCGAATCGGACGCGCCCGGTTGCGGCTCGGCTGACGGGCAATTGGCGGGTGCCGCGATGCTGGCCTGCAGGTCGACGAAGTTCGCCGACTTGCAGCCCGCGACCGCCGGGAACGCGTGCAGCACGAGGCCGCCGCCCTCGCCCACGCCGTGCGGCTGGCTGAAGCCGGCCTGGGCGACCTGCTGGCGCATCACGTTGAGCGCCAGCGTGGCGTCCTCGGTGATCTGCACGAGGGCGTCGCTGTGCCGTCCGCTGGAAAACGACGCGAGGTAGGCCGCGATCAGCGCGCCGACCACGGCCAGGCCGATCGCCAGCGCGACCATCATCTCGATCAGCGTGAAGCCGGCGCTGCCTGGCCGACCCGTCGATGCGGCGCGGCGCGTCATAGCGCCACCTGCAGGTAGACGCAGCGCACGGACGGCTCGATCGTCTTCCACGCGGCCGGGCACTCGGTGCCGGAGCGGTCGGTGGAGATCCCCGGCGCCAGCGTCAGCGGGTCGGCCCAACCGACCCAGACGTCGACGTAGTCGGGCGCGGGCGCCTTGCCGACGTGGAACTGCACCCAGCCCGAGCCCTTGGGCAGCGTCGCATGCACGCGCGCCGTCCACTCGGCCATGTCGACGGCGGCCAGGTCGGACGGGCCGCAGGGCGCATCGCTGGTGCACGGCGCGTGCGCCGGCGCGACCGGGCTGGGAAAGGCCTTGTCGGCGAGGTCGTAGCCGCCGGCGCCGAGTTCGCCGCCCACCGGATTGGCGCGGATGCGGTCGGCGACGTCGTTGGCCAGCAGCGTGGCGGTGGAGCGCAGCTCGCTCATCTTCGAATAGCGCGTGGACGCCTGCAGCAGGCCGGCCAGCGCGAGGATGCCCATCGCGACGACGAACATCGCCACCAGCACCTCGATCAACGAGAAGCCCGCCGACCGCAGGCGCACGGGCACCACGCGACCAGACGCGACGATGCGCCGCATCGTCACGGACACGTGGCGTCGCCTGCGATCACCGCCACCTCGCCGCGCGGGTTGACACAGACCTGGCGCTGCAGCGCGCGGTCGCTGCCGCCCGGCTCCGAGGACGCACCCGCGGGGCTCAGCAGGAAGGTGACCGCGCCGTCGTCGGCATGCGCGATGCCGGTGGCCTCGAAGCGGATGGCGGCGGCGGCGCTGGCGACGGTCATGCGGTTGGACACGTCGAGATGCTGGCGCAGCAGCGCATCGCCGGCGTTGAAGGCGCCGTTGCGGTCGACGTCGGCGAACAGCAGCCAGGTCTGCCAGCTGCCGCCAGTGCCCGCGCAACGGCTGTTGCTGGTCGGCTCGGTGCGGCACAGCACGACGGGGCCGCTGCGCTTCATCGCCTCGTTGCGACCGATGCGCACGGCGTCCTGCAGTTCCTCGGCCTGGGCGGCGATCGCATGGCGAGCCAGCACGCGCAGGAACGACGGCGCGCCCAACGCGACGACGATGCCCGCGATGGCCAGCGTGACCATCAGCTCGACCAGCGTGATGCCACGCATCGGCGCGAACGCGGCGGGACGGCCGCGGCGAACGCGGCGGGCAGGATCGGCAGGGATTCGAATCATGTTGGCGCGGGCGGGCCGGCGCGGGCAAGGGACGCCATGGCGATTCTGAATGTACCGTCTCCCGCGACCGCGCCGCTTCGCGACGGACGGACAGGGTCGCCGGACGCACGGCGGCGGCTCCGCTGCGGCCGTTCAATCGCACGCTCCGGCGCTCGCGAGCCGCGGCCGGCCCTGCTTGCTGACGCACACCATCACCGCGGGTGGCGCATCGAGCGCGGCCTCCGCGGGCGGGCTGAACAGGAAGTGCGACGACGCGTCGGTGCTGAAGCCTGCCGCGGTGAAGCTGATGCTGCCGCGCGTGGCCGCGACGCCGCCCGTGTGCTGCAAGGGCTGCTGGATGCGCAGCGGCGGGTCGTGGGCATCGAGGATGCCCTTGCGGTCGCGGTCGGCGAACACGATCCAGCCGTAGCGCCAGTCGGCCGCGCGCGCGCCCTGGCAGGCGAGCGGCGGGCCGCCCGGCGCGCTGGCGCAGACCGTGACGGCGCTGCCGCGCTGCATGGCGGTGGCGCGCGCGAAGCGCAGCGCGGCCATGAACTCGGACGATTGCGCCGCCAGCGCACGCGACGCCACCGTGCGCGACATGCCCGGCGCGGCCACGCGCAAGAGGATGGCGACGATCGCCAGCACGATGGCGAACTCGATCAGGGTGAAGCCGCGCGCAGGGACACCGCGGGCACGGACGGGCAGGACAGACATTTCTCTCTTTCGACAGGCCAGCCGCCGATTGTTCAGGCCGCGTCGTGGAAAATCATCCCCCGGGAAGGCGCACCTCGCCATCCGCCCCGAAAACCGGCGCATGCGCGCAGGCCCAACCGGATATCTCGATGCAACCGTGGCTTTTGACGCTGGCGCTGGCCGAGCAGGCGGTCGGCCTGTCCGATCCGAACCCGCGCGTCGGCTGCCTGATCGTGTCGGCCGACGGCACGGAGATCCTCGGCCAGGGCCACACGCAGGCCGCGGGCGGCCCGCACGCCGAGGTCATGGCGCTGCGCGACGCGCACGCACGCGGCCACGACGTGCGCGGCGCCACGGTCTACGTGACGCTCGAGCCCTGCGCCCACCACGGCCGCACGCCGCCGTGCTGCGACGCGCTGGTGGCGGCCGGTGTCGGCCGCGTCGAGATCGCGCTCGGCGACCCGAACCCGCTGGTCGACGGCCAGGGCAGCGCGCGCATCGCCGCGGCGGGCATCGCGATCGGCCACGCGCCCGCCGACATCGCGCTGAGTGCCCGCGAGCTCAACATCGGCTTCTTCTCGCGCATGGAACGCGGCCGGCCGTGGGTGCGGCTGAAGATCGCGGCGTCGCTGGACGGCCGCACCGCCTTGCCCAACGGCGCGAGCCAGTGGATCACCGGCGCCGACGCGCGCGCCGACGGCCACGCGTTGCGCAAGCGCGCGGGCGCGGTGCTCACCGGCATCGGCACCGTGCTGGCCGACGATCCCTCGCTGGACGTGCGCCTGGTCGAGACCGCGAGGCAGCCGCTGCGCTGCGTGGTCGACGCGCGCCTGGACACGCCGCCGACCGCGCGCCTGTTCGGATCGGCGTCGCCGGTGATCCTGTTCACCGCGTCGACGGACGCCGCGCGCCGCGAGGCGCTCCAGGCGCGCGGCGCCGAGATCGTCGACGTGCCCGCACACGACGGCCGGCTCGATCTCGACAGCGTGCTCGACGACCTCGCCGCCCGGCAGGTCAACGAGGTGCACGTCGAAGCCGGTGCGCGCCTCAACGGCGCGTTGCTGCGCACGGGCCGCGTCGACGAATTGCTGATGTACCTGGCGCCGACGCTGCTGGGCGCGGGCCGCGGCATGGCCGACATCGGCGAGTTGCAAACGCTGGACGGCGGCCTGGCCTTCGAGTTCCACGAGGCGTCGAGAGTGGGCGCTGACCTGCGCATCCTTGCACGAACCCAACGCGTGTAGAGCCCTCACCCCTGGGAAACCCTTGCCCGCCGCCTACAATCGCGGGATGCCCATCTCTCCTGTTTCCGCCCTGGTCAACGAACTGGCCGCGGGCCGCATGATCATCCTCGTCGACGAAGAGGATCGCGAAAACGAAGGCGACCTGGTCCTCGCGGCCGAATTCGTGACGCCCGAGGCGATCAACTTCATGGCCCGCCACGCGCGCGGCCTGATCTGCCTGACGATGACGCGCGAGATGTGCGAACGCCTGCACCTGCCGCCGATGGCCACGCGCAACGGCTCGCCGCACGGCACCGCGTTCACCGTGTCCATCGAGGCCGCCGAAGGCGTGACGACGGGCATTTCCGCCGCCGACCGCTCGCGCACCGTGCAGGCCGCCGTCGCCCGCGGCGCGAAGCCGTCCGACCTGGTGCAGCCGGGCCACATCTTCCCGCTGCAGGCGCAGGACGGCGGCGTGCTGATGCGCGCCGGCCATACCGAGGCCGGCTGCGACATGGCCGGCATGGCGGGGCTGATGCCCTCGGCCGTCATCTGCGAGGTGATGAACGAGGACGGCACGATGGCGCGCCTGCCCGACCTCGAGATCTTCGCCAAGGAACACGGCCTGCTGATCGGCACCATCGCCGACCTGATCCACTATCGCAGCCGCAACGAATCGCTGATCACCCGCGTGGGCCACCGCGAGCTCACGACGCCCTACGGCCGCTTCGACTGCCAGCTGTTCCGCGACCGCTCCGGCGGCGCGCACATGGCGCTGGTCAAGGGCCACTGGAAGGCCGGCGACGAGGTGCCCGTGCGCGTGCACGAGCCGTTCTCGGCCATCGACCTGCTCGACGCGTCCTGCGGCAACCATTCGTGGCCGCTGCCCCAGGCGCTGGCCGCCATCGAGAAGCGAGGACTGGGCGTGGCGGTGCTGCTCAATTGCGGCGAGCCGGCCGACCAGCTCGTGGCGCAACTCATGCCCGAGGCCGATCCGTGCGAACCGGCGACCCGGCGTCCGGTCGACCTGCGCACCTACGGCGTCGGCGCGCAGATCCTGCGCGAACTGGGCATCCACCGGATGCGGCTGCTCGGCAGCCCGCGCCGCATGCCCAGCATGGCCGGCTACGGGCTCGAAGTCGCCGGCTTCGTCACCGCCTGAAGGAACCAGACCATGCAAGCAGCCGACAAGGGCACCGCGGGCGAGTTGATGGGCGAAGGCCTGCGCATCGGCATCGTCCGCGCGCGCTTCAACGACCCGCTGACCG
>CAIMXF010000151.1 GCA_903845345.1 uncultured beta proteobacterium
CGGCCACTAGCGGCCGGAGGTGAGTGTCAGCTTAGTGCAGAGCGCTGAGGAGGAAACATTGACATATCGGAACAAGCACGGCCTCACGCGCACAATAAGGGATGCAGTGAAGCGGGAAGTTCGCAAGCGCTGCGGCTTTGGCTGTGTCCGCTGCGGACTCGCGTTCTTTGATTACGAGCATTTCGATCCAGATTTCAAGGACGCGAAGGAGCATCGTGCCGAAGGCATCACGCTGCTTTGCATGCAGTGCAATCAAAAGCGCGCTCGAGGGACGCTTTCGGTTGAGACCGTAGCAGCAGCGAATGCAGCGCCTAAGTGTCTCGAGCAAGGCTTCGCCAGTGAATCATTTGATTTCGGCTCGGATCCCATGCAGGTCGCGTTTGCCGGCGTGACCTTCACGAACTGTCCCACATTGATCGAGGTGAATGGCTTCCCTCTGTTGTCGGTTCGAGGCCCTGAAGAACCCGGCGCACCTTATCGACTGTCGGGATTCTTCGCAGATGACACCGGCGATATTACGCTGAAGATCGAAGACAACGTGTGGTCGGCTGGTGCGGACAACTGGGATGTCGAGTGTGAGGGGCCGCTGATCACGATACGGAACGGGCCCCGGTTGATTTCTCTCGTGCTTCGCCAAGAACCGCCAAAGCGACTTGTGGTCGAGCGGATAGACATGGCGTTCGAAGGAATTCGTCTGCGCGGCAAAGACGACGTCCTGGAAGTGTCTTTTGATGGGAAAAGCTGGTGCGCTTGGACGGGCTGCAACATGGTGGATTGCTTTGTTGGCATGAGCTTCAACAACAGATAGTGGCAGCCGGCCGCGCGGCGTAGTCAGTAACGACTGCTTTTTGAGCTTTGCATTAGATGAGGCCAACGACAGCAACGGGTCGTCACCCGCCTTGCACCCCGCCCGAAAACCGATCATCCCGCATCCACGCCAGCGCACCTTCGCCGCCTCTCCCATGCGTGGCGACGGCACGACCGGCTGGCAGGACATCACGCGAATCGGTGACCGCTTCGCTTCAGAAGCCGCCGGGGCGTGGGGCGGCTGTCTGCTTCATCGACGTGTCTTCGTGGCCGATCGCCCTGCTCGAAATTGCCGCTGCCGGACGCAAATTTCCTGCTGCGAGCAGGAAATTTTCCTCTCGTGGCGGCATTCATGGCCCGTGCAGCGGCAAATGTGCGTCCGCGCGACGGAAATTTACCGGTCTGGACAGCAAATGTCCCCTTCCGAACGGCATCGATGCCCCTCGGCGACCCAACGTTGCAGGTCTGAGCGGGAGATTTGCCCGACGGAGGGGAACCGTTGCCGGTTGACCGGCAACTCGCGCCGGGCGAGACCCCGTGCCGCGGCGCCGCCGCTGCCGCTGCCGCTGCCGCCGCTGCCGCCGCTGCCGCTGCCGCTGCCGCTGCCGCCGACGGTGCCCCGCTGCCGGCCAACTCAGTGGCGGCGTGCCCTTTGCGGGCAGCCGATTGCGGCCGGCGATGTCTGCAACGCCGTCGCAAGCTGCCGATCCCTCGCGCTCTCGAACGTTCCATGCGCCAGAGCCGCTAAGCTCGCGCCCATGACCAAGCTCTGGGACATCTCCCCACCCATCAACGCCCGCTCGCCCGTCTTCCCCGGCGACACGACATACAGCCAGGCCTGGAGCGCGACCATCGGTCCCGGCTGCCCGGTCAACGTCAGCGCGATCACGCTGTCGCCGCACACCGGCGCGCACGCCGACGCGCCGCTGCACTACGAGGCCGATGCCGCGCCCATCGGCGCGGTCGCGCTCGAGCCCTTCCTCGGCCCGTGCCGCGTGATCCACGCGATCGGGGTCGGGCCGCTCGTCGAGCTGTCGCACCTCGCGCACGCGCTGCCGCCGGCCGGCGCGCCGCTGCCTGCGCGCGTGCTGGTGCGCACGTACGCGAAGGCGCCGATCGATGCGTTCGACCACGACTGCGCCGCGTTCGCGCCGGCGACGGTCGAGGCGCTGGCCGATCTGGGCGTCAGGCTGGTGGGCATCGACACCGCCAGCGTCGATCCGGCCGCGAGCAAGACGCTCGACAGCCACCAGGTGCTGCGCCGGCGCGACCTGCGGGTGCTGGAGAACCTCG
This sequence comes from uncultured beta proteobacterium, assembly GCA_903845345.1. GTDB lineage: Bacteria > Pseudomonadota > Gammaproteobacteria > Burkholderiales > Burkholderiaceae_C > Scleromatobacter. The sequence goes on from CAIMXF010000151.1 coordinate 2,101, forward strand.
TGCTCGACGACGTGCCCGAGGGCGACTACGAGCTGATCGCGCTGCCGTTGAAGCTGACGACGGCGGACGCGAGCCCGGTGCGCGCGGTGCTGCGGTCGCTGGCGCGATGAACGCCGCGTCGCCGAAGCGACGTTTCCCTCCGATGAGGGATCCGCACGCGAAGACCCTCGCTATAGTCGCGTCGCCGGCGAGCGCGTCGGCGTCCACCCGCACTGCGCATCGCACTGACCCATGACCGCATCCGACGCCATTCCTGCACTCGAGATCTCCGGCCTCGCGAAACAGTTCGGCGGCAAGCCCGCCGTCGATCGCCTCGACCTGCGCATCCCGCAGGGCGAATTCCACGCGCTGCTGGGCCCCAACGGGGCCGGCAAGACGACCACGCTGCGCATGGTCGCCGGCCTGCTCAAGCCCGACGCCGGCACGGCGCGCATCCTGGGCCACGACATCACGCGCGACCCGATCGCCGCCAAGCGCGTGCTCGCGTTCCTGCCCGACGATCCGCTGCTGTACGGCAAGCTGCGTCCGCTCGAATACCTGGAGTTCGTCGCCGGCCTGTGGGCCATCGAGCCCGCGACGGCGGCGCCGCGCGCCGAGGAACTGCTGCGCTGGCTCGACCTGTGGAACCACACCGGCGAACTGGTCGAGGGCTTCTCGCGCGGCATGCGCCAGAAGCTCGCGCTGGCCGGCGCGCTGATCCACGACCCGCAGGTGCTGATCCTCGACGAACCGCTCACGGGCCTCGATGCCGGCGCCGCGCGCCAGGTCAAGGATCTGCTGGTGGAACGCGTCGCGCGCGGGCACAGCGTGATCCTGACGACGCACATCCTGGAGATCGCGGAGCGCCTCGCCCAGCGCATCAGCATCATCCAGGGCGGTCGCATCATCGCGCAGGGCAGCCTCGACGAGCTGCGCGCGAACGCCGCCTCCCACGGCGGCCCCGGCGCGACGCTGGAAGACGTCTTCCTGCAACTCACGGCCAGCGCGGCATGAGCGGCCGGCTCGCGGCGCGGCCGGGTTCCACGGCCTGGCTGATCCGGCACGAGATGCGGCTCGCGTGGCGCAGCGTCGGCGGCAAGCGCGCCGGCGTGCTGCTCGTCGTGCTGGCGATCCTCAGCGTGGCGCTGCATGTCGGCGCCTGGACGCTGCTGCGGCAGGCGCCGGCGGGCGACTGGCCGCCGATCGTCGCGTACCTGCTGGGTGGGGCGACGTGGCTGTTCATCACGCTGATGCTGGCGCAGGCGATCGCGGCCTCGGTGCTGGCGCTGTTCGATCGCGGCGACCTGGACCTGCTGCTGTCCTCGCCGCTGCCCACGCGCAAGGTGTTCCTGGCGCGCGGGCTGGGCATCGCGGCCAACCTGCCGGTGCTCTACCTGTTCCTGCTCGCGCCGTTCGCCGACGTCGGCCTGTTCGTCGGGCACGCCAACCTGCTGGCCATCTATCCGGCCCTGCTCGCGATCTCGCTCGCGGTCACCGCGCTGGCGCTGGCGCTGACGCTGCTGCTGGTGCGCTGGCTGGGCGCGCGGCGTGCGCGCAGCGTCGCGCAGGTGCTGGGGTCGCTGGTGGGCGCCGCCATGTTCCTGGTCTTCCAGATCCCCAACGTGGCGGGCCCGGAGTTCACGCGGCGCCTGATCGGCCGGCTCATGGAATGGGCGCAGCCCGGCGGCCCGCTGGCCCTGGCCAGCCCGCTGTGGTGGCCGGCGCGCGCGCTGCAGGGCGACCTGCTGCCGATGCTGGCGATCGCGGCGCTGGGCGCCGGCGCGTTCTGGGCCGTCGTCGGACTGGCGCATCGGCGCTTCCTCGACGGCACGCAGGAGTCGGTCACCGGCAGCGCGCGACGCAGCCTGGCGTCCCCGCGCACGGGCTCGACCCGCTTTCGCACCGGCCTCTGGCGCACCATGCTGGTCAAGGAATGGCGCCTGATCGCGCGCGACCCGCAGGTGATCACGCAGACGCTCATGCAGGTGCTCTACATGATGCCGGCGATGTTCCTGGTCGTGCGCGGCGCGGGCCGGGCGCTGGCGCTGGTGGTGCCGATGGTGGTGTACGTCGCGTCCACGCTCGCCAGCAACATCGTCTGGCTGACGGTGGCCGCCGAGGACGCCCCCGAGCTGCTGGGCACCGCGCCCGTGCCCCGGGGCCGCCTGCGCGCGCTGAAGGTGCTGGCGGCGCTGCTGCCGGTCTGGCTGCTGGTGTCGCCGCTGGTTGCCTGGCTGGCGTGGCGACAGCCGCTCGATGCCTTGATCTTCGTGGCGTGCCTGGCCGGCGGCACGCTGTCCGTCGGGGCGGCGCAGGCCTGGTATCCGCGCCAGGGCAAGCGAGGCGACCTGAAGAAGCGCATGCAGGGCCACGGCATCCTGGGCGTGCTGGAACTGGCGGTCGTGCTGAGCTGGGGCGGCCTCGCGTACTGCCTGGGCGCGGCCCCCGCGTGGACGCCGCTGGCGTTGCTCGCCGCCGCGCTCGGTTCGGGCGCGATCTGGTTCCTCGGCCGGGCGCGTCGCGAAGACGAGGCGTGAAACGCCGCGAAAACCTCGGCTTGCGCGCGGGAGAACGCCCCGCATGCACGGCGCCAGGCGCCTAAAATCAGGTCTCCGAACGGTGCGCTCCGGCCGGCCCCATCCAGGCGCCATCCCGGCGTCCCCGCCTTGCCCGGCCGGCCCTCCAGCCGCCGCGCGCCGTCAACCGAAAGACATCCCATGGACACCCGCACCTCCCCCGCCCGCGCCCGCATCGCCCGTCTGCGCGAGGCGATGCACAGCCGCGGGGTCGACGCGGTGCTGGTGCCGTCGAGCGACCCGCACCTGTCCGAGTACCTGCCCGGCCGCTGGCAGGGCCGCCAGCATTTCTCGGGGTTCACCGGCTCGATGGCCACGCTGGTCGTCACCAGCGGCCAGGCCGCGCTGTTCGCCGACAGCCGCTACTGGACGCAGGCCGAGACCGAGCTGCAAGGCAGCGGCATCGCCCTGGTCAAGATTCCC
>CAIMXF010000152.1 GCA_903845345.1 uncultured beta proteobacterium
CATCCTCGAAGGCGTGTCCACCACCTTCAACGCGCAGCAGCGCACCGCCGGCTTCACCGACGCGATGAAGGCGGTCGGCGCCAACGTCGTCAGCACGCAGTCAGGCCAGTGGGAGATGGACAAGGCCAACGCCGTGGCAGCCGCGATGCTGCGCGAGCATCCGGACCTGCGCGCGCTGCTCGCCGGCAACGACAACATGGCGCTCGGCGCCGTGGCCGCGATCAAGAGCGCGGGCAAGACCGGCAAGGTGCTGGTGGTCGGCTACGACAACATCTCCGCGATCAAGCCGATGCTGGCCGACGGCCGCGTGCTCGCGACGGTCGACCAGTTCGGCGCCAAGCAGGCGGTGTTCGGCATCGACACCGCGCTGAAGGCGATCAAGGAAAAGAAGGCGCAGAAGGACCTGTCGCCGGTGGTCGAGACGCAGGTCACCCTGGTCACGAAGTGACCACGACGATGTCCACGGTCCCGGTTGCTGCGGGAGCCGCGCCGCTGCCCGTGCTGCTGCAGGGCCGCGGCATCGGCAAGACCTACGCCACGCCGGTGCTCGCCGGCGTGGACTTCGAACTGCACGCCGGCGAAGTGCTCGCGCTCACCGGCGAGAACGGCGCGGGCAAGAGCACGCTGTCCAAGATCGTCGCGGGACTCGTGCAGCCCACCGACGGCACGTTGACGCTCGCCGGCGCACCGTACGCGCCGGCGTCGCGCCAGGACGCCGAGAAGCTGGGCGTGCGCATGGTGATGCAGGAGCTGAGCCTGGTACCGACGCTCAGCGTCGCCGAGAACCTGCTGCTCGGACGCCTGCCGCAGCGCTTCGGCTTCATCCGCGGCGACGCATTGAACGAAGCGGCAGCCAGGCAGATGGCGCTGATCGGCCTGCAGGACATCGATCCGCGCCTGCCCGTCAGCACGCTGGGCGTCGGCTACCAGCAGATGGTGGAGATCGCGCGCAGCCTGATCGGCGAGTGCCGGCTGCTGATCCTGGACGAGCCCACCGCCACCCTCACCTCGCGCGAGATCGCGCACCTGTTCAGGCAGATCGAGCTGCTGAAGGCGCGCGGCGTGGCCATCGTCTACATCTCGCACCGGCTCGACGAACTGCAGCAGGTGGCCGACCGCGTGATGGTGCTGCGCGACGGCCGCCACATCGACACCCGCCCGATGCGCGACCTGACGCAGGCCGACGTCGTGCGCAGCATGGTCGGCCGCGACGTGCACGAAGGCCTGGACCGCGAGCGGCGGCGCGCGGGCCCGGTGGCGCTGCGCGTCAGGAACATGACGCGCGGCACCGCCGTGCGCGACGTCAGTCTCGACCTGCATCGCGGCGAAGTGATGGGCCTGGCCGGCCTCGTCGGCTCGGGCCGCACCGAGCTGCTGCGGCTGATCTACGGCGCCGACCGCAAGGACTCGGGCTTTCTTCAGGGCAACGAGCCGAAGCTGGCGCTGGACGTGAATTCGCCCGTGCAGGCCGTGCGCGCGGGAATCGGCCTGGTGACCGAGGATCGCAAGTCGCAAGGCCTGCTGCTGCCGCAGTCGATCCGTGTCAACGCGACGCTGGCCAATCTCGGCGCGGTGTCGCGTGGCGGCTGGCTTCAAGGCGAGGCCGAACGCGACGCGGTCGGGCGGCTGCGCGATCTGCTGCGCGTGCGCAGCGACTCGATCGAGCAACCGGTCGACCAGCTGTCCGGCGGCAACCAGCAGAAGGTCGTCTTCGCGCGCTGGCTGCACCGCGACTGCGACATCCTGCTGCTGGACGAACCCACGCGCGGCGTCGACATCGGCGCGCGCGCCGACATCTACGCGCAGATCGACAGGATGGCCGCGGCCGGCAAGGCGCTCCTGATGGTGTCGTCGGACCTGCGCGAGCTGATGTCCCAGTGCGACCGCATCGGCGTGATGAGCGCGGGCCGCCTCGTGCGCATCTTCGAACGCGGGCAATGGACCGAACAACTGCTGCTGGAGGCCGCGTTCAGCGCCTACGCAGCCGCCGACAAACCTGCCTCGCAAGAGCAATCCGCATGAGTTCGTCCCGACCCGTCACCCCCCGCGCCGCGCTGACCCGCGCCCTCGGCACCGTCGCCGGCCTGCTGGCGGCGCTGGCGCTCATGATCGGCTTCTTCAGCTGGCAGAGCGAATACTTCTTCACCGTCGACACCTTCGTCACGATCGCCAACGACATCCCCGCCGTGGCCGTCACCGCCGTGGGCATGACCTTCGTGCTGATCATCGCGGGCATCGACCTGTCGGTGGGCTCGACGATGGCGCTGGCCGCCGCGGTGGCCGGCGTCGCGATGCTGCAATGGCACTGGCCGCTGCTGCCCGCGACGTTCCTGGCGATGGCGGTCGGCGTGGTGGTCGGCGCGATCAACGGCGCAGTGACGGTGGCGTGGCGGCTGCCGTCGTTCATCGTCACGCTGGGCATGCTGGAGATGGCGCGCGGCGGGGCCTACCTCGCCACCGACTCTCGCACGCAGTACATCGGCGGCAGGATCGACTGGCTCGGC
>CAIMXF010000153.1 GCA_903845345.1 uncultured beta proteobacterium
AGGCGGGCGCCGGTGGCGGGATGGTCGAAGGCGAGCTGTCGGGCGTGCAGGAACATGCGCTCGAAGCGCACGCCAGCCACCGCCTCGCCGCGCGCGTAGCGGCGGTTGAGGGCGAAGTCGCCGTACTTGTCGTCGCCGACGATCACGTGCCCGGAGTGCTGCAGGTGCACGCGGATCTGGTGCGTGCGGCCGGTCTTGATCGTGACGTCCAGCAGCGTGGTGTCGGCGAACTGCCGGGCGATGCGCACCAGCGAGATCGAGCGCTGGCCGTCGGGATGGTCGTTGGCGACCGGGAAGACGCGCCGTTCGCCGCCGCCGTCCCCGGTCTTGTGCAGCGCGACGTCGATCACCTTCAGGCTCGCAGGCCAGCGGCCGACCACCAGCGCGGCGTAGGTCTTGCCGGTCTCGCGGGCGCGGAACTGCTCCTGCAACGCGAGCAGCGCGCTGCGCTTCTTGGCCAGCAGCAGGATGCCGGAGGTCTCGCGGTCGAGCCGATGGACGAGTTCGAGGTACTTCTGCCCGGGACGCGCCCGCCGCAACTGCTCGATCACGCCGAAGCTGACGCCCGAGCCGCCGTGCACGGCGGTGCCGGACGGCTTGTCGATGGCGAGCAGGTGCTCGTCCTCGAACAGCACCGGGAACTCGCGCGGCGGCGCCGCATCGGCCGGCAGCGCGGGCGCGCTCATGCGCACCGGCGGCACGCGCACCACGTCGCCACCCGCCAGCTTGGTGTCGGCCGACGCGCGGCCCTTGTTCACGCGCACCTCGCCCGAGCGGATGATGCGGTACACATGCGTCTTGGGCACGCCCTTGAGTTCGCGCAGCAGGAAGTTGTCGAGCCGCTGGCCGGCGAATTCCGCGTCGACCGTGACCGAGCGGACGGCCGGCGCGGCCTCGGCGACGGGCTGCGGGACGGGCGCGGCCACAGGCGGGGGCAGGTTGCCCGGCGCGGTCGCGGCCGCGCGCGCGCGCGGCTTGGCGGGGGCGGCAGCTGTCGGCTTGTCCTGGCCCGAGTTCTTCGATTTATGGGCGCCGCGGGCCGGGGTTTGAGCCGGCATGCGTTTCGCCTCTATAATTGGCCGGACCACGTTAGTGCCATAAGTTCTTGATTTTCCAGAGTTTACCTGGGTATTACCCCAAGTCGGCCCTGCCAAACTCGACAACAAAGGTGCGCCGACGTGGCGCCAAGTATCGAAAGAGACGCGGCAAATCAGGTGATGCAACGCGTTCGACGCCTCGGCAGGCCGGTGACCACGAAGTGGCCCAGCGGTTGAAGGCAACGGCGCGGAAGAGCAACGACAAATGAACCGACCTGCATTCGACGCAGGCTGGAGATAAAGGTTTTCCAAGGTCGCCAGACGCAGTTCCCCGATGGGAACACGCAGCTGGCAGCCGGTGTCAGATCCTTTTGCATTCGCAACGCATGGCGTTCGTTTCCCACCCCCACCCACCCTTTTCCCGCCACGCGGGCGAGTTCGCACGGCCCTGGCCGCTGCCCGGCGCTTCGATGCGCCGCGCCGCCGCCACCGCCCCGCGCTCGTCTCGCGCCCGGGGCCGGCAGGTGCGCGGACCTGCAGGAGCGGCGTCCGCCGTGACCGCAGGTGGTCTTCGGGAAACATCCGGCGCCCTGCACCGCGAGGGCAAAGCCTGACGCCCAAGCGCCAACGCTGTCCACGTCGACCGCCTCTTCGAGGCACGACGGGCAGTCCAGGGCGGTTCCTTCCATCGGTTCAGTTTTCGTTGCTCGTGCATCGTTAGCGCGCTTCCGGGGCCCTGTCGACATCGGCCCGCAGGCAGCGCAGTGAGACGACAGCCTCGCGTCGGCTTTTGGGCCGCGCCGAGGCGAAGAAGGAGTGCACGTGAAACGCATGCTCATCAATGCGACCCAGCCGGAAGAACGCCGGCTGGCCATCGTCGACGGACAGAAACTGCTCGATTTCGAAAACGAGATCGAAGGGCGCGAACAGCGCAAGGGCAATATCTACAAGGCGGTCGTGACGCGCGTCGAGCCG
>CAIMXF010000154.1 GCA_903845345.1 uncultured beta proteobacterium
CATGGTCTCGATGGCCATCGCTGAACTTAATCGCGACCGCCCCGATCGCCGAAATGATGCGGATGATCACGTTCCGCGATGCTCAGTCGTCCATCGCCGAACGTGATCATTGGCCCATCGAATTGGCTGCTCACACTCACTTGAGCATTTGCGGCGAACGCGCGGCATGCGCCGCTCTCGTTCCTACACGCAAAAGACGGCGATCCACGGCCAGATTGTTGACGCCGTGTCGATCAGCGAGCGCCCCGCTGCCGTCGAGGATCGGGCGGTTCCTGGTCATTGGGAAGGCGACCTGGTCTTCGGCAGTTGCAGCAGTCAAATCGCGACGCTTGTCGAACGCCAGACACGGTACGTGATGCTGGTGAAGCTGGAAGGCAAGGACTCCCAGACGGTTGCGTATTTCAGCGATCGTGGACGCCCATTTCAGGCTGATCGTGGACGGCGAAACGGTGTCGCCGCGGCGGCGCTGGGGAAGCGCGCAGGAACTGGTTTGACTGTACATGAATCGTCCACGATCAGCCTGAAACGCGCTGCCGTGGGGTGGTTGTCTGGCCTGGTTTTGAACCTGACTTGATCTCGGGTTTTAGGCCCCTGCCAGGCCGCCGGAGGCACCCCCCTCGGCCGTGTCGCGCATCGACTTGGTGGCCTTGAGTTCGATCTTGTGGCTCGAGTGCACGATCCGGTCGAGGATGGCGTCGGCCAGCGTGGGGTCGTTGAGGTAGGTGTGCCAGGCCTTGACCGGCAGTTGGCTGGTCATCAGCGTCGAGCGCGTGCCGATGCGGTCATCGAGCAGTTCGAGAAGATCGTTGCGCTCGGGGGCGCCCATGGGCGCAATGGCGAAGTCGTCGATCACCAGCAAGTCGAGCCTGGCCAGCTGCGCCAGGCGCCGCGCGAAGCTGCCGTCGCCGTGCGCCACCTGCAGCTCATCGAACAGGCGTGCCGCTCGCACGTACAGCACCGAGAAGCCGCTGCGGGCGGCCTGGTGTGCCAGCGCGCAGGCCATCCAAGTCTTGCCGCTGCCCGTGGCGCCGGTGATCAGCAAATTGCGGGCGTGCCGTAGCCAGTCACCGCCGGCCAGCGTGGTGATCAGGCTTCGGTCCACGCCGCGGCTGGTGCGCCAGTTGATGTCCTCGATGCAGGCCGAGCTCACCTTGAGCTTGGCGGCCTTCAGCAGTCGGGCCACCCGCCGGTCGTCGCGCCAGGCGACCTCGCGTTGCACCAGCAGCGTGAGCCGATCATCGAAGGGCAGTTCGGCAGCGGCGGTGCTGCTGGCCTGGTCTTCCAGGGCGTGGACCATGCCGTCCAGGCGCAGCGCGCGCAGTTGATCCAGGGTGTGTTCGTTCAACATGGGTGGTGTGTTCCTTCGTTGGGGTCAGTGGTAGTAGTCCGGCCCGCGCACGTTCTCGTGCTCGATGACCGGGTTGTCGGCAGCGCCCAGCAGCGAGGGCTGGCTGTCCAGGCCGCACTTGAGGATGCTGGTGACGCTGCGCAGGTGCGGCGCGCGGATGGCCATGGCCCGAGTGCAGGCAGCCTCCAGTCGCGCGGCGCTGTACTTGCGCGCCAGTGCCAGCAGGCCCAGGCAAGCGCGGTAGCCTTGCTCGGGGTGCGGACGACGCTCCAACTGCCAGGTCACCAATGCGACCGTGCTCACGCCGATGCGTTCGCCCCAGGAGATGAGCTTGGCCGGCGTCCACTGCAGGTGCGCACGGTGCGAGGCCGGCATGTGTTCGGGTCTGGTGGTGAAGCCGCCGCGCACGGCGCTCAAAGGGTGGCCGGCGACGCGTTGGTTGGCGACGAAGCATTCCAGCAGCGC
>CAIMXF010000155.1 GCA_903845345.1 uncultured beta proteobacterium
CCGCCCGTCGGCGCTGCGGGAGGCGCTGGATTTCTATGCCAGGGCGACCGCTCTCGATCCCTCCTTCGCCGAGGCGTTCGCGGCCGACGCGCGCACGGCCCGCCGTCGCGGCGCGCGCGGGCGTGCCCCTCCCGCGCGAGCCCGAGCGCGCACCGCCGCGCCCGCGCGAGGTCGAACCGCAGGCGATCACGCTGCCCACGCCGCCGTTGGCCGCGGCCACGCCGCCCGCCTCGGCGCCGGCCGACCTGAAGTTCCTCGACAGCGCCGCCACGCGCCAGGCCATCCGCAACGCCGCGCGCGGCGACACCCTCGCCAGCGCGGGCAACGCGCTCACGCACGAAGAGGTGGGCAGCGAGCTGCTGGCCGCCGACGGCTCGCACGTGGGCACGCAGCGCAACCTGCCGCCACCGCCGCCCGCGGTGGCGCTCGCCCGCGGCATCGACGCCGCGCACAAGGGCGACTGCGGCAAGGGCGACTACGCGGGCGGCGGCATGGGCCTGCTCAGCCTGCCCTTCCTCGTCGCGGCCGAGGCCCTGGGCCACTGCAGCCACAAGAACTGACCACCACGACCACGACAACATGAAAACGACTCTCCTGCTCGCACTGACGCTGTCATCCTCCCTCGCCTTCGCCGACGCCGCGCCCGGCGCCGAGTTCGCCGTGCCGCACCGGCTCGTCGACGTCGGCGGCCGCAAGCTCAACCTGTACTGCAGCGGCACCGGCTCGCCCACCGTCGTCTTCGAGTCGCCTTCGGGCGGCGCAGGCTGGGAATGGTGGGCCGTGCAGCCGAAGGTCGCGGCAAGGACGCGCGCCTGCATCTACGACCGCGCCGGCTACGGCTTCAGCGACCCATCGCCGCGCGCGGCCGATGTCGAGAACGCCGTGGCCGACCTGCACGCGCTGCTGCAGGCCGCCGGCGTCGCGCCGCCCTACGTGCTGGTGGGCAACTCGTTCGGCGGCGGCGCGGCGGAGCTGTTCGCGTGGAAGCATCCGCAGGAGGTGCAAGGGCTGGTGCTGGTCGAGCCGATGCACGAGGACGAGAACCTGCGTGCCGACGCGGTGACGCACGGCTGGATGTCCGACGCCGAGCGACAGATCGTCGAGTTCGGCACCGCCTGCGCGGCGCAGGCCGAGAAGGGCTTCGCGCCGAAGTCGGAGGCCTATGAAGACTGCATCGGCGGCGTCGATCCGTCGCTGCCCGCCGCCGTCGGCGAGGTCGGCCTGGGGCAGCGGCTCACGCCCGCCTGGTGGCGCGTGCGCCAGGCCGAGCGCCGGGCACTCGCCCAGGATCGCGACGAGCTGCGCGCCGCGCGCAAGCCGTTCGGCGACCTGCCCGTCATCGTGCTCGCGCGCGGCGTCAGCCCGTATCTGGTCCCCGGCAAGCCACAGAGCGAGGGCAACAAGGCGATGGAGGCCGCGAACCTGGCGCTGCTGACCGACGTCGCGCATTCGTCGACGCACGGCGAGGTGCGCGTGGTGGCCGGCGCGGAGCACGTGATCCAGGAGACGCATCCCGAGGCGGTCGTCACCGCGGTCGACGACATGCTCGCGAAGATCAGCCGCTGACCCTCGCCGCGGCCCGGTCGATCTCGAGCTGCCTGAGCACGTTGCGCTGCAGCTTGCCGGTGGCCGTCATCGGCAGGGCGTCGACGAATTCGATGTCCTTGGGCGTCTCGTACGGCGCGAGCCGGCTGCGCACCAGCTGCTGCAGTGTCTCGACCAGCGCGGCGTCGGGCACCGCGCCCGCGGCCGGGATGATGAACGCCTTGACGACCGCGCCGCGCTCGGCGTCGGGCTTGGGCACGACGGCCACCTGCGCGACGGCCGGATGGCGCGCGAGGCAGTCCTCGATCTCGGTCGGACCGACGCGGTAGCCCGAGGTCTTGAACTGGTCGTCGCTGCGGCCGTGGTACCAGAGGTAGCCGTCGGCGTCCATCACCGCGCGGTCGCCGGTGCGGCACCACGACTCGAACGGCGCGCCCGCGAACTTCGCGTGCGTGGCGCGCTCGTTGTTCCAGTAGCCGAGGAAGAAGATCGGGTCGCGCGCGCCGTGCACGTCGCGCGCGTGCACGGCGATGTCGCCGGGCGTGCCGCGCGGGCATTCGTTGCCGTCGTCGTCGATCACGGCGATGCGATGGCCCGGATACGGCCGCCCCATGCTGCCCGGCCGCGGCGGCCAGCCTGGCACGACCTGGCCGGCGCGCGTGCGGAAGTGCCCGCAGTTGCCGACGACGTAGTTCATCTCGGTCTGGCCGAACATCTCGTTGACGACGATGCCCAGCCTGTCGCGGCAGTACGCGAACACGCCCTCGCCGACCGCCTCGCCGGCGCTCATGATGCATCTCAGCGCGAGCTTCGGATGGCTCTGCCGCGGCTGCGGCGCGGCGCGCATCATCGCCTTCAGCGCGGTCGGGAACAGGAAGGTGTGCGTGACCTGGTGGCGCTCCATCAGCTTGAGCGCGAGATCGGCGTCGAAGCGGGCGCGCGAGGCGACGATGGTGCGGCCGAAGTACAGCGTTGGCAGGAGCGCGTCCCACAGCCCGCCGGTCCAGGCCCAGTCGGCCGGACTCCAGAACGGCCCGTCGCCCTCGAACCAGTTCTGGCTCGCGACGAAGCCGCTCAGGTTGCCGATCAGCGCGCGATGCGGGATCACGGCGCCCTTGGCCGGGCCCGTCGTGCCGCTGGTGTAGATCAGCAGCGCGGGGTCGTCGGCGCGGGTGTCGGTCGGCGCGAACTCGTCGCGCGCGGCCGCGAGCGAGCCGCTCCACGACACGTCGCCGGCGCTGTCGGCCGCGCCCGCGCCCATCACCTTGATCAATGCCGGACACGCCTCGCGCAGCGCCGCGACGACCTCGGCCGACGCCTCGTCGACGATCGCCAGCCTGGCGCCGCTGTCCCGGAGCCGCGACTGCAGCGCCTCGGCGCCGAACAGCACCGACAGCGGCACCGCGATCGCGCCCATCTGGAACACCGCCATCAGCGCGACGGCCGTCTGCGCGCGCTGGGGCATGACGATGGCCACGCGGTCGCCGCGCGTCACGCCCAGCGAGCCGAGCGCGTTGGACAGCCGGCACGCGTCGCGCTGCAGCGCGGCGTAGGTGAACGGCACCGCCGCCTCGCTGCCGTTGTCCTGCACGATCGCGACCGCCGCCGGCGTGTCGCGCGCCCAGCGATGCAGGCAGGCCTCGGCGATGTTGAACTTCGCGGGCACGGCCCAGCGGAAGTCGGCGTGGAGGGTCGCGTGGTGGTCTGGGCTGCTCATCCGCCAAGCTTACGTTGTCGGCGCCCCCAGCGCCTGCAAGGCCTCGCCGGTCACGCGGCAGATGCGCCAGTCCGGCAGCAGGGTCGCGCCCATTCGCTGGTAGAAGGCCTGCGCGTCGACGTTCCAGTCCAGCACGGACCATTCGAAGCGCCCGCACTCGCGCTCGACCGCGATCTGTGCCAGCCGCTGCAGGAGCAGCTTGCCGAGCCCGGTGCCGCGCGCGGACGGCCGCACGAACAGGTCTTCCAGGTACAGGCCCTTGCGGCAGAGAAAGGTGGAGAAATTGTGGAAGAACAGCGCGAAGCCCTGGGGCCGCCCGTCCTGTTCGCCGATCAGGCATTCGCACGTCGGCTTTGCGCCGAACAGCTCGACCTCCAGCCGCTCCGGCGTGGCGGTGGCCAGGTGCTCGAGGTGCTCGTAGACCGCGAGTTCGCGGATCAGCGAGACGATGACGGGGACGTCCTCGCGCGTGGCGAAGCGGACGGTGGCGTGCGGGCGGGTCGGCGTGTTCATGGGCGCATTGTCGCGCGCGGGTCAGCGCGCGGCGGGGATCTCCTCTACAGTGCGCCGATGACCCATCCGACCTACGCGGAACTGCGCCCCGGCCGCACGCGCCTCGTCCCCGTGCGCAACGTGCAGTACCAGCTGCGCGAATGGGGCGACGCCTCGCTCGTCACGCCGCAGCGTCCGCTGCTGGTGCTGACGCATGGCTGGATGGACGTCGGCGCGTCGTTCCAGTTCATCGTCGACGAACTCGCGCGCCTCGAAGGCCCGCTGCGCCACGTCGTCGCGCTCGACTGGCGCGGCTTCGGCGGCAGCACCAGCGGCGGTGCCGACGCGTTCTGGTTCCACGACTACCTCGGCGACCTCGACACCGTCCTCGACCTGCTCGCCCCCGGCGCCGCGGTCGACCTGGCCGGCCACAGCATGGGCGGCAACGTCGTGATGAGCTACGCCGGCGCACGGCCCGCGCGCGTCCGCAGGCTGGTCAACCTCGAAGGCTTCGGCCTGCCCGAATCCCGGCCGGAGCAGGCACCGGCGCGCCTGTCGAAATGGCTGGACGAGCTGAAGGCGCCGGCCGCGCTGCGCTCGTACGACAGCGTCGCCGAGGTGGCCGCGCGCCTGCGCAGGAACAACCCGCGGCTGCCCGCGGACAAGGCGGCCTGGCTCGCGCCGCACTGGTCGCAACGGCGCGCCGACGGCCGCTGGCACATCCTCGGCGATCCGGCCCACAAGCTCGTCAACCCGGTGCTCTACCGCGTGGAGGAGATCCTGGCCGGCTGGCGCCGCATCCAGGCGCCGGTGCTGTGGGTCGAGGGCGCGGACACCGACGTCGCGAAGTTCTGGGGCAACCGCTATCCGCGCGCGGACTTCGAGGCCCGGCTCGCGCAGGTGCCGCAGGTCGAGCGCCTGCTGCTGGAGGACTGCGGCCACATGCTGCACCACGACCAGCCAGCGGCCGTCGCCGCGCGCCTGCAGACGTTTCTCGCGTGAAAAGCTGACACGGTCGAGCAGCGACGGGAACATCGGTTGCCGCTTGCCGCCGGATGCGGCGCTCTGCCGCGCAGGAGCTTTTCATGACCAGGATCATTCCGCTCGACCCCGTTCCGGCACCGCCGGCCGACGCCGACACCGGCGCCCATCGCGACCCGCTGTCCGGCGAGGTCGGCATGCACCCGATCGGCGTGGGCCTGGGCGCCGCCGCCGCGGGCATGGCTTTCGGTGCCGCCGCCGGCGTCGTCACCGGCCCGATCGGCATGGCCGTCGGCGCGCTGGTCGGCGCCGTCGCCGGCGGCCTGGCCGGCAAGGGCGTCGCCGAGGCGATCGACCCCACCGCGCCCGACGCCTACTGGCGCGCCAACTACGCCTCGCGCGCCTACGCGACCCCGCGCGGCGCCGACGACGAATGGGGCCCGGCCTACGCCTATGGGGTGGCG
>CAIMXF010000156.1 GCA_903845345.1 uncultured beta proteobacterium
CCACGCTCGTTCTTGACACGTCGATTTATCGCACGTTCGCTTTGGGCGTATGTGTGCAGCTTTTCGTAGAGATATTTCGGGACATGCAAAATGCCCAACTTATTCTTTTTTGTGTCAATGCCCGTTCCGGGACCACACCTAATCCGGACCGTTTCACCTCCAATCGACGAGGGAGGCTCTAGAAAATTCCTGAGCCGAAGCGTCAGCACGGTTTGCTCACGGGCTCCGGTGAGTAGCGCCAGCTGGTGCACAAGCGTTATCTCGGTGTTCCCGAGTTTGATAAGCGCGTCGAGTATCGCGCGTTGTTCGATAGCCGGTAGGGGCCTCAGCCTCCCACCGTCGTCAATACAGTCGTCAAAAGGGTCCTCGCTTTGAGCGACTCGAATACTAACGTCAGTTGTGATGACGTCTTTGACTTGACTCTTGCCGTGGTCGTCCTTGAAGCCTATCCCGATGCTTGTCTCGACCCAGGGCGGGTTCGACAGTGCGATGAAGTCGTTACTCACCAGCCATCGATAGAAGCGAATTACAGACGCCATGCGCCGTTTCGCGACACTCGGTCGGATGCGAGCCGCACGTAACTCGCTCTTTAGGTAGCCAGAATACCTGTACGTCGGGCGTGTAAACTTTCGACCGTCGAAATCGAGCCAATCTAGGCCCTCGTCCGCGACAAAGTTTGAAAAGGCTGCCAAGTCCTCTGCCACCGTGCCGAGGCTGAGCATGTTTGGCTCAGTTTTAATTTCGGCGCTTTCAACGAGATAGATATTCGCCTCGGCCCAGGGCCGACCGTTCGGCTCCAAGACGATGGGAAAGCGAGAATACTTTCCAAGCGACCATTCAGGGCCGCCATCTATCCGCTTACCCGCGGCATCTCTCACAGGTGTCCTGAAGTAAGTTACGGTTTCGGACTTGCCGCGCAGAACTACTTCTTGGGAACCAGCTTCGTTAAGCTCGGAAGCCGTCGTTAGAGCCAGGAGGGGAAGCGTGGCGCGTCGAGCTGGGTCGCTCATTGTACTTGCTGTGCTGATGAGGTCTGTCCATTTTATCAAAACAAGAACGTATCGGCAATTCAAAAAAACACGCTAGTGTGGCCGGCATCACCTGCTACGTGTCGCGCGCCAAGACCGGTGGCATCAAGGGCGCGCTGGGCGTCGCGGTCGACAAGGCCGAGGCCTCGATCGCGTGCCGCCAGGTCGGGCCGGTGTCGATCAAGCAGCCGCTGCCGCAGCAGGAGGAGGTGTTCAGCGAGCGCATGAGCCTGCTGTTCAAGAGGCTTCGCATCGTCCGCATGGTCGACCGCACGCGCAACACGCTGGTCTATCTCACCTACTCGGACCGGCTCGTGGACGGCTCGCCGCAGAACGCGGTCACGGCCGTGGCCGTGGATCGCGGCACGGTCATTCCGGTCAGGTAACCGGCTTGCCGCGCCGGCCGAGCGCGCCGGACAGTCGCCCGACGAGGCCGGCCAGGTCGTCGCGCAGCAGCTCCAGCTCGGCCCGCAGCACCGCGTCGTCGGCCTGCCTGGCGGTGTCGCCGCGCAGCAGGGTGTCGATGTGGTGCGCCGCGTTCTCGAGCTCGGTCGCGCCGAGCGCCGCGGCGGCGCCGCCCATCGAGTGGATCTCGCGTCCCGCGGCCTCGCGCTCGGCGCCGGGTGCATCGGCGATGTACTTGTCGACCGACGCCAGGCCATCGCCGTAAAGGTCGACGAAGTAGCCGAGCGCCTGCATGTAGAGCGCGCGCTGGCCGGCGAACAGGCTCATGCCGCGCACGACGTCGAGCCCCTCGATGTCGTCGAGCACGTCGGTGGGCAGCGGCGCGGCCGGCGCCGGCCTGGCGGCGTCGACCGGCGCCGGCCGCGGCGCCTTGCGCGACTCGTCGAGCCAGCGCAGCAGCTTCTCGTACAGCGCGGCCGGGTTCACCGGCTTGCCGATATGGTCGCTCATCCCCGCGGCCAGGCAGGCGTCGCGATCGGCGCCGAACGCACTGGCCGTCATCGCGACGATGGGCGTCGAATCGAGCTCGCGCACCGTGCGGATCAGGCGCGTCGCCTCGAGGCCGTCCATCTCGGGCATCTGCATGTCCATCAGGATCAGGTCGTAGGCGCCGCGGCGCGCCATGTCGACGGCGATGCGTCCGTTGTCGGCCACCTCCACCTGCAGGTCGACGAGGCGCAGCAGCTCGGTGGCGAGCTCCTGGTTGATGCGGTTGTCGTCGGCGATCAGCACGCGCGCGCCGCGGTGCCGATCCTTGAGCGTCTGCTCGACGCCGCGGCTCGCGACGACGGCCTCGCGCGGGCTCGGCGCGCCCTGCTCCTGCGCGCCCGCCGACTGCAGCTTGGCCGTGAACCAGAACACGCTGCCGCGCCCCAGTTCGCTCTCGACGCCCACGGATCCGCCCATCAGCTGCGCGAGTTCGCGCGCGATCGACAACCCCAGGCCGGTGCCGCCGAAGCGCCGCGTGGTCGAGCCGTCGGCCTGCTCGAACGGACTGAACAGCCGCTCCTGCGCTTCCGTCGATATACCCACGCCCGTATCTCGCACCGCGAAGCGGATCGTCCACTCGCCGCCCGCCTGCGCCAGCACGTCGCAACGCAGCACGACGCTGCCGCGCGAGGTGAACTTCACCGCGTTGCTCAGCAGGTTGACGAGGACCTGCGACAGCCGCAGCGCGTCGCCGCGCAGCGCCTGCGGCAGGTCGCCGCGGTCGACGGTCAGTGCCAGGCCCTTGCGGCGCGCGCCGTCGGTGACCAGCGCGGTGGCGCGCGCGAGCAGCGCGTCGACCGAGAAGTCGACCGGCGCCAGCACCAGCTTGCCGGCATCGATCTTGGACAGGTCGAGGATGTCGTTGATGATGTCGAGCAGGTGCATCGCCGCGTCGCCCACCTTGGCGAGGCGGTCGGACGTGGTCGGGTCGTGCCGGTCGCGCAGCATCAGGTGCGTCAGGCCGATGATGACGTTCATCGGCGTGCGGATCTCGTGGCTCATGTTGGCGAGGAACGCCGACTTGGCCTGCGCCGCGTCCTCGGCGACGTCGCGCGCGGCCACCAGCTCGAGGTTGAGCGTCTGCAGGTCGGCCTGCGCGCGCTTGGATGCGGTGATGTCGGAGGCGAGCACGAAGAAGCCGCGCACCTCGCCGCGCTGGATGTCGGGGATGTACTGCACCTGCCAGATGCCGTAGCGGCCGTCGGCGCTCACCTCCTCGCTCTCGAACTTCTGCGGCGCTCCGGCCAGCGCCTGCTTCGAGAACGTGAGGCGCTCGGGCGAGCGGTCCTCGCCGAAGATCTCCGTCGTCGTCTTGCCCAGCACCTGGTCGAGCGATTTGCCGAACCAGTCGCAATACACCTTGTTGGCGAAGCGGCAGCGCTGCTCGCTGTCCCAATAGGCCACGCGCACCGGCAGGTTGTCGGCGATGCCGCGCGTGAACGACTCGGCCAGGATCAGCTTGGTGTTGAGCTCCTGCAGCCGGCGTTCGCTGCGCCGCATGTCGGTGACGTCGGTGGCGATGAAGAAGTAGCCGCGGATGTCGCCGTCGACGATCTCGGGCAGCCGGTAGATCCAGAAATTGCCGACGCGTCCGTCGGCGCCGCGCATCTCGGCCGGCGTGCCCATCGCCTCGCCGCGCATCACCTTGGCGATGACGTCCTCGGCGGGCTGCAGCAGCACGTCGCCGACCGACTCGCGCCCGTCGCGGCCCAGCACCTCCTCGCGCGTCTTGCCGAACCAGGTGAGCCAGGCGCGGTTGGCGAACTGCACGCGGCGCTCGCGGTCGACATAGGCCAGCAGCGTGGGCTGGTGGTCGGTCATCGTCTGCGCGAAGTTCTCGCTCGCGATGCGCGCGGCCACCGCGGCCTCGAGCTCGCGCGTGCGCTCGTGCACCAGTTCCTCGAGGCGGTCGCGATGGCGCTCCAGCTCGGCGGCGGCGCGCTTGCGTTCGGCGATGTCGCGCAGCACGCCCAGCACCGCGGGCTGGTTCTGGTACGTGGTGCGGTTGGCCACCAGCTCGAACTCCGCGACGCTGCCGTCCTTGCGCAGGAACTGCACCTCGTACTGGCGCACCGGCTCGGCGCCCGTGCCCACGCGTGCGCGGAACCGGTCGTTCCACAGCGGCAGCACGGCCGGCGCGATGACGCGATCGAACGGCAGGCCGGCGAACTCCTCGCGTTCGTAGCCGAGCAGCTCCAGCAGCAGCCGGTTGGCGTAGACGAAGCGGAAGTCCTGCGCCACGAACACGCCGTCGGCCAGCGCGTCCATCAGCGTGCGGTTGGTGCTCTCGCTGACGCGCAGCGCCGCCTCGGTGCGCCGCGCCTCGGTGACGTCGGTCATCGACAACAACCCGCCGCTGACCTCGCCGGTGGCCGCATCGTGCAGCGGCTCGCAGTTGACGTCGAGCCAGCGCAAGCCGCCTTCGGCGAGGATCATGCCCAGCAACTGGTGGCGAACCGGCTTGCCGGTGGCCAGGACGACGGCGATGGGAATCTGCTCGGCCGGCACGGGCTTGCCGTCGGCGTCGATGGGCCGCCAATCGCCGAGCTGGTTGTGGCGCAGTTGCGCGAACGTCGCGCCCAGCAGGCGCTCGCCGGCCGCATTGATGCCCTTGAGCCGCGCCTTGCCGTCGAAGATCATCACGCCCTCGTTGAGCGACTCGATCATCGTGCGGTAGCGCTCCTCGCTTCCGCGCAGCGCGGCCATCGCGGCGCGCTGGCGCGAGATGTCGTGCAGCACCGCCAGCACGGCGGGGCGGCCGGACCACTCGGTGCGCGTGGCCGAGCCGGCGATGTGCCGCACGCGGCCGTCGGGCATGGCGATGCGGAACTCGCCGTAGTGTTCGTCGATGCGGCCGGAGATGAGGTTCTCGGTCGTCTGGCCGGGCCGATGCCGCTCGTCGACGGCCAGCAGCGTGACCGGATCGATCCCCAGCAACGCCTGCACCTCGCGGCCTAGCATGCGGGCCGCGCGCGGATTCACATGGACGATGCGATGGTCCTGCAGGATGGCGATGCCCGCGGCCACGTTCTCGACCACCTGGCGGAATGCGCCTTCATTGGCCGCGCGGCCATCCGGTTCGCTCATCTGCTTGACACTCCCTGCGCCGCCCGGTCCAGGCATCGACTCATCGGCCGGGCCTTGTCCAGGACAACGTGCAGGCCAGTTCACTCCGATGGCCCCGGCGTGTCAAGCCATATAACCCTCTTCTTGAGCGCACTTCGCAACGCGGCCCGAGGCCTGGCCTGCGCGCCCAGGCGCGACGCGCCGCCTCAGGGTGCGGTTAGTAGTAACCGGCTAATACCGGGATACCGGTTCAGGAGTCCCGGCGCAGCAGGTAGACGGTGAAGCCCGTGCGTCCGCCATCCTGCCACGAGCGCTCGCAGCGCCACTTCGCGGCGTGCGCCATATGCAGGAACTGCGTCGGCGAATACTTGTAGCAGTTCTCGGTATGGATCGTCTCGCCCGCCGCGAACATGAACGTACGACCGCGCACATGCACCTCCTGCGCCCGCTGGCTCACCAGGTGCATCTCGATGCGGCCGTGGTGCGGATCGTGGCGCGCGAGATGGCGGAAGTCGCGACTGTCGAAGTCGCCGTCGAGCTCGCGGTTGATGCGATCGAGCAGGTTGAGGTTGAACGCCGCGGTCACGCCGGCGGCGTCGTCGTAGGCCGGGATCAGCAGCGCCGGGTCCTGCGTGGTATCGACGCCGATCAACAGCCGCGAGCGCGAGCCCAGCGTGCGGCCGAGCTGCGTCATCAGGTCGATCGCGGCGTCGGGCGTGAAGTTGCCGATCGTCGAGCCGGGGAAGAAGCCGAGGTTGCCGGCGCTGTCGTCCGAAGCGCCGCCGGGCAGCGCGAACGGCGCGGTGAAGTCGGCCACCACCGGCTGCACGGCCAGGTGCGGGAAGTCGCGCGCGAGGCCGGCGGCCGCGTCGTGCAGGAAGTCGGCGGAGATGTCGACCGGCACGTAGCGACGCAGAGAA
Organism: uncultured beta proteobacterium; assembly: GCA_903845345.1. Lineage (GTDB taxonomy): Bacteria > Pseudomonadota > Gammaproteobacteria > Burkholderiales > Burkholderiaceae_C > Scleromatobacter. The sequence continues at coordinate 5,969 of CAIMXF010000156.1, forward strand.
TGCATCGCCGCGAGCAGCAGGCGCGTCTTGCGGCTGGAGCCGCTGCCGATCTCGACCAGCGTGTGCACGCCGCCGATCTCGCTCTCGAGCTGCGGCGCGAGGCCGGCGAGCAGGCGCGTCTCGGTGCGCGTCGGGTAGTACTCGGCGACCTCGGTGATCTCCTCGAACAGCTCGGAGCCGCGGCGGTCGTACAGCCAGATGCTGGGCAGGTGCTTCGGGTCGTCGTCGAGGCCGTCGAGCACGTCGGCCTCGAACTGCGGGTCGACGCGGAAGGCCGGCGTGAGCGGCGTGACGTTGTAGCGCGTGGAAAGCTCGGCCGCGCGCTCGGCGTTCGCCCACTGGATGTCTGGTTTCATGCGTCCTCCGCGAGGCGCAGGCCGCTGAACTGCCAGCGCTGCCCGGGTTGAAAGAAATTGCGATAGCTGGCGCGCAGGTGGCTGCGCGGCGACGCGCACGAGCCGCCACGCAGCACGTACTGGCCGTTCATGAACTTGCCGTTGTATTCGCCGACCGCGCCGGGCGCCGTGCGGAAGCCGGGATAGGCCACGTAGGGGCTGGCCGTCCATTCCCAGACGTCGCCGAACATCTGCTGCAGGCCCGGACGATCGAGCGCGCGCCGCGGCCGGTCGGCGCCGAACTCGACGAAGTTGCCTTCGACCGGCAAGCCGCGCGCGGCAAACTCCCATTCGAACTCCGTCGGCAGTCGCTTGCCCGCCCAGCGGGCGTAGGCGTCGGCCTCGAAGAAGCTCACGTGCACGACGGGATCGTCGAGCGCCAGCGGCTCGAGTCCCGCGAGCGTCATCTGCCAGCGCTCGCCGTCCTCGTTCTGTTCCCAGTACAGCGGCGCCTGCCAACGCTGGGCCTGCACGGTGTCCCAGCCATCCGACAGCCACAGCGCCGGGTCGGCATAGCCGCCGTCCTCGATGAACTGCAGCCACTCGCGATTGGTGACCGCGCGCGAGGCGAGGCGGAACGACTGCAGCGCGACGACGTGGCGCGGCGATTCGTTGTCGAATGCGAAGCCCGGCCCCTTGTGCCCGACCTGCACGTTGCCGCCATCGAACTGCACCCATCTCAGCGCGGCCGGCTCGTCGGGCTCCGGCCCGACGTGAGCCCGGCGCACCGCCGGCCGCAGCGGGTTCTGCGCGAACAGGTGCAGCAGGTCGGTGAGGATCAGCTCCTGGTGCTGCTGCTCGTGATGCAGGCCCAGCTCGATCAGGTCGCCGACCTCGGGTGGCAGCCGCGTGCCGAGCAGGTCGGCCATCGCGTGGTCGACGTGCGCGCGGTAGGCCAGCACCTGTTCGAGCGTCGGCCGCGTCAGCACCCCGCGGCGCGGGCGCTCGTGGCGCGCGCCGACCGCGTTGTAGTACGAGTTGAACAGGAAGCCGAAGCGCTCGTCGAAGCGGCGATAGCCGCGCCCGTGCTCCGCCAGCAGGAACTGCTCGAAGACCCACGTGGTGTGCGCGAGGTGCCACTTGCCGGGGCTCGCGAAGTCGGCGGACTGCGGTGTCAGGTCCGCGTCGGCCAGTCCGTCGACGAGGCGCAGCGTGGCGTCGCGCACGTGACGATAGGCATCGATCGAAGGCGTCATCGTCATCAAGGGAAAAAGGGTGCGACGGGAGCCGCGGGAAGGCGGCGGGAGTTCGGCGCTGACGGGCGCCGGCCCGGCCGCGAAGCCGGGAGGGCCATGCTAGGGGCAAACGCCGAGCCGTGCTCGGCCCGGCCCGCGCTCGACCATGGTGTCAGCAGGGGCCATTGCGCCGGTCGGGGCCAGGACATGCGTTCCTGTCGTACCAAGGTCGGCAAACCTTACAGCGCTCGCGCGCGCGGGGCGCGCGGGCGTCCCGCGAGCGGGCGCACACATCCCTGCACCTCGGATCCGACAAGCCGCCTCCCGGCCGCCGTCGCCTGGCCTCAGGCCGCGAGCGCCTCGCGCATCTCGGCGATCGCCCTGGCGTAGTCCTTCTGGCCGAAGATCGCGCTGCCGGCCACGAAGGTGTCGGCGCCGGCGTCGGCCGCGGCGCGGATGTTGTCGGCCTTGATGCCGCCGTCCACTTCGAGGCGGATGTCGCGGCCGGAGGCATCGATGATCCTGCGCAGCTTCTCGATCTTGCGCAGCGCGCTCGGGATGAAGCTCTGGCCGCCGAAGCCGGGGTTGACGCTCATCACGAGCACCAGGTCGACCTTGTCGATCACCCACTCCAGCACGTCGATCGGGGCCGCCGGGTTGAACACCAGGCCGGCCTTGCAGCCCTCGGCCTTGATCAGCTGCAGCGTGCGGTCGACGTGCGTGCTGGCGTCGGGGTGGAAGCTGACCAGGTCGGCGCCGGCCTTGGCGAACTGCTGCGCCAGCGCGTCGACCGGCGAGATCATCAGGTGCACGTCGATGGGCACCGGCGTGCCGTCGGCGCGCACCGCGTGCTTCCTCAGCGCCTGGCAGATCATCGGGCCGAAGCTCAGGTTGGGCACGTAGTGGTTGTCCATCACGTCGAAGTGGATCCAGTCGGCGCCGGCCGCGATCACGTCCCGGAATTCGTCGCCGAGGCGCGCGAAATCGGCGGAGAGGATGGACGGGGCGATGCGGTAGGTGGGCTTCATGCGGGGCTGACGTGAGCGGGCGGCGGGAGCCGCGATTTTAGGGTTCGCCGGCCCCGCCCGGGCCCTGCTCGACGAAGCGACACGGCTTATGCATCAAAATGCGGCGATGCCAAGTCCAGAACTCAGTTGCAGCGTCTCCACCCGATTCCTGCCCGACCAGTCGTCCGCGTCGGAGGACGTCTATGCCTTCGCGTACACCATCACCATCCGCAACACCGGCGACACCGCCGCGCAGGTGATCGGCCGCCACTGGGTCATCACCCACGGCAGCGGCCAGGTGGAAGAGGTGCGCGGGCTGGGCGTCGTCGGCCAGCAGCCGCTGCTCAAGCCCGGCGAGCAGTTCGAGTACACGAGCTGGACGCGCATCACGACCCCGCGCGGCAGCATGCGCGGCGAGCTGTACTGCATGACCGACGAGGCCGAGGCCTTCGAGGTGCCGATCGAGGCGTTCGCGCTCGCGATCGCGCAGGCCCTGCACTAACCAGGTCAGGGCTTGTCGGCGGGCGTGTCCTGTTCCGGCTCGTCGGACGAGTCGTCGTCCGCGCGCCCGCGGAACGTCCACCACACCACCGCCAGCATCACGCACAGCGCGAGCATTGCCTCGAACACAATCCAGCCCATGAGATCTCGTTTCGCAGTCGTTGCCCTGGCCTCGATTCTAGGGACGCTGGCGGCGTGCTCGTCCTACGGCCCTCGCACGACCGCACCGATCGAGACGCGCACGCCCGGCGGCGGCGTCGCGCCGCCGGCGACCCCGCCCAGGCCGCTGCCGCCGTTGCCGCCGCTCGCGGGCGAGCCCGAGCACCCGCATGCGCGCTGGGTACCCGCCGCGTTCGCCGACCTGCCGGGCTGGCGCGACGACCACGTGCAGGAGCTGTGGCCCGCGCTGCGCCAGGGCTGCACGGTGCCGGCGCCGCGCTGGGTCGCGCTGTGCGGCGAGGCGCTGCGCTTCATGCCTCACGACGACGCCGACGCCCGGCGCTGGCTGGAACAGCGGCTCGAGGTGTTTCGCCTGGAGTCGGCCGAGGGCGATCCCGTCGGCCTGGCCACCGGCTATTTCGAGCCGCTGGTCGAGGCGCGCCGCAAGCCCGGCGGCGCGTTCCGCACGCCGCTGTGGGGGCCGCCGGCCGGCTTCGTGCCGCACAGGCCGACGTGGACGCGCCAGGAGATCGACACCCTGCCCGAGGCCCAGGCCTCGGTGCGCGGCCACGAGATCGCGTGGCTGGCCGATCCGCTCGACGCGCTCGTGCTGCAGGTGCAGGGCTCGGGCCGGCTGCACCTCGTCGAGCCCGACGGCAGCGATCGCGTCGTGCGGCTCGCCTTCGCGGGCAACAACGAGCAGCCGTACAAGTCGGTCGGCCGCTGGCTGATCGAGCAGGGCGAGATGAAGCCGACCGAGGCGTCGTGGCCGACGATCAAGGACTGGGCGAAGCGCAATCCGCAGCGGCTGCAGGAATTGCTGTGGGCCAACCCGCGCGTCGTGTGGTTCCGCGAGGAAGCCCTGCCCGACGCGCGCGTGGGCCCGCGCGGCGCGCAGGGCGTCGCGCTGACGCCGGGGCGCGCGATCGCCGTGGATCCGGCGTCGATTCCGCTGGGCGCGGCGGTCTGGCTGGACACCACCGAGCCGCTGTCCGCCCGCACGCTGCAGCGCGCCGTGATGGCGCAGGACACCGGCACCGCCATCGTCGGCCCGGTGCGCGCCGACTTCTTCTGGGGCTGGGGCGACGACGCCGAGGCGCAGGCCGGTCGCATGAAGCAGCCGCTGCGGATGTGGGTGCTCTGGCCGCGCGCGTGACCCGCGCGCGCCCATGAAAAAGGGCCGCGACTGCGGCCCTTCGTCTCGCCGGAGACCGCGCGCGGCCTCCGGTCATGCGCGAGGTCTTCAGACCTGCGCGCGACGGCGCCAGGCCAGCAGGCCCAGCGTGGCGACGGCCATCATCAGCAGCGACGCGGGTTCGGGCACGGCGGAGATCGTCACGTTGTCGATGAAGCTGGTGGCGTCGGTATTCGCGTAGCTCGTGCCGCCGGTGAAGGTCAGGTCGCCCGTGGTCGCCTGGGCCAGCGTGAATTCGACGGATTCCGTGTTCCAGCCTGCGCCGGCCTTCGTCGTGAAGGGCGTCAGATCCAGCGTGACGCCGTTGAACGAGACCGTGTAGTTCTGGCTGTTGCTTACGCCGACGCGATTGGCATCCGACCAGGTCAGCAGATACGTGCCGGCTTGCAGGTCGGTCAGCGTCTGGGTGAGCGTGCCGTCGGCCTGGATGCCTGCGACGTAGCCGCTGGTTTCGCCGGCGGCGTGCGGGAGGCTGCCCGGCTTGCCCCAGGGGCTGCTGTTGGCGGCGATGCTGACGAAGCTGCCCGTCCAGCCAGTGACGTCGGCGTCGCCCGTCGGGACGCTGCCGTAGAACTGGGTGACCGTGGTCGGCGCGGCGTTGTAGATGTAGTTGCCGGTGTTGCCGGTCAGGCTGCCGTTCGTCACGATGGACGCCTGCGCGCCGAAGGCGACCGCGCCGATCGCTGCGGCAATGAAGATCTTCTTGAACATGGATTTCCCTCTTGGGTCCGGGCACGAAGGCGCCACGCGACTGGGCGAAGAGCACTCACCGGGCCCTCCGCTGTTTCGTAACATATAGTTACCAAGCGTATCTTCGCACACACTGTAACAGCGGGATCAGGGCAAACCCGTCCGGATGCTGCGGGGCAGCGGAGTCGGTGATTTTGGTCACGCTACTTGCGGCGTGGGCGCTCAAGAAAATCGGCGAGGTGCCGACAGGGCGCCGGGTAGGCTGTCGGGCCCGGCCGGAAACGTTTCCAGCCGGGCCGACGCGCTTGACCTCGCGAGCCTGGCGAAACATGGTCGCCGGCTTCCCTCTCACAATCAGCCTTGCAGCATGGGCTCGATCATTCGCGAGGCCCGCGGACGGGTCAATGGGAAAATGCCGCATGGCGCGGGCCGGACACGCCCGTCCGGTGACTTAGCTCACGCCGCGGGCGCCAACCGTGCCGATAGGTCAGCGCCAGCTGACCCGGATCTGCAACTCGTCGCCGCCTTCGCCCACGCTCGCGACCGTAAGCCATTCGTCGAAGCTGGCCTGCACGGTCGAGTGGAAATCGATGTCGCGGCCGGCACGCGCGTCCGCGCTCGCGTTGCGCGAGACCGGCGCGGGCGCCGCGTGCGTCAGCGCGACGTCGATCTCCAGCGTGTCGCCCTTCGTCCAGTGCGGCGTCACCCGCAGGCCGTCGACGCGGTGGACGACCACCTCGTGGCTCTGCACTTCGGCCGCACGCGAGCGCGAGTTCGAGCGCGAGCCGCCGATCGCGGTGGCGCTCGACGCCGCGCCCGTCGTCACCTGCGAGGAGCCGTCGGTGGCGGAACTCGTGCTGGAGGCGGCGGTGTAGGCCATGTCGTAGACGGTGCGGGTCTCGGAGCGGTCGAACTGGATGGATCCTTCCTTGCCGTTGGCCACGCGCAGCGCCTGCGGTGGCGCCGGCCTGGCGGTGCCCACCACGAGCGCGCCGGGCCCGAAGCCGCTGGTGCCAGTCGCGGCGCTGCCGGACGTGACCGTCCAGCCGCCGCTCGCCGCAGGCCGGGCGTCGGCCGGCTGCAGGCGCCACTCGACGAGGAAGTTGGCCGCCGGCAGGTTCGTGCCCGCGCGCGCCGCGCGACGCGCGGGCGCGGCGCCCGAGGCCGCCGACGCCGGCTCGGCCGGATGGAAGCCTGCGGCGACCGATTCGGCCGCCAGGCCCGTGCGCGCCGCGGCGAGCACGAGCAGCGCCGCTGCCAACGCGATGCGCGTCATGCCGGCTCCTCGCTCGGTGCCGGACCGGCGCCCTTGAACAGCGCCGCCCGGAAGCGGCCCTGTTCCTTGGCCTGGTACATCGCGGCGTCGGCATTGGCGATCAGCGACTCGGGCGTGTCGCCGTCGCCGGGGAAGATCGAGATGCCGGCCGAGAAACCCATCGCGAGCGACTGGTCGCCGACCAGGAACGGACGCTTCATCTGCATCAGCAGCTTGTCGGTGAGCTCGATCGCGTTGCGCGGGCCGTCGTGCAGCGCCTCGGCCACGACGATGAACTCGTCGCCGCCCAGGCGTCCGAGCAGGTCGCTCTCGCGCAGGCAGCCCTGCAGGCGCGACGCGATCTGGCGCAGCAGTTCGTCGCCGGCGGCGTGGCCCAGCGAGTCGTTGACGGCCTTGAACTTGTCGAGATCGATGAACACGACGGCCACCGACCACTTCTGGCGCGCGGCCAGCGCCAGCGACCGCCGCAACGCCTCGGTGAGCGCGGCGCGGTTCATCAGGCCGGTGAGCGGATCGTGCTCGGCCAGCGTGCGCAGCCGCGTCTCCAGGCGCTGGCGCTCGGCGAGCTCCTTCTGCAGCGCGTCGGTGCGCTGCGCCACGGCGCGGCGCAGCGCGCGGTTCCACAACAGCAAGCCGCCCATCAGCAGGCCGGTGCCGATCGAGGCGGCGCCCAGCACGCGCTGCACCTCGGGACGTTGCCACCACGCGATGTCCGACAGCGGGATCCAGCGCGCGATCATCGTCGCGCGCTCGGCGTCGCTGATCTGCGCCAGGCCTTTCTCCAGCACGCGGCCCAGCATCGGCCAGTCCTTGCGGTAGCCCAGCGTCAGCGTGGAGAAATAGCCCGTCTCGCCCGCCACGCGCAGTCCGCCGAGGCGATCGCGCTCGATGATGAACGACGCCGTGGCCAGGTTGACGACGCAGGCGTCGACCTCGCCGAACACCAGGTCGCGCAGGCCTTGCGCAGCGACGTCGACCTCCACGGGCGGCACGTCGGGATAGGTCTCGTGGATGAAGGCCTCGGCGGCCGAATTGCGATCCACCGCCACGCGCTGTCCGCCCATCTTCGCCAGGTCGCCCGGCCGGTGGTCGCCGCGCCGGCGCAGCACCACGGCCGGCGAGCTGACGTAGGCGCTGGTGAACGCGATGAACTGCTCGCGGTCGGCGGTGGGCCGCAGCGACGTGAGCAGGTCGACCTCGCGGCGCTTCAGGCGGTCGATGTTGACGGCGCGCTCGCCGGCGGCGACGGCCTGGAACTTCAGGCCCGTGTGCGCCTGCACGAGATCGAGGACGTCGGCGGACAACCCGCGATGCTGGCCCTGGCTGTCGACGAAGCTGAACGGCGGGAAGTCGCGCTCGGGCGCGAACAGCAGCACCGGGTGCCTGGCGACCCAGGCCTGCTCCTCGGGCGTGAGCAGGGTGTCGGGCGCCGCCGCGGCCCGGCCGGCCACGCCGACGCCCGCGAGGCCCGCCAGGGCCATGCCCATCCGCCCGATGACGTCACGACGATTCAATGCTGGTCCAACTCAGGTGGGATGACGAGTGATCGATGGCACATGGTAGAGCCCCCGCGTTACCCGTTCGTTATGCCGCCCCGAGACTCGATGCTCTCCGCAAACAGAACTGTCGTGCAGCGGAATAACCCGTCCGTTCGCCGGCCTTCTCGTCGCGTCCATCAGCGGCTCGCGCCCAGGTGGCCCAGCGGCAAGGCCGCGCTGGACTTGATCTCGCCCAGCGAGAAGCTGGTGTGCAGGTCCTTCACGTTGGGCAGGCGGAACAGCGTGTCCATCGTCCAGCGCGAATAGGCGTCGAGGTCGGTCACGAGCACCTGCAGCTCGAAGGTGCCCGCACCGCTGATGTAGTGGCACGAGATGACCTCGGGCAGGTTGCGGATCGCCTCTTCGAGCGTGCGCGTGGCGTCGGCGTTGTCGCGCTCGGCGTCCACCCGCACGAAGGCCAGCACGCCCAGGCCGATCTTGCGGCGGTCGATCTCGGCGCGGTAGCCGGTGATGACGCCGAGCTCCTCGAGCCGGCGCACCCGGCGCCACGTGGGCGCGGGCGACAGGCCGATGCGCGCGGCCAGGTCGGCGTTGGACTGGCGCGCGTCGCGCTGCAGTTCGCCCAGCAGCGCGATGTCGTAGCGGTCGAGGCCGCCGGCGTCGCGGGCCTCGCGCGCGTCGGGGTCGCGCGGCGGCGACGGCGCCCGGGCCGGCTTGGCGCCCGCTTTTCCCGACTTCTCGCTTCTTGGCAAGGTTGATTCTCCAGGTCGTCTACTGCAGCAACATTGTTTCTCAACAACCCTGCCAGGACAAGCACAACGCAAGCACATCGCTGTCGCTTTTCCCTACACTGGACAGGTTCGCCGCCCCGCCCCAGCCGGCCAAAGCCGCACCGGAGCGCCAGGCCGAAGTCCTTCGCGACGAACGCCCGCCTCATCCCTTGACGTCCTGCAACACCAGGAGACGCGACCATGAACGCCCCCTTGCCCGACAGCATCCGCAAAGCCCTGGAGACGGTGTCGCTGGACGACAAGTACGCGCTCGACACCGGCCGCGCGTTCATGAGCGGGGTGCAGGCGCTGGTTCGCCTGCCGATGCTGCAACGCACGCGCGACGCGCTCGCCGGCCTCAACACGGCCGGGTTCATCAGCGGATACCGTGGATCGCCGCTGGGCGGCTACGACCAGGCGCTGTGGAGCGCCAAGAAGCACCTCGCCGCGCAGAACATCGTGTTCCAGCCGGGCGTCAACGAGGAGCTCGGCGCCACCGCGGTGTGGGGCACGCAGCAGCTCGCGCTCTATCCGCAGACCAACAAGTTCGACGGCGTGTTCGGCCTCTGGTACGGCAAGGGCCCGGGCGTCGACCGCACGGCCGACGTCTTCAAGCACGCCAACATGGCGGGCACCTCCGCCAACGGCGGCGTGATCGCGATCGCCGGCGACGACCACGTCTCCAAGAGCTCCACCGCCGCGCACCAGAGCGACCACATCTTCAAGGCGTGCGGCATGCCGGTGTTCTTCCCGTCGTCGGTGCAGGACATCCTCGACATGGGCCTGCACGCGTTCGCGATGAGCCGCTTCTCGGGCGTGTGGACGTCGATGAAGACGATCCAGGAAGTGGTCGAGTCGTCATCGACGGTGGACGTCGATCCGCATCGCGTGAACATCGTGCTGCCGCAAGACTTCGTGATGCCCGCCGGCGGCCTGCACATCCGCTGGCCCGATCCGCCGCTGGAGCAGGAAGCCCGGCTGATGGATTTCAAGTGGTACGCGGCGCTCGCCTACGTGCGCGCGAACAAGCTGAACCACAACGTCGTGGCGACGCCGCACGACCGCTTCGGCCTGATCGCCAGCGGCAAGGCCTACAACGACCTGCGCCAGGCGCTGGCCGACCTCGGCCTCGACGACGCCACCTGCCGCGCCCTCGGCATCCGCATCCACAAGGTCAACGTCGTGTGGCCGCTGGAGGCGACGATCACGCGCGACTTCGCGCAAGGTCTCAAGGAGATCCTGGTCGTCGAGGAAAAGCGCCAGATGATCGAGTACCAGCTCAAGGAACAGCTGTACAACTGGCGCAACGACGTGCGCCCGACGGTGCTGGGCAAGTTCGACGAGCAGGAGGGCGACCTGTCCGGCGGCGAGTGGAGCAACCCGAACCCGGGCGACAACTGGCTGCTGCGTCCGAAGGCCGACCTCACGCCCGCGATCATCGCCAAGGCCGTCGCCAAGCGCCTGAAGAAGCTGGGCGTGCCCGAGGACGTCGTGCGCCGCATGGACGAGCGCATCGCCGTCCTCGAGGCCAAGGATCGCGCGCTGCTCGCGTTGAAGGCCGACACCGAGGGCGCCGTCGGCGACCGCACGCCGTGGTTCTGTTCGGGCTGCCCGCACAACACGTCGACCAAGGTGCCCGAAGGCTCGCGCGCGGTCGCGGGCATCGGCTGCCACTACATGGTCAACTGGATGGATCGCTCGACGTCCACGTTCACGCAGATGGGCGGCGAGGGCGTGCCCTGGGTCGGCCAGTCGCCGTTCACCACCGAGAAGCACATCTTCGCCAACCTCGGCGACGGCACCTACTACCACTCGGGGCTGCTGGCGATCCGGCAGTCGCTGTCGTCCAAGGTCAACATCACCTACAAGATCCTGTTCAACGGCGCTGTCGCGATGACCGGCGGCCAGCCGGTGGACGGACAGATCGACGTCGCGTCGACCACGCGCGAGCTGGAGGCCGAGGGCGTCAGGCGCATCCTCGTGGTGAGCGACGAGCCCGAGCGCTACAACTCCGGCGTCAGGCTCGCCGAAGGGACGACGGTCCATCACCGCGACGAGCTGGACGCGCTGCAGCGCGAGCTGCGCGAGGTCGAGGGCGTCACGGTCATCATCTACGACCAGACCTGCGCCACCGAGAAGCGGCGCCGCCGCAAGCGCGGCACGATGGCGCAGAGCCCGCGCCGCGTCGTCGTCAACGAGGCGGTGTGCGAAGGCTGCGGCGACTGCTCGGTGCAGAGCAACTGCCTGTCCGTCGAGCCGGTCGAGACCGAGTTCGGCCGCAAGCGCCGCATCAACCAGAACACCTGCAACCAGGACTTCTCCTGTGCCAACGGCTTCTGCCCGAGCTTCGTGTCGGTCGAGGGCACGTTGAAGAAGGCCAGGCCGAAGGCGAAGGGTGCAGTGGCGCTGCCGGAAATTCCGATGCCCACGCTGCCG
>CAIMXF010000157.1 GCA_903845345.1 uncultured beta proteobacterium
AGACCGACCCGACCCCGCTGGTGCTGCTGCACGGCACCGCCGCCAGCCTGCACACCTGGCAGGGCTGGGCCGGCGACCTGCGCGCCCGCAAGCGCGTGATCACCGTCGACCTGCCCGGCTTCGGCCTCACCGGCCCGTTCACCGGCGAGTACCCGCGCGACGACTACCGCGCCGACAACCTCGCCCGCTTCACGCTCGACTTCCTCGACGCGCTGCACGTGCAGCGCTTTTCCATCGGCGGCACCTCGCTGGGCGGCGAGGTGGCGTGGCGCGTCGCGGCCGCGGCACCGGCCCGCGTCGACCGGCTGATCCTGGTCGACGCCACCGGCTATGCGTTCGTGCCCGAGCGCATCCCGCTCGGCTTCCAGATGGCGCGCACGCCCGTGTTCGATGTCATCGACGAGTACCTGACGCCCAAGGCCGTCGTCGAACGCAGCGTGCGCGACGTCTACGGCGACCCGTCGCGCGTGAGCGGCGTGCTGGTGGACCGCTACTTCGAGATGCTGCTGCGCGAAGGCAACCGGCACGCGCTCAACGTGCGCATGCACGAGATCGCGACCGACCTCGCGCCCGAGCGCATCAAGTCGCTCAAGCTGCCCACGCTGATCCTGTGGGGCGCGCAGGATCACCTGGTGCCTCCGGCCAACGCGCATCATTTCCAGCAGGACATCGCCGGCAGCCAGCTGGTGATCCTGCCCGGCCTCGGCCACGTGCCGCACGAGGAGGATCCGCAGGCCAGCGTCGCGCCGGTGCGCGCCTTCCTCGGCCTCGACGCGCCGGCCACCGCCCTTCCGGCAGCGCCCGCGGCGGCGGAGCCCGACCCACGCAGCAGGGAAAGAACCCGATGAGCCTCGACCGACGTTTCGCCCTCACGCCCGAGGCGCTGACGATGATGGACACCATCGCCCGCACCGGCAGCTTCGCCGCCGCGGCGCGCGAGCTGGGCAAGGTGCCGTCCGCGCTCACCTACAGCGTGCGCCAGCTCGAGGACGCGCTCGACGTGCTGCTGTTCGACCGCAGCTCGCGCCAGGCGCGGCTCACGGCCGCCGGCACCGAGCTGCTCAACGAAGGCCGCCGCCTGCTGGCCGAGATGGACGCCGTCGCCAATCGCGTGCACCGCGTGTCCACCGGCTGGGAGACGCAGCTCACCATCGCCGCCGACGCCGTCGTCTCGCGCCAGACGCTGTTCGAGCTGTGCGAGGCGTTCTACGCGCTGCGCCCGCCCGAGCTGCACGACGGCGCCGGCCCCGGCACGCGGCTGCGCCTGCGCACCGAGGTGATGGCCGGCACGGTCGAGGCGCTGGTGATGGGGTCGGCCGATCTCGCGATCGGCATTCCCGCGGACACCACCGCCCCGGCCGGCATCGAACTCAAGCCGCTGGGCGACGCGCCGTTCGTCTATGTCGTGGCGCCGCACCATCCGCTCGCCGAGGCCGAGGAGCCGCTCACCGACGCCGTCATGAAGCAGTACCGCGGCGTGGCGGTGGCCGACTCGGCGCAGCGCATGTCGCCGCTGACCTTCAACATCCAGCCGGGCCAGGACGTTCTCACGGTCAGCAGCATGCAGGCCAAGCTCGAGGCGCAGATGATCGGCCTGGGCGCGGGCTTCCTGCCCGAGGTGCTGGTGCGCGAACACGTCGCCGCGGGCCGCCTCGTGGTCAAGCCGGTGGCGCGCCAGCGCGTGACGGCCACGCTGGCCTACGGCTGGCGCAGCGCCGCCGCGCCGCAGCCGCAGAAGGCGCCGCAAGGGCTGGCGCTGCAATGGTGGCTGCAGCAGCTGGAGAGTCCGACGACGCGCTCGGCGCTGCTGTTGCGCGGCGGCCCGTGCCCCCCAGGTCGCGACGACCTCCGAACGCGGAGTACCGCGGCCACCTCCGAAGGAGGCGACGCCCTGGCTCCGGCGCGGCCGGGCGCCGCGTCCGCCGACCAGTGAACTACGTCGGCCGCTTCGCGCCCTCGCCGACCGGCCTGCTGCACGCCGGCTCGCTGGTGGCCGCGCTGGCGAGCTGGCTCGACGCGCGCGCGCACGGCGGGACGTGGCGGGTGCGCATCGAGAACGTCGATACCCCCCGCTGCATCGATGGCGCCGACGCCGGCATCCTCGCCCAGCTGGCCGCGCTGGGCCTGGTGCCCGATGCGCCGCCCGTCTGGCAATCGCGGCGCGGCGACCGCTACGAAGCGGCGCTGGCGCAGCTCAAGCGCGGCGGCTGGGCCTATCCGTGCACGTGCTCGCGCTCGGACATCGCCGCCGCCCTCGCGCGCGCGGGCGTCCCGCACGTCGCGCACGTGGAGCGCGTCTATCCCGGCACGTGCTGCCCGCCGACGTTCGCGGCCACCGACGCCGAGCCCGACATCCCGTTCAGGCGGACACCGGCCTGGCGCCTGCGCACGCGCACGCCGACTGGCGAGAACGTCGTCGTCGACTGGCACGACCGCCTGCTCGGCGAGCAGCGCCAGGACGTCGCGGCCGCGGTCGGCGACTTCGTGCTGAAACGCGCCGACGGCCTGTGGGCCTACCAGCTGGCGGTGGTGGTCGACGACGCCGCGCAAGGCGTCACCGACGTCGTGCGCGGCGCGGATCTGGCCGACAACACCGCGCGCCAGATCCATCTCCAGCGCGTGCTCGGCCTGCCGACGCCACGTCATCTGCACACGCCGCTGGTCTACGCCGACGACGGCCAGAAGCTGTCGAAGCAGACCGGCGCGCGTCCGCTCGCGCTGCGCAGCGACGTCGACGCCGTCGTCGCGCTGCGCCGCGCCGCCCGCACACTCGGCCTGGACGCCACGCTGCACGACGGCAGCGACCACTGCGAGACGCCCGCCGCCTGGCTGGCCAGGGCCGTGCCGGCGTGGGCCGACAGGCTGCGCGCGGTCGGTGGCATGATCCCTTCCTCCGCGACGTCCCTGGCGTCATCTTTCCATTCCAACCAGAGCGAACAACCCATGACCACCACGCCCTCCGGCCTGCAATACGAAGACACCAAGATCGGCGATGGCCCCGTCGCGACGTCCGGCCAGTCCGTCACCGTCCACTACACCGGCTGGCTGTCCGACCCGGCCGCCCCGAACGGCCGCGGCAAGACGTTCGACTCCAGCAAGGCCCGCGGCCAGCCCTTCGTGTTCGGACTCGACCAGGGCATGGTCATCAAGGGCTGGGACGAAGGCGTGCAAGGCATGGCCGCCGGCGGCACTCGCGTGCTGACGATCCCGGCCGACCTCGGCTACGGCGCGCGCGGCGCGGGCGGCGTGATTCCGCCGAACGCCACGCTGGTATTCGAGGTCGACCTGATCTCGTCGAAGTAGACCGGCCGCAGCAGGCCCGCCGCCGGGGCGATGGCCTCGGCGCCGAATATCGACAGGACGAATGAAGATGCGACCCAGCCCGAACGTGCCCGCCGGCAAGGTCCATCGCCTGGCCATCGACAGCCAGGTGCTCGCAGGCAACCTGCTGGGAGATCCCACGCTGCGCGTCATCGACGTCTACGTGCCGGCGGGGCATGACGGCCGCGGACTGCCGCTGCTGGTCGACATCGTGGGATTCACCGCAGGCGGCCCGGCGCACACCAACTGGAAGAATTTCGGCGAGAACCTGCCCGAGCGGCTCGACCGACTGATCGCGGCCGGAGCGATGCCGCCGGTCGTCGTGGCCTTCCCCGACTGCTTCACCCGGCTCGGCGGCAATCAGTATGTCAACTCGGTCGCGCTCGGCCGCTGGGACGATTTCCTGCGCCTCGAGGCGGTGCGGTTCGTCGAGGCCACCTTCGTCTGCGGCGGCCAGGGACGGCGAGGCCTCTTCGGCAAGTCGAGCGGCGGCTACGGCGCGATGGTGCATGCGCTGCTCCATCCGGACTACTGGAGCGCGGCGGCGGTGCATTCCGGCGACATGGGCTTCGACCTGATGTATCGCCACGAATTCGTGCCGGTGCTGCGCGCACTCGCCAAGCAGCCCGACATCGGCCGCTGGATCGACGCGTTCTGGCAGGCGCGCAAGCCCAAGGACAGCGACGTGCACGTCCTCATGATGCTCGCGCAGGCCGCCAGCTTCGACCCCGACCCGTCCGCGCCCTATGGTGTCCGCCTGCCGGTGACGCTCGATACCTGCGAGCTGATTCCGGAGCGCTGGGCCAACTGGCTGGCCTGG
>CAIMXF010000158.1 GCA_903845345.1 uncultured beta proteobacterium
CAGTGGTCGGAAGGCAAGAACGACATCGACTACTTCGCGCCGATCGTGGCCGATGCCGAAGCCGGCTTCGGCGGCGTGCTCAACGCGTTCGAGCTGATGAAGTCGATGATCGAGGCAGGTGCCTCGGGCGTCCACTTCGAAGACCAACTGGCCGCGGCCAAGAAGTGCGGCCACATGGGCGGCAAGGTGCTCGTTCCCACGCGTGAAGCGGTGGCCAAGCTGTCGGCCGCGCGGCTCGCCGCCGACGTGATGGGCACGCCCACCGTGCTGCTGGCGCGCACCGACGCCGAGGCCGGCGACCTGGTCACCAGCGACATCGACGACAACGACAAGCCGTTCTGCACCGGCGAGCGCACCGTCGAAGGCTTCTTCCGCACCCGCAACGGCCTCGAACAGGCCATCAGCCGCGGCCTGGCCTACGCGCCGTACGCCGACATGATCTGGTGCGAGACCGGCAAGCCCGACCTGGCCTTCGCCAAGCAGTTCGCCGACGCGATCCACGCGAAGTTCCCGGGCAAGCTGCTGGCCTACAACTGCTCGCCGTCGTTCAACTGGAAGAAGAACCTCGACGACGCGACCATCGCCAAGTTCCAGCGCGAACTCGGCGCGATGGGCTACAAGTTCCAGTTCATCACGCTGGCCGGCTTCCACGCCCTGAACTACTCGATGTTCAACCTGGCCTACGGCTACGCGCGCAACAACATGAGCGCGTTCGTCGAGCTGCAGGAATCCGAATTCGCCGCGGCCGAGAAGGGCTTCACGGCGGTCAAGCACCAGCGCGAGGTGGGCACCGGTTACTTCGACGCCGTCACCACGACGATCGAGCGCGAAGCCTCCACCGGCGCGCTCAAGGGTTCGACCGAAGACGAACAGTTCTTCGACAAGAAGCACGCGTAGGACGTGGCGTCGAATCGACCGCGACCTGCGAGGGGCAGGCCGCGATCGGATCGACGGCGAGACCCATCCGCCTTGAGCAGCGGGTGGGTCTTTTTTCATGGGGCCGCGCTTCTCGGCCGGGCATGGAGCCTGCCGCGAAGGGAGACCGCGCGTGTCGCGCATCCCACCGACGAGGATTCCATGACCCAGCAACTCGACGACATGAAGATCGCCATCCTGGTGGACGATCTGTTCGAACAGGCCGAGCTCGACGAGCCGAAGAAGGCGCTCGAGGCCGCCGGCGCGACGGTGCACATCGTCTCGCCCAAGGGCCCGACGGTCACCGGCATGAAGCATCACGACCAGGGCGACAGCTTCGCCGTGGACGTGCAGCTGGACCGGGCGCGACCCGAGGACTACGACGGCCTGGTGCTGCCCGGCGGCGTGGTCAACGCGGATTCGCTGCGCATGGTCGAGGCCGCGCGCGCGTTCGCGCAGCAGGTCGACAAGGCCGGCAAGCCGATCGCCGTCGTCTGCCACGGGGCGTGGCTGCTGATCTCGGCCGACCTGGCATCGGGTCGGGTGCTGACGAGCTGGCCGTCGCTGCAGGACGACCTGCGCAACGCGGGCGCCACGTGGGTCGACCGCGAGGTGGTGTGCGACGGCAACTGGACGTCCAGCCGCAAGCCCGAGGACCTGCCGGCCTTCAACCGCGAGTTCATCGCCGCGCTGCAGCGCGCGCCGGCAGACCGTCCGATGGCGATGCCCATCGCCGACTGACACCCACCCGGAGACTCGCCATGGCCCGACTCGATACCGCCCACCGCAAGGCCGTTCCCACCGGCACCTTCGCGTTCCCCGAGCAGCGCAAGGAGCCGCTCGAGAACGCCGCGCACGTGCGCAACGCCATCGCGCGCTTCAACCAGGTCGCGGGCGTCACCGACGCCGAGCGCGACGCGGCCTGGAAGCACATCCGGACGGCCGCGAAGAAATACGGCGTCGAGATGCAGGAAGGCTCGTGGCGCGAGGTGGGCAAGAAGCACTGACCGCGCGCCAATGAAAGACGCCGCGGCGAGTTTCCTGGCCGCGGCGTCCGGGCCAGCGTGTCGCTCAGTTGCCGGAGCCCATCGCGCCGGACGTGGCCGGAGCCGGCTTCCTGGCCTTCTTCTTCATGCTGTGCATCGGCTTCTTCGCGCCGGAGCTGCCCGTGTCCGCCGCGTTGCCGGTATTGGCCGTCGGGCTGGACTTGCTGGAAGACATGCCGTTGTTGCTGCCGCTGGTGGGGCTGGCGCCGCCTGGCGACGAGCCCGTGCCGCCTTGCGCCGCACCAGTGCCGGTGCCCGAGGTGCCGCTCCCGCTGCCGCCGGCCCCGCCCGATCCGCCGCTGCCTTGCGCCTGGGCCATGCCGATCGCGCCCAGCACCGCGAGCGTCGCGGCCATCATTCGAATTGCGTTGTTCATGTGTCGTCCTTGGGTTGGTTGTCGTCTCGCGGATGCGAGCAGCGATCCACTTCCAGCAAGGGCGATGCCCCGTCGAGCCACGCGACGCGACTTCAGACGACCGAACGTCCGCGCAGCGCGCGCGCGTTGGCCGCGGTCGACCGCTGGTAGCGCGACAGATGCGGCGCCAGCGTCTCCAGCGCGAGCGACGCGCCTTCGACCGCGCGGCCTTGCGCGACCCACGTGAACGCGAGCAGCGCGCGCACCTCGTCGTGCAGGATGGCGCCGGGCCCTTGGGCCTCGCAGCGGCGCAGCTGGGCCAGCAGCAGCTGTTCGCTCTCGTCGAGCCGGTTCAGGTGGCGCAGCGTGCTGCCCAGCTGGATGCTGGCGCGCGCGTGGCGCAACGGATCGAGCGCGCCGCTCGCGAGCGCGGCGCGATAGAGCGGCTCGGCGGCGTCTTCGATGCCGACGGCGTCGCGCGCGCAGGCGCGCTCGAACTGCGCGAACGCATCGTCGGCGGGCCGCTCGTTGGAGAGCGCGTCGATCGTGCGCACGAGTTCCTGCGGCGTGAGCGTGTCGGCGATCTTCCAGACGGCCGCCACCCGCGTCTCCCAGTCGGTGAAGGCCCGATCGCTCACATCGACTCCTGCAGCATGCGGCGATAGTCGTCGCGGCTGGCCAGGCGCGGATTGGTCGCATGGCAGTGGTCGACCAGCGCATGGTCGATGATCTGGTCGAACAGCGTTTCGCCGACGCCCATCGCCGCGAGGCCGGTCGGCAGGCCCAGGCGCTCGGTCATGGCCAGGACGGCCTGCGCCACGGCCTGGCCGTCGCCGTAGTCGACGCCGCCGGGCAGGCCCATCGCGTGCGCCATGCGGTTCAGGCGATCGTCCCTGCGCATCGACTCCGCGCCCGCGTTGAAGCGGATCACGGCCGGCAGGAACACCGCGTTCAAGGTGCCGTGGTGCAGCCGCGGATCCACGCCGCCCAGGCTGTGGCTCAGGCTGTGCACGCAGCCCAGGCCCTTCTGGAAGGCGAGGGCGCCCTGCATGCTCGCGCTCATCATGTTCCAGCGCGCCTCGCGGTCCGTCCTGCCGTCCCTGAACGCGCGCTCGATGTGGCCCCAGCCGCGGCGCAGGCCGTCGAGTGCGATGCCGTCGGCGGGCGGATTGACCTTGCCCGACATGAAGGTCTCCAGGCAATGCGCGATCGCGTCCATGCCGGTGGCCGCGGTCAACGACGGCGGCAGCGCCATCGTGAGGTCGGGGTCGAGCAGCGCGACGCGCGGCAGCAGGTGCCAGTTGTGGAAGCCGAGCTTGCGGCCGTCGTCGACGATCAGGATCGCGCCGCGCGCCACTTCGCTGCCGGTGCCGGCCGTGGTGGGCACCGCGATCAGCGGCGATGCCTTGGCCGTGATCTTCTCGGCGCCGCCGGTGATCGTGGCCCAGTTCGCGAGCGGGCCCTCGTGCGTGGCGGCGATTGCCACACCCTTGGCCAGGTCGATGCTGGAGCCGCCGCCGACGGCGATGAGGCCGTCGCAGCCGTTCTCGAGATAGACCGCGGTGGCCGCACGCACCGCCGCCTCGTTCGGATTGCCGGGCGTCTGGTCGAACACCGCATGCGGCACGCCGGCCAGCGCGGCGAGCGCGATGTCGAGCACGCCCGCGGCGCGCACGCCCGCATCGGTGACGACGAGCGGCTTGGCGATGCCGGCGGCCTTGCACTCCTGCGGCAGCAGGCGCACGGCGCCGGGGTCGATCTCGATCTGCGTGACGTACTGGAAACGGGCCATGGCGGTCTCTGCGAGAGTGATCGCCGCAGTGTAGGGCGGCTCGAACAACCGGGTCGCCGCCGCGGCGTCGTGTCCGGGCGACGGCATCGGGTTGCGACGACGGCTATGCTTGCCGGCTTCGCTTCCGCCACCCATCTCCCGTGTCCGCCCAAGACCTGCTCACCCCGCGCATGGCCGCGCTCCTCGAGCGCATCGCGCGCGCGAACCGTCCCGGCTTCGAGACCATGACGCCGGCCGAGGCCCGCGTCGCCTACACCGCCGCCGCCGAAGTGCTGGAGCCGCCGCGCGCGCCGCTGCCGCGCGTCGAGGAGATCACGTTGCCCGGCGCCGACGGCGTCGTGCTGGCCGCGCGGCTCTACGCGCCGTCGACCGGGTCGCTGCCCGTGCTGCTGTACCTGCACGGCGGCGGCTTCACCATCGGCAACCTCGAGACGCACGACAGCCTTTGCCGCCAGCTCGCTTTGCGCAGCGGCGCGGCCGTCATCGCGCTCGACTACCGGCTCGCGCCCGAGCATCGTTTCCCGACGGCGGTCGACGATTGCTGGGCCGCGTTGCGCGCGCTGTCCGATCGGGCCACGGGCGCGGCGCTCGGTCTCGACACCACGCGCCTGGCGGTCGGCGGCGACAGCGCCGGCGGCACGCTGTCGGCCGTCTGCGCGCTGCTGGCGCGCGACGCCGGCCTGAAGCTGGCGCTGCAGGTGCTGATCACGCCCGGCACGATCGCGCACGCCGACACGCCGTCGCACGCGCGCTTCGCGCACGGCTTCCTGCTGGAGAAGCAGCAGGTCGAGTGGTTCTTCGAGCAGTACATCGACGAGCGGCACCGCACCGACTGGCGCTTCGCGCCGGCGCTCGCGCCCGACCACGAAGGCCTCGCGCCGGCGTGCATCGTGGTCGCGGAATGCGACGCGCTGTTCGACGAGGACATCGCGTACGGCGATATCCTGCGTGCGGCGGGCGTGGCCGTCGATCTCGAGATCTGGCGCGGCGTCACGCACGACTTCATCAAGATGGGCCGCATGCTGCCCGAGGCGGCGCAGGCCCAGCAGGCCATCGCCGACGCCCTGAAGAAAGCCTTCGAATGAAACGCTCCGAATTCCGCTTCCTCGATCCGCTGCGCGTGCGCTGGGCCGAGGTGGACATGCAGAAGGTCGTGTTCAACGGCCACTACCTGATGTACGTCGACACGGCGATGGGCAACTGGTGGCGCGCGCTGGCGCTGCCCTACGAGGCGACGCTGGCCGCGCTCGGCGGCGACCTGTTCGTGCGCAAGTCGACGCTGGAGTACCTGGCACCGGCGGGCTACGACGACGCGCTGGACGTCGGCATCCGCTTCGAGTCGGCGGGCACGAGCTCGCTGCGTTTCGTCGCCGCGGTGTTCCGCGGCGAGGAACTGCTGGTGCACGGCGAGATCGTCTACGTGTGGACGGACGCCGCCACCCGCCGTCCACAGCCGGTGCCGGCCGTGCTCGTCGACGCGTTCCGCGCACACGCCGCGGGCGAGCCCATGGTCACGGTGACCATCGGCACGTGGAGCGAACTGGGCGTCGAGGCGCAAGCGATCCGCACGACGGTGTTCGTCGACGAACAGAAGGTGCCCGTCGAGATCGAGCGCGACACCGCCGACGCCGGCGCCGTGCACGCGCTGGCGCGCAATCGGCTCGGCCTGGCGGTGGGCACCGGCCGGCTGCTCGCCGCCGACAGCCCCTGCCATCCTGCGCGCATCGGCCGCATGGCCGTCAGCCGCGGGCTGCGTGGCGGCAACATCGGCCGCGCGCTGCTGGAAGCGCTGATGGCGGCGGCGGCGCGCCGCGGCGACGCGGAGGTGATGCTGCACGCGCAGGTCTCGGCGATCGGCTTCTACCGGCGCGCCGGCTTCGCGCCCTTCGGCGAGCGCTTCGAGGAGGCCGGCATCGGGCACCAGGAGATGCGCCGCAAGCCATGACTCGGTAATCGGGTTCCTACCATCCTTCAAGCTAGGGGGTAACACCGGTGATCGGGCAAAACTAACCAAAGCGGTGATTTTCCGCAGGGAGCGTCCTGAATATGCTGCGCAGCAACGGCTGAGCGCGCGCGATCGCGTGCGTCATGCCGTGCCAGATCACGAATCAGGAGGGTTCCCATGAACACGATGACGACAATGGTGGCTGCGGCGATGCTGGCCTTGGGGGCAGCCGGTTCCGCGCTGGCCGATCCGGCCTACGGCCATGTCGGCCAAGTCAACCCGGTCACCTACACCTTCGAGGCGGCCGCCACGGGCGAGATCGACGCCTATTTCCTGAGCAGCGAGGCGGCCGACACCGACGTGCTCTACATGTCCGTCAACGGCGTGCCCACGGGCGTCACCGGCTTCGACAACCACACCGCGACGCGCGGCCAGAAGATCGATCTCGGCTCGGTGACGAAGGGCGAGATCATCACCTTCTACGTCGACAACGTGACCACCGGGCTCACATACTCGTCGAATACCGCGCAGAACGCCGACGGCACCAACCACGTCTATTCGACGAACTTCGCGGGCGCCAATCACATCCCGGTCGGCACGTTCATCGCTTTCGAGGACCTGGCCACGAAGGTCAGCGACCACGACTACAACGACATCGCGTTCTCGGTCACCAATATCGCCGTCGTGCCCGAGCCCGCCAACATGGCGCTGCTGATGGCCGGCCTGGGCCTGGTCGGCGTCATGGCGCGCCGTCGCCGCCGCTGATTCCTCGCAGTGCGAAGCCAAGCCGGGCTTGCCCGGCTTTTTCATGTCGAAGGCGCCTGAGGGCCATCCACTTGGATGGTGATAGGATGGCGACATGCCAGCCCTCCGACCCGCCTCCAGCGCCAAACCCGTCGACGAGAAGATCACGATCAACGTGGGCTTCGTCGACCTCGGCCAGATCGACCTGCTCGTCCAGGAAGGCTTCTACGCCAACCGCAGCGACCTGATCCGCACCGCCATCCGCAACCAGATCGCCGCGCATGCGGAAGCCGTGAAGCAGGTTGTGAGCCGGCGCACGCTGGTGCTGGGCATCCACCACCTGACCGTGGCCGAGCTCGAGGCCGCGCGCGCACGGCACGAATCGCTCGACGTGCGCGTGCTGGGCCTGCTGAGCATCGCGCCCGACGTCACGCCCGAGCTCGCGCTGCAGACGATCAACTCGCTGGTCGTGCTGGGCTCGCTGCACGCCACGCCGGCGGTCAAGGCCGCGCTCGCCGAACGGATGAAGCCATGAACGACGATTTCCAGCGCCGCATGGCCGAGGCCGCGCGCCTGATGCGCGGCGGCAACCTGATGGAGGCGACGGCGGCGATCCAGCAGGCGCTGGGCGGGACGCCGGCGGCGCAGCCGGACGACCCGGACGTCGTCGACGTCGAGGCTCGCGTGATCCCCGATGCCGGCGCGCCGTCCGCGGCCGCGGTGCGTGGCGCGGCCGAGTCCTTCACCGCCGGCCATTTCCGCAACGAGTGCGGCGGCCGCGACTACAAGCTGTTCGAGCCCGCGCGCGACGGTCGTGCGCTGCCGCTGGTCGTGATGCTGCACGGCTGCACGCAGGATCCCGACGACTTCGCGCGCGGCACGCGCATGAACGCGCTCGCGCGCGCGCAGGGCTTTCTGGTGCTCTGGCCGGCGCAGTCGCAGCGTGGCAACGCGCAACGCTGCTGGAACTGGTTCAAGCACAACCACCAGGCGCGCGGCAAGGGCGAGCCGGCGATCCTCGCGGGCATGGTGCGCGAGGTGGTCTCCACGCATGGCGTCGATCCGGCGCGCGTGTACGTGGCGGGACTGTCGGCCGGCGGTGCGATGGCCGCGATCCTGGGTGACGCCTATCCCGAGCTGTTCGCCGCCGTCGGCGTGCACTCGGGCCTGCCGACGGGCTCGGCGCGCGACGTGCAGTCCGCGTTCGCGGCAATGGGCGGCGGCGCGCCGCCGGTGCCGCGCGCGAGCCGGGCCGGCGCCACGCCGCCGACGATCGTGTTCCACGGCGACGCCGACACCACCGTCAACGTCGTCAACGGCGAACGCATCCTGCAGGCCGGCGGATGGTCGGCGCGGCCGGACGCCGTGCACGCCTCGACCTCGATGGGCGTGCCGTATTCGCGCCGCGTCCACGTGGACGGGCAGGGCGTCGAGCGCGCCGAGCAATGGACCATCCACGGCGCCGGCCACGCGTGGTCGGGCGGCGACCTGTCGGGCTCGTACACCGACCCGCGCGGCCCCGACGCCAGCGCCGAGATGCTGCGCTTCTTCCGGCAGCATCCCGGGCGCTGAGCAGTCCGTCCCTGCACTCGGCTCGCCGCGCTGCGCCAGGTGCTGCCCCGGGCACAAGGCCGGCAGCGGCGCGCCGACAGCGATGCGATATCGGGCAAATCGTTTCGCGATCGAACGTACACGAGTTCGGGCATCCCTCGGCCGAATGCGCGGCACGCGTCCGCAAGCCTGTCCAACGGCGCCAGAATGCCCACCGTGAACTCCTACGACATCAGCACCGACCCGGCCCGGTTGCAGCTCGCGGCCATCCACGCCTACCTCACCCGCAGCTACTGGTCGCCCGGCGTGCCCCGGGACGTCGTCGCGCGCGCGATCGCCAACTCGCTGTGCTTCGGCATCTACCTGGACGAGGCCCAGGTGGGTTTCGCGCGCGTGGTCACCGACAAGGCGAGCTTCGCCTACCTCGCCGACGTCTACGTGCTGGAGGCGCATCGCCGCCAGGGCTTGTCGAAGCGGCTCGTCGCGGCCATCCAGGCGCATCCCGACCTGCAGGGACTGCGACGATTCATGCTCGCCACCCGCGACGCCCACGGCCTGTACGCGCAGTTCGGATTCAGGCCGGTGGCCGCGCCCGACCGGTTGATGGAAAGACGCCTGCAGCCGCCCTGGCTGGACGACACGCTCGCGCGCTGACGCCCGTGGCATAGACTGGCGCGATCCTCAGGAAGTGGTGAGCCATGCCAGCAGACCCCCCGCGCGACCCGCTCGCCTCCGCCCTCGGCGCCGATGCCGGCCGCGTCGTCATGGAACGCGGCTATTCGCTCGCCTTCGTCGGCGTGCACGGCCAGGTGCGGCTCATCCAGTTCCGGCTGAGCAAGAAAGGCTTCGATGCCGATCGGGCCGCCGACGACGCGGTCTTCGCCGCCATGCTCGACGACTTCGCCGCCGTCGTCGACCGCCTGCTGCGCGCGCGCTGGGGCGGCATCGCGCTGCGCGCCGGCTTCGACGCCGACGGCGAGCTCATCGAGCGGCTCTACGAGACGGGCACGCTTGAACGCTGCGACGCGGTCGACCCGGTCAGCCCGAGCGGGCGGCTGGTGAAGGACGGCGAGGGCGTCGACGCGCGCGAGCTGCTCATCCGCGCTTCCGCGCGCCTGGTCGAGAACTGGGGCGTGTTCGAGCAGGCGCCGAGGCTGCACGACGGCGCGCACGCGCACGAGGCGCGCTGCGCGCAGCGGGTGTCCGGCAGCCCGGCCTGAAACGAAAGAGGCCCGGCGTCGCGCCCGGCGTCGACGCGCTGAAGTTGACGTCGATGACGCCGCGGATGCCCGGGTTCTGGCCGATCAGCCCCCGTCGACATCGATGAACGAATCGTCGTCTGAGCCCCGCTGGAAGCGGACGACCGCGCTCGACGCCAGCGAGAAGTCGCCCTTGACGGCGGCGGTCTCGACATCCTGGCCATCGTTGTTGCCCCTGCTGTCGGGCGCGGTCATGCGGGAGTCGTCAGGCAGCGAGATCGTGCCGGTGCCCGTCTGGGTGACGATGGCCGAGGGCGTCCAGCCTCCGAGCTCCTTGCTCGAGCTGACCTTCGTGACGCCCGCGTTCGTGCTGGACACCCCCGGCAGCCCGTCCGGCCCCAGCGTGCTGACGACGGTGGGGTTCGGAAAGCCGCTGCCGCCGAAATCGGGGCTGCTGCCGTTGTGGGGCACCGGGTCACAGGTCGCCGACAGCGTCGCGGAAACGGGATCGGCCCGGGCCTGGGCCTGGGTCGCAAGCCCTCCCGGCGCGAGCGCGCAGGCCCGGGCGGGCCCGGGCGTCGCTGCAAGTCTCCCTGGGGTCATGAAATCAGCCTCCCGATGGATTGAAAGTGCAGGTGGACACCCGCCCCCCGCCAGGGGCGGCCGTGCTTCCCGAGTGCGCGAGCCCGCGAACCTGGCCGGTGGCTTTCCATCCCTCGCACGGGGATTGCTGAAGCGGGTCTGACGCCGGGCTTTCCCACGGTCGAGCGGGGCGAAGACGGCAGGCGAATCTCACGACGCGCCTGCGCGCACCCGCGGTCGCGCACGCGTCACGCGCGCGGCGCGACGACCGCGTCGCGCTCAGGCCGCCTGCAGCGCGCGCCGCGCCTGCAGGCTCTCGCGCACCACGGCGATGTGCCCGCGGAGCCCATACAGCAGGTCGCCGAACGCCGGCGGCACCGCGAGCTTCATCACGGTCGCCTCCATGTGGCCGAGCCGATGCAGCAGCTCGTCGCAGCGCTGCGCGTCCAGCGGGCCATCGTACGAATCGTGCTCGATGCGCTGCAGCACCGCGTACCAGCGGTAGATGCGCGACACCACGCGCCAGCGG
>CAIMXF010000159.1 GCA_903845345.1 uncultured beta proteobacterium
GCAGCGGTGAGACGGTGGGAGTCGAACGTTCCATGATCCTGCTCCTGTCGATGAGCGAGGCGGGATTGCCTCGGCCATCAACATCGCAGAACGTCAGGAACAGGCGCTGCCGGTACGCCTACCGCGCGAGCGGTTTAGTCCCCCGACCCAATTGCGACATTTGGCGAACCGGAACCGAGGCCGAAAAGCGGTCGTTCAATCGAAGTCGCTGAATTCTGAAAAATCAGACTCTTTGAACTGGGCGCGATCGCAAAACGAGCCTGTAAAGCGGGGCAAAGATAGCCGGGTTATGCCTGCCGATAGGAGTGCGTCTAAGCTCTGGTCGGGTACCGCGACACGCGCGTAGCCCTGGGCTTGCTCGTCCCAATCGTAGGCGAACAGGCCGACCTTGGCGTAACTTCTCCAGACGGCATTCGATCCCCAGCCTTCAACGGCGATCAGATCGGAGATCTCGCCATGCTGCTCAGCAACTGCCAATATTTGTCGAGGGATAGGGCCGCATCCAGCTGTTGCGAACAGCGCCACCTGGCCGCGCTCGTCCACTCCGAACCAGTCGAACTCCAAGCCCCTCAATTCAGACAACCTGCTCACGACTCATCCCCAAATACAGCATCCCTTGAGCTGATGCTGTCGAAAGGCAGCTCATGGCCGAAGGCCGAAGCCGCCAGCCTGCCGAACGAGCTTCACGCCCCGACGCGCGCCCGCATCGCCGCGATATCCCCCACCGGCCGCACCTCGACCGACCCATGCTTGATCCACGGCAGCTCGTGCGCCATGCGCACGGCGTCCTCCATCGACGCCGCCTCGACGAGGTTGAAGCCGGCGAGCATTTCCTTGGTCTCGGCGAACGGGCCGTCGAGCACGGCGGTGCGGCCGTTGCGGGTGCGCACGGTGCGGGCGGTGGCGGCGGGCTGCAGTTGCTGGAAGCCGAGCAGCTTGCCCGCGGCCATCTGGGCGTCGGAGTGACGCAGGCAGTCGCGCATCTCGCAGGCGAATTCCGCCTCGGGCAGCCCGGCCATCAGTTCGGCGTCGATGTAGACGAGCAGCAGGTATTGCATGGCGGCGTTGGGCGGTGACGGCCGGGACTGGCGAGGCGATTCTGCCTTTGGGCTCGAATTGATTTCAAGTCGTCGGCGTCGGAGTGTCGAAAATCGGGCGCGGCAGTCGTCGTGGGAACAGGAGGCGACGTCGTCGCCGCGCCCAGGCGATTCAAGGAGCTCGACATGCGTGTGATGGTGATGGTCAAGGCGACCGGGGAATCCGAAGCGGGCGTGCTGCCCGACGCGACCTTGCTGGCCGACATGGGCCGGTTCAACGAGGAGCTGGTCAAGGCCGGCGTGATGCTGGCGGGCGAGGGGCTGAAGGCATCGTCGTTCGGCGCGCGCGTGAGGTTTTCGGGCAGCCGCCGCAGCGTGATCGACGGCCCGTTCACCGAGACCAAGGAGCTGATCGCCGGCTTCTGGCTGTGGCAGGTGCGCTCGATGGAGGAGGCGATCGAGTGGGTGCGGCGGTGTCCGAACCCGCATCCGGGCGAGAGCGAGAGCGAGATCGAGATCCGGCCGGTGTTCGAGATGGCGGATTTCGGCGCGGCGCTCACGCCCGAGCTCCGGGCGCAGGACGCCGCGCTGCGGCCCGACCCGGCGCAGGCCTGATGTTCGCGAGCCCGCCGATCCGGAGCCGGCCGCATGGCGCGTGACGTCCACGCCGCCATCGACGCGGTCTGGCGGCTGGAGTCGGCGCGCATCATCGGCGCGCTGGCGCGGCGCGTGCGCGACGTCGGCCTGGCCGAGGAACTGGCGCAGGACGCTCTCGTGGCCGCGCTGGAGCACTGGCCGAGCGACGGCATTCCCGACAACCCCGGGGCCTGGCTCATGACCACCGCCAAGAACCGCGCGCTCGACCGCATCCGCCAGTTCGCGCTGCATCGCCAGAAGCAGCAGGAACTCGGCGCCGACGCCGACGCGCGCGGCGACCACGTCGTGCCCGACTTCAGCGACTCGCTCGACGACGCCGACGACATCGGCGACGACCTGCTGCGCCTGGTCTTCACCGCGTGCCATCCGGTGCTGTCGCGCGAGGCGCAGGTGGCGTTGACGCTCAAGCTGCTGGCCGGAATGACCACCGCCGAGATCGCGCGCGCGTTCCTGCAGCCCGAGCCGACCGTCGCGCAGCGCATCGTGCGCGCCAAGCGGACGCTGGGCGACGCGCGCGTGCCGTTCGAGGTGCCGCGCGGCGACGCCCTGCAGGAGCGGCTGTCGTCGGTGCTGGAGGTGGTCTATCTCATCTTCAACGAGGGCTACTCGGCCACCGCGGGCGACGACTGGACGCGGCCGGCGCTGTGCGAGGAAGCGATGCGGCTGGCGCGCATCCTGGCGCAGCTGTCGCCCGACACCGCCGAAGTGCACGGCCTCGTCGCGCTGCTGGAGATCCAGGCCTCGCGCATGCGCGCCCGCCTCGACGCCGAGGGCAAGCCCATCCTGCTGATGGCCCAGGATCGCGGTCGCTGGGATCAGTTGCTGATCGGCCGCGGCCTGGCCGCGCTCGCCCGCGCCCGGCAGATCGGCGACGAGCCGGGGCCGTACCAGCTGCAGGCGGCGATCGCCGCCTGCCACGCGCGCGCCCGCACGCCCGAGGCCACCGACTGGCACCGCATCGTCGCGCTGTACGGCGAGCTGATGGCCTGCACGTCGTCGCCGGTGGTGGCACTGAACCGCGCGGTCGCGGTGAGCATGGCCGAAGGACCGGCCGCGGCGCTGCTGCTGGTCGACGGCCTGGTCGCCGACGGCCACCTCGCGCGCTACCACCTGCTGCACGCGGCGCGCGGCGACTTCCTCGCCCGGCTCGACCGCCACGACGAAGCGTGCGCCGAGTTCGAGCGCGCGGCGGCCATGACGGCCAACGAGCGCGAGAAGGCCTTGCTGCTCGAGCGCGCGCGCGACGCCAGCGCGCGCTAGCGCCATCGGCCCGCGCCGCAGCCGTCCCTGCGCAAGACGGGACGACGGCGGCTGCGAATCCGCGGCTCGCCTGCACGACCTTCGAGGTCGTCCGGGAATCGACGGCTCACGACAAAATGGAGCGGCGGGGTGTCCACCTGGAGACCGTCGTTCGAGCTCCCGCACAATCGCATCATGGAAAACTGGTTTTCGCCCGAACTCATCGCCCTCATCAAGGAA
>CAIMXF010000160.1 GCA_903845345.1 uncultured beta proteobacterium
CAATCCACGCATCCTCTCGTCGAAAGGGTTCGCATGCTGCAAGTCCATCGCATTTCTTCCGCGCGTCATCGCGCCGGGCTGCGCGTGGCCACGCTGGCCATCGTGCTGGCCGGCGTCGGCGGCTACTCGCTGCGGGCCGGCGCGGGCGCGTTGCCCGCGGGCGTCCACGACAACGACGTTTCGGTGATGACGGCGCTCGACATCACGCACACGACCAAGCATGCGACGGCGCCCGACGTCTCCACGAAGAAGGTCGTCACGTCGCAGATACGGATACTCGTGCGCACGGGCCGGGAGGCGATCGTCCGGTTCGGCAACCAGAAGGTCGAACCGTTCGAGATCGGCCTGAGGGTGTCGCGCCTGGACGGCGATCGCCTGCAGATCGACACGCGAGTGAGCGCCGGCAGCCCGCTGGCGTTGGTTGGATCGCCGCGGCTGGTCGTGCATGACGGCGAGAAGGGCAGCGTGACGATCGATGCCGGCGAGGCGAACGGCGCATTCGCGATCTCGATGACGCCGAAGGTGGTCGCAGGGTCGGCGGCCGACGCGATCGAGATGCACGAGCTACCGGACTTACCGTCGCCGCCGGCCCAGCCGCTCCCGGCGGCGCCTGCGTTGCCGCCCACGAACGCGCTGCCGCCGCCGGTCGCGCCGTGGCCCCAAGCGTTGCCCGCGGTGCCGCCGGTGCCGCCGGTGCCTGCGCCGCCGCCTCAGCGCGCGCTCTGACCCAACGCGGACGTCGCGGCCAGTCTCCCCACCACGCGCCCGTTCCAGTTCGTGAGCGTGACATCGCGCAGGGGCGCCACGAACGCGCGATCCGCGTCGTCCAGCGCGAGCAGCGACTCGATCAACGCCACGATCGCGACCTCGGCCGCACGCGCGGTGTTGCCGTCGTCCATCTTCAGCGCGATGCCCAGACCGAGCCCGGGCAGCGCCGCGCAGTAGACGCCCTCGGCGCCGACCTTGCAGAACACGCGCGTGCCGAAATGGCCCATGAGGTTCGTGTCTAGGCGCCCGGTGCCGGCCACCATCAGCGGCGCGGCGGCCACCGCCTCGCGCAGGCGCGCGGCGGCGCGGGCGCGCTCGGGCGTCAGGCCCGCGCCCGTGCCGAAGCGCGCGAACGCGTGCGCGAGCGCGCGCAGCGGGATGCCGAAGGTCGGGATCGAGCAGCCGTCGGTGGCGCGCGGCGCGTCGGCCAGGCGCGTGCCGGTGGCCGCTTCGAGCGACGCGCCGATCTCGCGCATGACGACGTGGTCGGGCTCGACGTAGCCGCGCAGCAGTCCGCGCGCGCGGTCGGCGTCGCCGGCCATCAGCGCGCCCAGGCAGGCGAAGCCGGCGTGCTTGCCGGAGCAGTTGTTGTGCAACGCGCAGGGCGTCGCGCCGTTGGCCGCCAGCGTGCGCGAGGCGAGTTCGTTGGACGGCCAGTGCACGCCGCATTCGAGCACGTCGGCATCGAGTCCGGCCTTGGCCAGCATGGACGCCGCGGTGGCGACGTGTTCGGGCTGGCCGCCGTGGGACGCGCACGCCAGCGCGAGCTCCTCGTTCGTCAGGCCGAAGCGTTCGGCCGCGCCCGAGGCCAGCAGCGGCAGCGCCTGCAGGCCCTTGACGGCGGAGCGTGCGTAGACGGGACGATCGATGTCGCCGCCTTCGCGCAGCACCGCCCCGCCGGTATCGACGACGGCGAACGCGCCGCGATGGAAGGACTCGACGATATCGCCGCGCCAGAGTTCGACGAGGACGGGTTGGGTCATGCGACTCTCCGCAGTTCGGAGAGCCGATTGTGCGTCAGCGTTCCAGCTGGAACACCTGCACGATCGCCGCGAGCTGGCGTGCCTGGTCCTTGAGGCTCTCGGCCGCCGCGGCCGATTGCTCGACGAGCGCGGCGTTCTGCTGCGTCATCTGGTCGAGCTCGGACACGCTGGTGTTGACCTGCCCGATGCCCGACGCCTGCTCGGCGCTGGCGCGGGTGATCTCCTGGATGATGTCGCTGACGCGGTGCACGCCGTCGACGATGCCCTGCATCGTGCCGCCGGCCTCGCCGACCAGCTGGCCGCCGGCCTCCACGCGCTCGACCGATGCGCCGATCAGCGACTTGATCTCGCGTGCCGCGTTGGCCGAACGCTGCGCCAGGCTGCGCACCTCGGCGGCCACGACCGCGAAGCCGCGGCCCTGCTCGCCGGCGCGCGCCGCCTCGACAGCCGCGTTCAGCGCGAGGATGTTGGTCTGGAACGCGATGCCGTCGATCACGCCGATGATGTCGGTGATCTTGCGCGAGCTCGCGTTGATCTCGTCCATCGTCGTCACCACGCGCGAGACGACGTCGCCGCCGTCGGTCGCGCCCTGCGACGCGGACATCGCCAGCTTGTTGGCCTCGGCCGCCGATTCGGAGGTATGGCGCACCGTCTGCGTCAGCTGCTCCATCGTCGCGGCCGCCTGCTGCAGGCTGGACGCCGTCTGTTCGGTGCGGCTCGCGAGGCTGTTGTTGCCGATCGCGATCTCGCCGGAGGCGGTGGCGATGCTGTCGGTGGAGCGCCGGATCTGCGTGACCGTGTCTCGCAGCGACTCGATCATCCGGACCAGTCCGGCCATCAGGCTGCCGGGCACGGGATCGTGCAATCGGATGGCGAGGTTGCCGTGCGCGACGGCGTTCATCGCGTCCAGCGCAATGGCCGGTTCGCCGCCGATCTGGCGCAGCACGCTGCGGTAGATCGCGATGCCGATGCCGCCGATCGCGAGCAGCAGCGCGAGCACGACGGCCAGGCCCTTGGCGAGTTCGGCGACGACCTCGGCGTCGACATCGTCCATGTACAGGCCCGAGCCGACGATCCAGTGCCAGGCCGGCACGGTGCCGACGTATTGCAGCTTGGGCACCGGCTCCGTCTTGCCCGGGCGCGGGAACAGCATCGGCACGAAGGCGTTGCCGTCCGGGCTGGCCTTCGCGCCCGCGACGAGCGCGGCGATCACGTCCTTGCCGCTCGGCTCGAGGATCTTGCCGATCATCGAATGGCCGACCCATTCCGGCTTGAACGGATGCATCACGCTGACGCCGTCGGTGTCCCAGATGAAGAAGTAGTTGGCCTTGCCGTCGGCGCCGCCGAAGCGCGCCAGGCGCAGGGCGTCCATCGCGGCCTTCTGCGCGGCCTCGACGGTCATCTCGCCCTTCTCGGCCTTGGCCTCGAACGCGTTGGCGATGCTGACCTGCGACTGCACGGCCATCACCAGGCCGCCGGTGCGGCCCTCGATGATCTGGTCGCGCAGCTTCCATGCGGCGCCGGCCGACAGCAGCACGATGCCGCCGATGGCCACGCCCGCGAGCAGGGCGATCTTGTTCTTGAACGTGAGGGAACGGGAGACGCGGGCGGGGGTGGACATGGTGCTTTCTGGGCCGGGATACGACGCGGGTGTTGCAGGCGCTCCGCCCTGGTGATGGCGGAGGGCATTGGCACTGTAGAAGCATCGGCCGCCCGGCGGTGTGCCGAAAAATCGGGCAAAAGCCTGACAGTTCGTTCAGGGCGCGCCGTTGCGCCCGTGCAGCCGGAAGGCGGGGCGCGTCGCGAGGCGGTCGTAGTAGGCCTGCACGTTCGGCAGCGCGGGGCGTTCGATGGGCGTCATGACCCAGCGGTTGACCGCCAGCCCGAGGCCGATGTCGGCCAGCGTGAACGCCGGACCGGCGACGAAGTCGCCCGACTTCTCGAGCTGGCGTTCGAGGATGGCCATGTGGCGGTTCCACGCCGCGGTGCTGGCCGCGATCGCCTGCGCGTCCTGGTGGGCCGCGCTCTTGCGCACCAGGCCCATGTACGCGTAGCGCCACGCGTTGTTCATGTCGCCGCCCTGCCAGTCCATCCACTGCTCCACGTGCGCCCGCGAGAGCGCGTCGCGCGGCAGCAGGTCGTCGCGCCCGTGCTTGTTCGCGAGATAGCGGCAGATCGTGTTCGATTCCCACAGCACGGCGTCGCCGTCGACGATCACCGGCACCTGCGCGTTCGGATTCAGCGCGAGGAATTCGGGCGCGTGGGTGTCGCGAAAGCCAGCGCCCCAGGCCTCGAGCTCGTACGGCTGCTCGACTTCCTCGCACGTCCACAGCACCTTGCGCACGTTGATCGACGTCGGCTTGCCCAGGATCTTCAGCATCGTGTCCTCGCTCGTTCGGTGTCGAGGCCGATTCCAGGATCGCCACGATGACCCGGCCATGCCGACGCTCAGGCCGGCGCGCGCGGCGCCAGGCGCGGCAGCGTCATCGTCACGGTGGTGCCGGCGCCCTCCGGCGACACGATCTCGATGCGGCCGCCGAGGATGCCGTTGACCATGTTGCGCGAGATCGTCAGGCCCAGGCCGCTGCCGCCCTGCGCGAGCCGCGTCGTGAAGAACGGCGCGAACACCTGCGGCAGGTCCGCGGGCGGGATGCCGAGGCCGTTGTCGTGCACGGTGATGCGCACGGCGTCGTGGCCCGACGGCCAGACGCGCACCGAGATCGTGCCTTCGCCGCTGCGGGAGAAGCCGTGCACGATCGCGTTCTCGATCAGCTGGTTGAGCACCTGGCCGATCGAGCCGGGATAGCTGTCGAGCATCAGCTCGGGCTCGCCCGTGACGATGATCTCGATCGGGTCGTGGCGATGGGCGAGCCGCGTGAGGTCGACCATCTCGCGCACGGTGGCGAGCACGTCGAAGGTGCGGCGATGGTCGCTGGTCTGGTCGACGGCGATCTGCTGGAACACGGCGATCACGTGCTGCGCCTGGTTGAGCGACATGCCCAGCTGCTTGTGGCTCTCGTCGAGCGCGCCCACGTAGCCGGCGACCTGGCTGCGGCGGCGCTCGTCGGCGGGCGCGTCGGCCGCGCCGGCCTGCAGGCGGCCGAGCATCTCGACCTGGCCCGGCAGCGTCATCGCCACCATGTCGGCGTTGGCGAGCGCGGCGGAGATCTCGGCGGCCACGCCCTTGACCAGCGAGCCCAGCCCCGCGAGCTTCTCGGCGCGCACCAGCTCGTGCTGCGCCATCGACAGCTGCTGCAGCGCCGTCGACAGCTCCGCGTTGCGCTGCTCGGCCTCGCGCGTGCGCTCGGACACGCGCTGCTCCAGGTGCTGGTTGAGCTCGCTGAGCTCGTCCTCGCGGTCGCGCAGCAGGTGCTGGGCCTCGATCAGCTGGTCGCGATCGCGCAGCTGCAGCGTCTGGCGCACGGCGGCCAGCACGATCACGACGACGGCCGCCGCGTCGCAGGTGAAGCGCGCCGTCGGCGACAGGTGCGCGACGGAGTCCTGCAGCGTCACCGCGAACGTGACGCCGACGACGACGATCAGCGGCAGCACGCGCAGCGCCCCTTCGTAGAAGCGGTCGATGCGCTCGTTGACGGCCACCTCCACGCGCCAGCAGCTCACCGCCAGGCCGCCCAGCAGCGTGCACACCGAGAACGCCGAGTTGACGACGCCGCCGTCGGCGAGCGCGTGCTTGAGCGTGAGCGCGTTCCACTCCATCCACAGCCCGCCATGCGCGGCGAGCATCGCCGTGAGGATCCAGATCGGCCAGCCGCGCCCCACGCGCAGCAGGGCGATCAGCATCACGCCGACGCAGGCGCCGGCCAGCAGCAGCGTCGGATACGTGACCATCACGCCCAGCGCCAGCGCGCTCATCGCGCCGCGCTCGGGCAGGTAGACGACCAGCGCCAGCGCGACGACGGCGATCGCCAGCGACAGCGTGTCCAGCATCGCGGCCAGGCGCTGCGATTCGCTGACGCGGCCGCGCAGGTAGCCCATCATGCCGAGTGCGCAGCACGGCGCCATCATCATGTAGAACGGGTCGGACGGCGCCGGGAACGGCTGCCACGCGAGGACGATCTGCAGGTCCCAGAACAGCTGCCCGATCGCGTACGACGAGAAGCCCAGCGCGAACCAGCGCCGCGCCACGGCCTCGGCGCGCTGGCCCTTCTGGCGCGCGTCGCGCACGCCGATCCAGCACAGCCAGCCGGCGCTGATGTCGGCGATGGTCCAGTGCACGTTGTCGAACAGTCGCACCCAGCCGCCCGGCATGCCCAGGTGCGCGCCACCGATGGCCAGCGCGATGGCGAGAAGCGTGACGAGCCCGGCGACCTTGAACACGGGCGCCGCGCCGGCGGGCAGGCCCAGGCGCGA
Organism: uncultured beta proteobacterium; assembly: GCA_903845345.1. Taxonomy (GTDB): domain Bacteria; phylum Pseudomonadota; class Gammaproteobacteria; order Burkholderiales; family Burkholderiaceae_C; genus Scleromatobacter. The sequence continues at coordinate 6,123 of CAIMXF010000160.1, forward strand.
CGGCCGCGCCGTGTCGGCGAGCAGCGCCTCCAGCAGCGGGGCGCCTTGCGAGCTGTCCTCGTCGTCGAAATCGCGCGCGGTCGCCGGAGGGCGCGGCACGGCGAGGGAGTCGTCGGACGGCGTGGTGAAAAGCGGCGCGGGCGCGACCATGTGAGGCAATGGAGGCTCCGGGGAGGGTCGGAGCGGGGTGCTTCTGCAAGGATTTCGAGACTACCTCATGGAGCTGTCGGCGTCGCCAGGGCCGCGGCCGTTCATGAGCAAAAATGCCTGACATGAACCTTGCCGTGCCACCCGCCGCCGCTGTCGAGTCCGAAGGACGCGCGCTCGCCGGCGTCGATTTCTCCAGCGCGCCGCGGCGCGGCAAGCCCATCGTGTGGGCCTGGGGCCGCTGGCAGCGTGCGGGCCTGCTGAAGCTCGAGCGCTTCGAGGAGAACCTGTCGCTCGCGGCGTTCGAGGCGTCGCTGCGCCAGCCCGGCCCGTGGCTCGCGGCGCTCGACCTTCCCTTCGGCCTGCCGCGGGAACTGGTCGCCACCCTCGGCTGGCCGACCGACTGGCCCGGCAGCATGACCCACTACGCCGGCCTCTCGCGCGCCCAGATCGCCGCCACCTTCGCCGCGTTCTGCGACGCGCGTCCCGTCGGCGCGAAGTTCGCGCACCGCGCGTGCGACGGCCCGGCCGGCAGCAGCCCGTCGATGAAGTGGGTCAACCCGCCGGTGGCGTTCATGCTGCACGCGGGCGTGCCGGCGCTGCGCGCGGCCGGCGTCGACATGCCGGGCCTGCAGGCCGGCGACACGGCGCGCGTCGCGCTCGAAGGCTATCCCGGCATGGTGGCGCGGTCGCTGATCGCGCGCCGCTCGTACAAGAGCGACACCCGGGCGCAGCAGACCCCCGACCGGCTGATCGCCCGCAAGGACCTGGTCGACGCGCTGGAGCAGGGCCGCTGGCGCGGGCTGCGCCTGAAGCTGACGCACGCGCAGCGCGACGAACTGGTGGCCGATCCGCAGGGCGACAAGCTCGACGCCGCGTTGTGCCTGCTGCTGGCCGGCTGGGCCGATACCCAGGCCGGGTATGGCATGCCGGCAGATCTCGATGCGCTGGAGGGTTGGATCGTCGGTGCTGACGGCCACGGCGCCGACATGCCGCCGCCGGCCAAGGTCACGAAGAAGAAACGTTGATCGCGCTGCCGCCGCGCGCCTGGTCGATCGCCGCGTCGATCGCATCGGTCAGGTCGACCAGGTCGTACGGCTTGACGAGGTAGCGGAAGTAGCCCTGCTCCAGGCCCGACGACACCATGTTGGGCATCGCCGCCGCGCTCACCGCGATGATCGGGATGCCCGCGGTCGCCGGGTCTTCGCGCAGGACGCGCATCGCCTCGCGGCCGCTCATGACGGGCATGTTGTTGTCCATCAGGATGACGTCGGGGCTGTGGCTGCGCGCCATGTCGACGCCGGCCTGGCCGTCGGTGGCGGTCAGCACGACGCAATCGGTGCGCAGCGACAGCGCTTCGGTGAGCAGCGCGAGGTTGGCGCGGTTGTCGTCGACGCACAGGATCGTCGCGATCTGCGGATCGCCGCCCATCAGCTCGGTGGGCGTGGGCAGCCGCGGCGCGACGCTGGCGAGGTCCACGCGCACGAGGGCGGCGCTGCGCAGGTCGATCCAGAACGTGCTGCCGATGCCCGGGGCGCTGTGCACGCCGATCGTGCCGCCCATCAGCTCCACCAGGCGCTTGCTGAGCACCAGGCCGATGCCGCTGCCTTCGATCGTGGCGTCGCGGCCGAGGCGATTGAAGGGCTGGAACAGCGAGCGCAGCTGTTCCGAAGTCAGGCCGGGGCCGGTGTCCTGCACGGCGATGCGCACGCGCCCCTCGTCGCCGGCCGTGCACTCGACCAGCACCGCGCCGTGCTCGCGGTTGTACTTCACCGCGTTCGACAGCAGGTTCAGCAGCACCTGCTTCAGGCGCGTGCGGTCGGCACTGACGCTCAGCGTCGTCTCCATCGGGAACACCAGGCGGATGCCGCGCTGGGCCGACGCGGTGTGCGTGAGCGCGTGGCATTCCTCGAGCACCTCGCGGAGGTCGACCGGCTCCAGGCTGATCGACACCTTGCCCGACTCGATCTGCGCCAGGTTCAGGATCTCGTTGATCAGCGTCAGCAGGTGGTTGCCGGCGTCGACGATGTGCTGGACGAAGCCGCGGCTGCGCTCGGGGCCGGCGCTGGCGGCGTCCTCGTGGTTCAGCAGCTGGCCAAAGCCGATGATCGCGTTGAGGGGCGTGCGCAGCTCGTGGCTCATGTTGGACAGGAACTCCGACTTCGCGCGGTTGGCGTTCTCGGCCTCGCGCGTGGCGGCGATCAGGTCGCGGTTCGACTCTTCCAGCTGCGCGGTGCGTTCGCGCACGCGGCGCTCGAGTTCCTCGTTCAGCCGCATCACCTCCTGCTGCGCGTGGCGACGCTCGGCGACCTCGCGATCCTTGTCCGCGGCTGCAGTCTCCTGTTCGGACTTGCGGCGCTCGATCTCGGCCAGCAGGCCGTTGAACGCGTCCACCAGCTCGCCGACCTCGTCCTCGCCGAGCTTGGCGGCCCGGCGCGACAGCACGCCGTGCTGCATCGCGTCGCGCGCGATGTCGGTCATCGCGGCGAGCGGGCGCGTGAGGATCGCCTGCAGCCAGCCCGACACCGCCCAGGTGGCGGCCATGGCAAGCAGGATCAGGCCCAGCGAGACCGCGACGTAGTCGGCGATGCGTTCGTCGAGCTCGTCGCGGGCGCGCACGGTGACGGTGCCCAGCGCGCGTCCCTGGTCGACGATGGGCGCGCGGACCTGCAGGACGTGCGACGTGCCGGCGGCGGCGTCCGCGCGCGCCAGCGTGGCCGGCGGCGGCTCCGAGCCGCCCGCGTGCCAGCCGGCGAACAGGCGGCCCTGGGCATCGTAGACCGCGGCGCTGCGCAGCCGCGGCTGCAGGCGCAGCATCGCGAGCGCGTCCTGCGCGCCGCCGGGGTTGCCGGCGGCGAGGTCGTCCGCACTCGCGTGGCCCAGCAGGTCGGCCTGCGCCTGCACGTCGGCGATCCAGCCGCGATGCCAGGTGCGCAGGTCGTAGACGGTCGTCGCGCCGATGGCCAGCAGGAGCGCCGCCAGCGTCGTGCCCAGCATGGCCAGGCGCAGCTTGGAGCCAATGGAGCGGCGGAACGCGGTGGGGGACATGGGCCTTTCTGGTGCGCAGGGAAGGCCCCACGGTCCAGCTGGAAGGGCACGCGGCATACCCGCGGGAGGCATTCGTACCTCGTGTCACACCTGAGCGAGAAGTTCGCCACGTTGCGCCGCCGACCGCGCACCGGGGCGATCCTCCAGGCGACCCGACGGCCGCCCCGTTACCTGATGCTGGCCCAGCGCACCGGGATCGTGTCGTCGGGCAGCATCACGACGTGCACCTTTTTCTGCATCACCCAGCTCAGCGTGCGCCGATACAGCGGCACGTAGGCGATGTCGCCGCCGGCCAGCTTCAACGCGTCGGCCACCAGCGTGCGGCGCCTGGCGGCGTCGCCTTCGGTGCGGATCGCGTCGATCAGGGCATCGAGCCGTGCGTTGGAATAGCGGCCCGCGTTGAAGGTGCCGGCGCCGTTGCCGTCCCAGGTGTGCAGCAGGCCGTTGAGGCTCTGCCACGCGTCCTCGGCGGTGCCGGTGAAGCCGAATTCCGCCAGGCTCACCTTGCCCTCCACGATCATCGGGAAGAACTGCGTGCTCGGCGAGGTGTGCAGCGTGGTGCGGATGCCCACCTGCGTCAGCATGGCGGCGATCGCCTGGCAGACGTGCTCGCGGAAGGCGACGTTGACGCAGTCCATCGTCAGGTCGAAGCCGTCGGGATAGCCGGCCTGGCGCAACAGCTCGCGCGCCTGCACCGGGTCGTAGCGCAGGCGCGGGCCGTTGACGGCGACCGGCGCGTCGAAGTCGGGCGACAGCAGGTCGCCGGTGGGCGTGGCCAGGCCCTTGAGCACCTTCTGGATCACCAGGTCGATGTTGATCGCCTGGTAGACGGCGCGCCGCACGCGGAGGTCCTTGAACGGGTTGCGCGGCTGTCCGCCCGGCCCCGGCGCGACGCCGGCCAGCGC
>CAIMXF010000161.1 GCA_903845345.1 uncultured beta proteobacterium
CTCGCGCGCGTGATCGCCTTGGCGCGTGGCACCGTACGCCGCCTCGCCGCCGAGTTACGCGGCGGCTTGCGCGCCCAGATCGTCGCGAGCATCGGGCTGGCGCCGCTGACCCTGGTCGCGTTCCAGCAGGTGTCGCTGGTGGGGCTGCTCGCCAACCTGGTGGCCGAGCCCTGGGTCACGCTGGTGGTGACGCCGTTGACGCTGCTGGGCGTCGCGTTGCCGCCGCTGTGGACGCTCGCCGCGCTCGCATTGAAGCCGCTGCTCTGGTTCCTGGCCTGGCTGGCACGCTGGCCGCTCGCGAGCGTGCACGTGGCGACTGCGCCCGATTGGGCGCTGGCGGCCGGGCTGGCCGGCGGCGCGCTGCTGATGCTGCCGCTGCCCTGGCGCGTGCGCACGCTGGGCGTGACGATGCTGCTGCCGCTGCTGTGGCCCTTCGTCGCGCGCCCGGTCGCCGGCCGCTTCGACGTGGTGGCGGCCGACATCGGGCAGGGCACCGCGGTGCTGGTGCGCACCCACGCCCACCTGCTGCTGTTCGACACCGGCCCCCGCTTCGGCGCGGACAACGATGCCGGCAAGCGCATGCTGCTGCCGCTGATGCAGGCTCGGGGCGAACCGCGGGTCGACCTGCTGATGCTGAGCCACGCGGATGCCGACCACGTGGGTGGCGCGCAGTCCATCATCGACCGCCTGCCGGTGCTCGCGCTGCGCAGTTCGCTGGCGGCGGACAATCCGCTGCGCGCCAACCCGCTGCCGCACACGGCCTGCGAGGCCGGGCAGCACTGGGAATGGGACGGCGTGCGCTTTGCGATCCTTCATCCTTTCGCAGGCGACTATCGGCCCGGCGCGAAGACCAACGCGCTCAGCTGCGTGCTGCGCGTGGTCGGCACCGATGGCGCCAGCGCGCTGCTGACGGGCGACGTCGAGGCGCCCGGCGAGGCGCGGCTGGTCGAGCGGGCGCGCGCCGACCCGGCCGCAGCGCTGCGCAGCGACGTGCTGATCGTGCCGCACCACGGCAGCCACACCTCGTCCACCGACGCCTTCCTGGCGGCGGTGCGCCCCGGCGTGGCGGTGATCCAGGTCGGCTACCGCAGCCGCTACGGGCATCCGGCGCCGGAGGTCGTCGCGCGCTACGCGGCCCACGGCATCCCGGTCGTGCGTACCGACCACTGCGGCGCGTGGCTGTGGGCCGGCGGCCAGGCCCGTTGCACCCGAACGTCGCGGCGTCGCTACTGGCAGTGGACGGGCGCGGCCGAGCCGCTGACACCGGCGCGCGTCGGGCCTGAGGCGACCTTGCCGGACCCCTGAACGCCGCCCGCGGCGGTGGCCCCGCAGCGTCGCCGCCGCGCCGATGCGCGCCGGCGGGGCGGGCGGCCTTGCCCTGGTGCGGGCACCCGTGCGTCGCCGCTCAATGTGGTGCGCGACAGTGCGACATTGCGCGCCGCATTGCACGCCCGCGGTGCGTCGTCGATACTGGGGTGGCCCGTTCGCCTGTCTTACAGTCGCTGCCGGCACGTTTCGACATTGCCGGGACGGGACGCGCGGTCGGCGCACGCTGGATCGGTTGTTGCTATGCATTCACACGGAACGCCGCGCGGCGCGGCGCCGCACCAGGGAGCCCAAGCTCGCCATGAATTCGCCTTTCGACGAGATGCACGCCGCGGGTAGCGCGGTGCGTGAGCATTACCAGCAGTACGCGCAGTGGCTGGCGCGGCAGTCCGCCGACCTGATGCGCGATCGCCGCAACGAGGCCGAGCTGATCTTCCGGCGGGTCGGCATCACCTTCGCCGTCTATGGCGACAAGGATTCGGGCGAAGGCACCGAGCGCCTGATCCCGTTCGACCAGATCCCGCGAGTCATCCCGTCGCACGAGTGGCGCGAGATGGAAAAGGGGCTGGCCCAGCGCGTCCGGGCGCTCAACAGGTTCATCCACGACGTCTACCACGACCAGGAGATCCTCAAGGCCGGCATCGTGCCGCGCGAGCAGGTCATCGACAACGCGCAGTTCCGGCGCGAGATGATCGGCGTCAACGTGCCGGGCGACGTCTATTCGCACATCGCGGGCGTGGACATCGTGCGCGCCGGCAATGCCGACGGCTCCGGCGACTACTACGTGCTCGAGGACAACCTGCGCGTGCCCAGCGGCGTGTCGTACATGCTCGAGAACCGCAAGATGATGATGCGGCTCTTCCCGGAGCTGTTCTCGCTGCACGCCGTCGCGCCGGTCGCGCACTATCCCGACCTGCTGCTCGAGACGCTGCGCAGCGTCGCGCCGGGCGGCAGCAACGACCCGACCGTGGTGGTGCTCACGCCCGGCATGTACAACTCGGCCTACTTCGAGCACGC
>CAIMXF010000162.1 GCA_903845345.1 uncultured beta proteobacterium
CGTCGGCGGTGCGAACTACCAAGTTCCCGTGGAAGTTCGCCCCGTCCGCCGCATGGCACTTGCGATGCGCTGGCTCAAGGACAGCGCGCGCAAGCGTGGCGAGAAGTCGATGTCGGCCCGCCTGGCCAACGAACTGCTCGAGGCCTCGGAAGGCCGCGGCGGCGCCATGAAGAAGCGTGACGAAGTTCACCGCATGGCCGAAGCCAACAAGGCGTTCTCGCACTTCCGCTTCTAAATTCCCCTCTTCCGTCCTTCCGGCCGCTCTCCGGGTTGATACCAACCCTTGAGCGGCCCCTGTATTTGGAGTGTCACCCCATGGCCCGCAAGACCCCCATCGAGCGCTACCGCAACATCGGTATCTCCGCGCACATCGATGCCGGCAAGACCACGACCACCGAACGGATCCTGTTCTACACCGGCGTCAACCACAAGATCGGTGAGGTGCACGACGGCGCCGCCACGATGGACTGGATGGAGCAGGAGCAGGAGCGTGGCATCACGATCACCTCCGCGGCCACGACGTGCTTCTGGAAGGGCATGGAGAGCAATTTCCCCGAGCACCGCATCAACATCATCGACACCCCGGGCCACGTCGACTTCACGATCGAAGTCGAGCGCTCGATGCGCGTGCTCGACGGCGCCTGCATGGTGTACTGCGCCGTGGGCGGCGTGCAGCCCCAGTCGGAAACCGTCTGGCGCCAGGCCAACAAGTACAAGGTGCCCCGCCTCGCGTTCGTCAACAAGATGGACCGCACCGGCGCGAACTTCTACAAGGTCTATGACCAGATGAAGGTTCGCCTGAAGGCCAACCCGGTGCCCATCGTCATCCCCATCGGCGCCGAGGAGAACTTCCAGGGCGTGATCGACCTCATCAAGATGAAGGCGATCTTCTGGGACGAAGCGTCGCAAGGCATGAAGTTCGACTACCGCGAGATCCCGGAAGAGCTGAAGGCCGAAGCGGTCAAGTGGCGCGAGAACATGCTCGAAGCCGCGGCCGAGTCGAGCGAAGAGATGATGAACAAGTATCTCGAAGTCGGTGACCTCGCCGAAGACGAGATCAAGACCGCCATCCGCACGCGCACGATCGCCGCGGAGATCCAGCCGATGCTGTGCGGCACCGCGTTCAAGAACAAGGGTGTCCAGCGCATGCTCGACGCCGTCATCGAATTCATGCCGTCGCCCATCGACGTGCCGCCGGTTCCGGGCATGGACGAAGACGACCAGCCCGTTGTGCGTCGCGCCGACGATTCGGAGAAATTCGCTGCCCTTGCGTTCAAGCTGATGACCGATCCCTACGTCGGCCAGCTGACGTTCGTGCGCGTCTATTCGGGTGTCCTGAAATCCGGCGACTCGGTCTACAACCCGATCCGCGGCAAGAAGGAACGCATCGGCCGGATCCTGCAGATGCACGCCAACCAGCGTGAGGAAATCAAGGAAATCCTGGCCGGCGACATCGCCGCCTGCGTCGGCCTGAAGGACGTCACGACCGGCGAGACGCTGTGCGATCCCGAGTCGATCGTCACGCTCGAGCGCATGGTGTTCCCGGAGCCGGTGATCTCGCAGGCTGTCGAGCCCAAGACCAAGGCCGACCAGGAGCGCATGGGCCTGGCCCTCGGTCGCCTGGCCGCGGAAGATCCGTCGTTCCGCTTGCGCACCGACGAGGAATCGGGCCAGACCATCATTTCCGGGATGGGCGAGCTCCACCTGGAAATCATCGTCGACCGCATGAAGCGCGAATTCGGTGTCGAGGCCAACGTCGGCAAGCCGCAAGTGGCCTACCGCGAAACGATTCGCAAGCTGCAGAAGGACGTCGAAGGCAAGTTCGTTCGCCAGTCGGGCGGCAAGGGCCAGTACGGCCACGTCGTGCTGACCGTCGA
>CAIMXF010000163.1 GCA_903845345.1 uncultured beta proteobacterium
ACGTGCTTGCATATAACTTGAAGCGTGTGATCAACATCCTGGGCATTGCCAAAAACGCTGACGGCGGTCAGTTCGATGGGGGCGTGAGCCCCTTTTTACCGCCAAAAATGGCCCTTTGGGTCTCGTTAGGGGGTCAATAGACGCCGCCGAGTGATCTGGGACCACTGTGAATCGAAAATCGGCGCGAGAATGACGCCAACGCTGGCCGGTGAAGCATCGAAAGAGCCGTTCTCACACAGCCTGGGCCGCGTGCCGACACGCAGAGCCGTCCCACTCTCAGGCCTCGAAGGTGGCCTCCATGATTTTGCGATCGTAGTCGAGAAGGTAGCTTCCGAAGCGCGCGTAGAGCCTGGCGAGCAGCTCGTGATTGCTTCCGACCACATCCATGCCGCGATCGTCGTACGGGTGAACGAGCACTTGCTGTTTTAGGCTCAGCAGGTACACCGTTCGGAGGCGGGGACACAGGCGGCGCGCGGTCGCTTTCCACCACGTGCAGCCGCGGCGCGCCGGACCGGCCGGCGTAGTACTCGGCGGCCTCGCGCGCCTCATCGGGCGTGATGGCCTGGGCGATCTCCTGCATGATCCGCACGTTGGGCTTGCGCGGATCGCTGGAATGCCGGCGACCCCTGCGGAAGTCGTCGAGCTGGCGTAGGAAATAATCCACCGGCAGTCCGGCCACCGGCGCGTTGTCCGGTCGCCCGCCGCCGTTGACGCGATGGCAGATGGCGCAGGCTCGCCGCTTCTCGCCGAGTGCCGCCACGCCATGCTGCACCACCTCGGGCATCGGCGGATGCTCGTCGGGAAACCAGTCGGGGGCATTGGCCCAGTCGCGCAGCTCGATCGGGGCGTAGGTGCGTGGGCTGCCGGCTAGGTGCAGCGTCGGCCGCAGTTGTTGCGCGTGGTCGACGTCCGGATCGAACAGCCTGCCCCACGGCAGTTCCCGGGCGGTGTCGCCGGGCTGCGGCCGCGTGGTGATGCCGTAGGCCCAGAACGGCATGTCGGCGGGCGATCGGACCGCTGAGGCCGCGGCGTCGGGCGGCGGCGCGGGCGCGGGCTCGCTGCTCGAAGCGACCGACCAGGCGCCCAGGCAAAGAACAACTGTGGCGAGCGAGCGTCCCATCGTCACTGCCCTTTCAATCGCTGCAGGCGATTTGCCGCATCCCAGCCACCATAAGCGCAAACGGCGCATCGGGCAAACCGTTGCTGCGCGGATCGCGCGGCGCGTGCGCACCATGTCCTCGCCAGTCCAGGACTCCAGCAACGCCTTCCGCTGGCAGCCCGGCCGCCTTCGTGGCGGATCGGTGCGGCGCGGCGGCGGGTCGGGCGTGGTCGGTCGGGCGCGGCGCGGACTCCCCGACAGCGCGGCAAAACAGCTCTGCACCGCCCAGTCCTCGATCCACGCCTCAGACAACCGTCCGCATCGCAGACACCGACGAACGACGGCAACTGGCCGCTTCAAGCCATCGAGGTCGATACGTCCTCATAGTTGCCGACAATGCCCCACTTCATGACACCACCGACTTGCTTCCAGTGAGCCCGTCGATCAGGACCATCCATCGATGGAATAGCCGCTCACGGTGGATCGCCGGTGCAGTCGCTCTTCTCGCATGCGCCGGCCTGTGGTGGTACGAGGCCTGGGCGTCTCGTGCGACGTCGATACCAGCGCCGCTCATCGCGCCCGCGATCGTCACCTCGGAGTCAGCTTCGTCTGCGCCGGCCTTCGATTCGTCACCGCCACTGCGAGCGGGGATGGCATCAATGCCATTCGTGCCGTTGAGAGAGAAGCCGGCGACGTTGACGACGCGCGAATGGGACGTCGTCCACGCCCGCGCTGCGGCGGCCTCTCAGCCCGGCGAGGAAGCGGCACGCATGGCGGAGCACATCGCCTTCCAGAAGATTTATCTGGAGTGGCGCTCGCTCTCCGGCGACCGGGACCCAGCGCGGCGCGACTACCTCGGCCAATTGCTGCTCGACGGCCTGCCCGCGCACGTGCAGCAGGCCATCGTGGCGCTATAGCAGGCACATTCGATACAGGAAGAAGTGATGGCCGCGCGCGTGCCGGACGCTGCACAGCGAGCGCCTTTGCTGGATGCGGAGAGGACGCGGTTGCCGGCGCAAGGCGACGTCGTGGCATTCCCGCAATAGCAAGATCATGCGAGCGCAGTGCTGCTCCCCTCGACCCGTCGTACTCAGGCCGGTGGCTCGTGCCCCGGAATGACGTAGCCGTCCGTCAGGGTACGTAGGAACGCGACTATCGCATCGACGTCAGCGTCATTCAGCCTCGGCCGCCCATCGCGCAGCGGCTCGAAGGGAACGCCACGCTCGATGTTGACCCAGTACGCCTTGGGCAAGTCGTCGAAGACTTTGACCTCGCCGTCCTTGCCGCGGGGGTACCACTCGGCCGGATCGGTATCGCGCCGGGCATAGAACGCCACCGCGTCCCGCAGGGAGTGGATAGCCCCGTTGTGGAAGAAAGCTTGACGCAGCGCGACGTTGCGCAGCGACGGTGTGCGGAAGGCGCCGCAATACTCTGCACGGTTGGCGAGGTCCATGCGGAGCGGACCGCACAGGCCCAGATCGTGGAAGTTCGGGTCGCGGTTCGCATCGAGCGTACGGTTGCGTGGGACGCCGATGGTCGAGTAGCCGAAGTCCGTAAAAAGCGGCGGGCGAGCCGCGGCACTCTTGTGGCCGTCGGGGTGGCAGCTCGCGCAATTGCCCTTTTGTGGATTGTTGAACAGGTCGAAGCCACGTTCTTCCTGCGGCGTCAGATCGACCTCGCCAATAAGCCAGAAGTCGAACTTGGACGTGAACGGATGGAAGTCGTTGCGCGACTGCTCGAACGTGGCCAGCGCGACCGCCGCCCATTCGCCGGCGGCCTGAGTATCGTCGAACACGTCCCTTCCCGGTGCGCTGACGATCGTCCTGAACAGCGCGGCCTCAGGGCTCCGCCGGACGCGCTCGCCCACCTCTCGCAGATCGGCGTTGGCCATCTCGTTCGGATCGATCAGCGGCATCATCGCCTGCTGCGCACCGCCGTCGACGCGACCGTCCCAGGTGCGGCCGCCGGTCGGGCCTTCGTCATCCTGACCGATGGTGACCTGGCTCTCCAAGAAATGCTCGGTGAACGGCAACGGGGCGTGCAGATAGGTCAGCGAAGGCGTGTTCCGAAAGCCCATCCTGTTCATCGACGGCCCACCGGGCTGGGTCGGCAGCCCGTTGGGTGGGCCATAGGCATGCGCCGGATCGTGGCAAGAGGCACAGGACATGCGGCCGGACGCCGACAGCGACGGATCGCTGAACAGCGCTCGCCCAAGTTCCGACAGTTGCGGGAGCTTGGGATAGTCGCCATACATCATCGGCTGGAAGCGTTCCGTGCCGGTGGGGGCCATCTCGTTGCCGCCGCATGCTTGCGGTGACACCGGCACCAGCAGCAGTGCGCAGGCACTCATGACCCCGACGGATCGGTGAAAGGAAGGCAACATGACGGATGCTCGCGCCGCGCTCCACGCCAGCAGACTCGCCGGCGCGGCTCGCTGGATCGGGGTTCAGGGGAAATAGCCGCTCACAAACAGGTCGGTCAGGTCGCTAGCGCTGGTGACCGTCGACAGGATAGGCACCTGCAGGATCCGCTCCACGGACTTGAGCAGCGAGCTATGATTGAGCGACGCACTGCTCGTGTAGCCCGCCTTGACGTGCGGGCCAATGGCGATGAACGGCATCTGGGTCGTCTGGTCGCCCTCGTCCCACGTCACGAAGATCACGCCGTTGTTGGCGTTGACGTAGTTGATGATCGCCGGCAGGTTGGCCGCCAGCCACTGGTCGCCGGATGCGATCGTGTTGGACGGACATCCGCTGTTGCCGTGCATGTCGTGACACAGGTCCGGCGTGATGAAGTTGTAGGTGGCGACCGCGTGGTTGTCGAGGTCGGCGGCGAGTTGGCTCAGGTCCTTGTGATGGCTTGCGCAGACGCTGTTGGTCTTGGACGGGGTCTTGCCGGAGATGTCTTGGAAGAACACGAACGGGTCGTGCTTCGCGGCGTATTGGCCCGACGAAGTGATCGGGCAGCTACCGGTGGTGCTGGTGATGCCCTCCTGGTAGGACTTCCAGCTGATGCCGGTGGTGGCGTTGTCGATCTGCGTCGCCAGGTGTGCTGTGCTCGACGTGCTGTTCGACTTCGAGGCGTCGCTATCCGTACTGAACGTGTGGTCGCTGAACTTGTTGGTCCCGGCCTCCATCCAGATGTAGTGTGGCTCGCTCGGGACGGACAGCGCCAGGTCGTCGTTGAAGTTGCTGGAATGGGCGTATGCAGGCAGCAACGTGTTGTTGATGTACGGCGCGTCCGTGACATCGCCGTAGATCTCCTTGGCGTCGTGGTTCTCCATTGCGATGACGAAGACGACCTTGATCGCGGACGGCGCGGTCGCCTGCGGGACGCTGGTGGCCTCGGTCTCGGCACGGCTCGAAAATGCGAAGACCATCGCGGCTAGCGCGACAAGCGAACGGACGAGTGGCAGCTTCATCGATATCTCCGGGTTTTCGTGTCTGGCACGCGAGACGGTGAGTGTCGGGACGCGGGATGATCGCCGCACACTGGCGGCATTGCAATGAGCCGTTAGTGCCATTCAATCGCTGATCGCACCGTTTTCTCCAGTCCTTCCTCGCAGAGTGACGAATACCCAAAACAGGCGATTGCCTGCCGGTCAGTGTCTGATGCCGCTGCACGCCGACCGAGTACCGACTAGCAAAGCGTGATCGCCAGATCAGGTCGGCGACAGGTGGCCGTCACTCGACTGCCTTTCTCGATTCCTAGGATGTGATGCGACAAGGAGCGGATACCCCATGAAGTACCTCCCACCGCCTCGTCGACATCAAAAAACCCTATCGGATTCGGAGATCACATGCCCAAGACTTCTCACACGCTGATCGCGTTGGCGCTCTCTGTGGCGGCGGCCCCGTCGTTTGCCTGGAATGGCTTCGGCCACATGGTGGTCGCCGATATCGCCTATCGCGACCTTGAGGCGAACGCGCCGCAACTGCTCACGCGGATCAACGCCCTGCTCAAGCTCAATCCGAACTACTCGAAGTGGATTTCGGGCGTTGCCAAGAGCTCGCAGGAAGAGGTCGCCTTCGTCCAGGCCGCGCATTGGGCCGACGACATCAAGGAATCAGGGAGTGGCTATTACGCGGATGGCACGAACGACGGCGACACGGGCGTGGAGCCCGTGGCGAGCTACAACCTGGGCTACGCACCGAATGACACTGCGATGCACAAGTACTGGCACTTCATCGACGATGGCTTCTCGCCCGATGGAACGCCGGTGCTCTCCACGCCTACCCCCAATGCGGAGGATCGGATCACGCTGTTCACGAAGACCATTGCCTCGGCGACCGCCACCGATGCGCTCAAGTCGTATGACCTGAGCTGGTTGATCCACCTGGTCGGTGATATCCATCAACCGCTCCATGCCACCACGCGTTTCACGGCAGACGCGCCAACGGGCGACGAAGGCGGCAACCTGGTCGATGTCTCCTGTGCGGCTTCCGCGGATTGCCCGAGCGAGTTGCATGCCGTCTGGGACGACATCCTCGGTACGAGCACGAGTGCGACCACGGCGATGTCCTATGCGGCGACACTGACGATCCCGACGGGCTCCGCAGTGCACGCGACCGACGACGTGTGGGCGGCAGAGAGCCTGCAGATGGCCGAGAAGGACGCCTATGCGAGCATCGGCAACAAGACAACCGGTACGCACAAATTGTCGAGCAGCTACCTCAGCACGGCGAAAGCAGACGCGAAGCTGCGCGTCGCGTTGGCGGGGGCCCGGTTGTCCTACCTGATCCAGCAGAACCTGCGCTGAACGCTGAGCAGGTCGGTCGGCCAAGAGTAGTCCTCGGCGACCGACGGCTCCTGGCCGACAAGAGCCTCGGGAGACCGACGCCAACGCTGAAGGTTAGCTCGACACCGATCATGGCACGTCAGCCAACCGTCGTGCGCAGCGAGCCCGCCCCTCGTGGGCGGCCGTAGGGCAGCAACGCGCGGCTCCTTCGCCTACTTCGGACGGGCCAAAGATGGGCGACAGGAAACCTAGCGTCGGACTGGAACATCGGTGTCAACGAAGTGAGCGCCGTGGGCTGCCTGAACATCCCTACCCTGAGCCTCGCGCGGCGAGGCGCCCCCTGCTAACCTAGATTCGCGGGCCGGGCAGCGGCGCCTTCGACCCGGGAATGGCGCGATCCGCCGACCACACATGTCGCATCGCTTTCTCGGCGCCTTCGGACGAAGCATCGATCATGACCTACCAGTTCACGCAGGCGGCCGACGCCATGGCGATCGCGGAGCGGGGGTACGCCACGGCGGCCGCTATCAAGTTCACGGCCTTCACGTCGTGCATCGGCGTGATTGCCAAGAAGGGCGGCCTGCTCACCGGCGCCCATCTCGTGCTGAACGCGCCTGACGGCACCAAGTTCAACCAGAATGCCGCTACTCGTCTGATCTACGAGGTCTTGGGGAACCAGTACGACAAGGTCTGGATCATCGGCTGCGTCGACATTTGGAGGACGCCGGCGAACGGCGTGCTCGCGGCATACGAGAAGCTAACGTCGATGATCCGCGCCCTGGAAGTCGTCCAACACTACAACTTCGCCGATGGCACGTACGGCGCCCAGATCGACGGCGACGACATCGACATCACGTTTTGAACTCGCCGCCTGATAGCCAGCCTGCACTACCGGATAGCAGCCCGTCGCGAACGTGTGGTTGTGGCCGTTTGTAGCCGATCAACTAGTCGGGTTAACTGGCGAAATACCTCGAAGCAAGCACCTTGGCGCGCTGCAACCCCGTCTCGGTCCGGTACACGGATTCCGCGCGGCCCCTTGGCTCGCCGATGAGTCCGTTTGCATGGAGACGATCCATCGCGTCAAAGTTCAGACGCTTCCAAACGCGGCCATTGTCAAATTCAAGAGCACCCAGGAGCGCCAGAATGGCCTCGTCAATTTTTTCGATGTCGTATTTCATCGGCTTCACCTCTTCGGCTCGTGAAGTTGGAGTGAAATCGTAACGGCCCTGCGGGTTGAATGGCCGACCCTTGCTTGGGGTGAGTTCCCTATAGCTGCCGTTCGCGACCGACGGGTTGTGGCCGAACCGTGTCCTCGGCGCCAGAAGCTACGGATGCTAAGCAACGCCATTGCAACCGATCTTTTTGAACGAACCTGATTCGATCTCATACACCGCATGAACGACGGAACAGCCCCCGTCGAAGACCACCGGCAGATGATCGGCGTCGACAACTTCCATCCCTCGCTTTGAGAGATCGGAGCGAAGCAAAACGAAGATCACTTGCTTGCCGTCCAGCACCAGCCCAGCATAAAACCGAGCGTAGTCGCGCAGGTGCCCCGCGCCTTCTGGAAGGACGATGTTCCTCTCAAGCGTCGCAATCTGCTTCATTGAAGGCACGAATTTTCCGCTTGCGGCGTCGGCAACTTGGCTTATCGTCGTTAGCATGGCGGCGACAAGAAAGCGGTACAAAAAGTCTCTCATCTGCGTTCCTCCAAAGGCGCCGTCATCAAATGTCAGCTGTTGGGCGGGGTAGCCTATTTGCTGCCAATTCGCGACTGAAGCGCCTGGACTTTGGCGAGCCATTGATTGGTCTTTCCCTCGGACCACAGCTGTCGCAGCCCGGAATGCCGAGCGTCTTCAATCTTTGTGAGTGCGCGCTCGGCGAGCGCGCCTTGCGCGCCGATCTGTGTTCGCGGCTGACCGGCGAGCCAAGCCTTCAGATTTTCCGGCAGTGCAGGACTCGGCTTGCCCAGCGAGGCAGCGACGACTTCTGCGGCGGCGATTGCGGCTGAGGCGTCTGGTGCCTCGACGACGTCCTCCTCCAGGACGCGATCAAAAGCGGCCTTGACCACGCCAGGCGAAGCCGCTTGTACACAGTCGCCGACCCAATCCATCGCGTCGTCGTTCTCAAAGCTACCGTCGCCCCATGCGCCTGCGTGGGCTCCAGTGAGGGCGAGGGCGAAAACGATGGCAGCAGCGATACGTTTCATGTCGGATAGCCTACCTCATAGCCGTCGGTCGCGACCGACCGGTAGTGGCCGACAAGAGCCTCAGGAGCCCACTGACCAGGCCTAACGAGACGTCACCGGTGTCCGATCGAGGACGATTGACCGCTGTCCAGAAGCGTACCTGTCCGTCGACGCCGGCGGCCCGGCACCTGGGGCCGGTAGCGTCGAGATGTAGCGCGGTGACGGCAGGTCATCGCTGTTGCCGCCTCTGTCGGTTGGTCGAGGAATAAATTTCTTTCATGGGCACTGTCACAGCCTACGACCCACGGTTGTCTAAAGAAGATGAGCGCACCAGTTTCGGTGTGTGTAACTTCCAAGCCGAGGTTGACATGAAGACTTTTTCGCCCATCATTGCAGAAGGTACCACCGCAATTGCCTTGGCCGGGGGCATCAGCACCGCTGGGGCAGACGTCTCGCCTGCAGCGAATGCAAGCCAGGCTGCCGGCCCCGTTCCGGTCGTGGTGATCGTACGCGTTCCAAAGCCCTGGTACGCACCCCGCTCAGTCGTGGTCGGCAAGATGCGCGACACCACCCCCGAGTACGCGAAACTGCCCGGACTGGTATTCAAGGCGTTCTCGTTCGAGCGTGACAGCAGCGACTTCGGTGGCATCTACTTCTGGCGCGATCGGGTCAGTGCCGAAGCCTGGTTCAACCCGGCCTGGTTCGATCGCGTGCGCAAGGAGCGTGGCGCCGAGGCCCGCGTGCGCATGTTCGATGCGCCGGTATCCGTGGACAACACCATCGGCGGCACGCCGGGCGACAGCAAGAGCAAGGCGGTGGGCACCCTGGTGGAGATCCCGATCCCGGCCGGTGTGAGCCGCGATCGGCTCTCCGCGGAATTCACAGCAGCGGTGCCCACGTACCAGAAGGTGCCGGGGCTGCTTCGAAAGCACTTCATCATCTCCACGAACGGCACCTTCGGTGGTGTCTACCTCTGGAAGGACGAAGCAAGCGCCCGGGCCTGGTTCGACGAGACTTGGCGTGCGCGCGTCGTCAAGACCTACGGTCAGGACGCCAAGATCGAGTGGTTTGATACGCCAATCCTGCTGCCGACCGAGAATGTCGCGAACCGCGTCGCCGCACAAGCGCTGATGGGAGCTGCGCAATGAAGATCTCCGACCCGGGACAAGACGTCATCGATCTCGCCGTCGAGGGGAACCTGGCCGCGGTGGATGCCATACTGCTGGCCGTCCAGCCAGGCGTCTTCAATATGGCCGTGCGCATGCTGGGCAACCGCGACGATGCGGCCGATGCCACCCAGGAGATCCTGCTCAAGGTGGTCACCCACCTGAGCGGCTTTCGACGGCAGGCGGCGTTCACGACTTGGGTCTTCCAGATCGCGCGCAACCATCTGTTGACCGCTTCGACACGCAATCGCGAATCGCCGGAGGTCTCCCTGGAGGCCATCGGCGAACGACTACAGCAGGGATTGGCGTTCACGGCTTCGCTGGGCGACCCACTGGGAAGCGTTCGAAGCCTGAGTCCGGAAGACAAGCTGGCCGCCCGCCAGGTTGCGCTGGGCTGCACGCAGAACATGTTGATGGCGTTGGATCGCGAACAACGCCTGGTCTATGTGCTGGACGTTGTCTTTGGCCTCGCATCGCCCGCCGCAGCCGAGGTCCTGGGAATCACACCCGACGCCTACCGCCAGAGGCTGGCGCGGGTGCGCGCACGCCTGGACACCTTCGCCATTGGCACGTGCGGCCAGGTCAATCGCGCCGCTGCCTGCCAGTGCGAGTTGCAGCTGCCTGCGCATGCACAGGTACAGGCCACATTGACGGGAAGACCTCCCTCGCTGATCGCTATTCACCGACAAGAGCGCGCCGAGGCCGAACGCCAGTTCGACGCCCTGGTGCGCATGGGCGACGTTGCCGCCGTGTTCCGCGCCCATCCGACCTACGAGGCTCCCGAGGCCATCGCCCAGGCGATCCGCGTGGTGCTGCGCGCGGAGGGGTTCCTCGGAGACGGCGATCATGCGGCACACTGAGTCGAGCGCGCTCAGGGCGCCAACACACTTGACCTTCCATGCGGCCGATGGCACGCCACTGGTGGGGACACTGTTCGAGCCGGACCAAGCGCGCCGTCCGGCGGTGCTCATCGCCGGGGCTCTCGGCGTCGCCCAGCGCCACTACGCACCGTTCGCGGCCTGGCTTGCGGCACGCGGCCACGCGGTACTCACCTTCGACCT
The DNA here is from genome assembly GCA_903845345.1 of uncultured beta proteobacterium. Classification (GTDB taxonomy): domain Bacteria; phylum Pseudomonadota; class Gammaproteobacteria; order Burkholderiales; family Burkholderiaceae_C; genus Scleromatobacter. The sequence goes on from CAIMXF010000163.1 coordinate 10,253, forward strand.
GCGCGGGCTGGAGGCTGACTTGCTGACTTGGTCGCGCAGTGACTTCGGTGCGGCAGTTGGACACCTGGTCGCCTTCAACGGCGGGCATCCTGTCACCGTCGTGGGACACAGCCTGGGCCTGCACCACGCTGACATGACCGATGCGGCAACCCAGGCGAGGATCTCTCGTGCCATCGGCGTCGGCTCGGGCGCCGGGTACTGGCGCGATTGGGCGGCACCGTCGCGTCGTGTAGCGCCGCTGATGCTTCACCTGGCTGGGCCGTTGCTGACTCCGCTCTTCGGGTACTTTCCGGGTCGGCGCCTGAGGATGGTCGGCGATCTGCCGGCGGCCGTCATGCGGCAGTGGACTCTCTGGTGCAGGCACCCGGAATTTGCCTGGGGTGCAGAACCGGACTTGGTCTGCGCGAGTCTTGAAGCGGCGCGATTTCCCGTGGTCGCGTTCAGCTTTACCGACGACGAGGCGATGACAGAGACCTGTACGCGCAAGCTGCTGGCGGCCTTCAGGCACGCACCCACGAATCTGGTCCGCCTGGCCCCCCAAGAGGTCGGCATGGCGTGTATCGGGCATCTCGGGGCATTCAGGCCCGAAGGATCGGAACGCTTGTGGCTGCGCATTGCAGGCTCGATCGAAGCCGACGACCACCTCCTGGAGCATGTCGCAGCTCGTTGACGCAACCTTGCGACGCCGTCGTCTCCGTCTGAAGCCGGACTTCGCTCAACCGCGCTGGCCAAGACTTGGCCAGCGCGGCGAATACGGTTCGAATCCAGGGCGCTTGATCCGAGTCGGAGCCATCAACGCAGACGCCGAAGCGCATGTACGCCGCCGCGAAGCTGCTGCTCGCGATCAGCTCGTCGCGGCCGGCACCGTCACTTCTATGAGCGCAATCGGACTGCTCCGAAGCCGACATGTGTAACCGGCTGGTATTGGCCGATCTGCGTCGGCTGCGCGGTGCTAAGGCTTGCGGCGCCTGACGAAGTCAAGAACGCACCCGACCAGAATCATGGCAGAACCAATGAGCAGCGCGATCGCGATTCCTACCTTGACCGGATCGCCTTACGACAGAAGGCGGGCCGCCGAGCCCGACAGGATGGCCACCAAGGACAGTAAATACCAGGGCGTTTGCTTGGACATAGACATCAACGGGTTGCTCAACGGTTCATCTTGCCACATAGCCGACACCCTTGAGAGACCGCACCTGGCCGGTTTGCGTCGTTCGTCGCCGATCTCGGTTAGTGTCTGGGGAATGCACAGTTCCAAAAGAACTTCTTCATAAGGGAGTCCGCGCTGCCGTCGGCACTTTCCCAAACCCTGTCGGCGGAAAATTCGATAACAGCCAAAGGGTAGAGTTGCTGATCCTTGAACATGGACTCCAACTTTTCCAAGGCGGTTGTCCGATCCATGCCCTGGCTCTTGAACGCCATGAGGAAGAACGAATTGTCGGACTGTGCGAAGCAGGCGCGCAGCGCATCCCGACGTGAATTCCCTCCCAACCGTTCAGGCCCAGCGCATGCGAGAAGATGGTCAGCCGCAAAGTCCGGGTAGCCCACAATCTTCCCGGCGTCGACACCGGTGAAGAGTTCGTCGGCAAGTGATTGTCCAACGGTGTCATCAGGTGGGATGTAGCGCAATACAGCCGACTTTTCCCGCTTGGTCAGCAACAAGTAGTTGCGGCTCATGTTGAGCGCTCTGAAGCTCTCCGAATTGCAACGCTGGAAAGAGGCCGCGGCGTCCTCCGCATGCGAGAGGGATGAGAAAGTTACGCACAGCAACGTCACGCACGCGCGAAGAAAATGATTGATACGCATAGCGACTCATCATAGAGGCCGCGTCGGCCGCTGCCAAACCTGACTGCCTAACAGCGGCCGTTCGCCAATGTCTGGTTCTGGCCGAGGCTGTGTGAAAACGCGTCCCGCGCACAAATTCGGGGGCCGCTTTACCCTTCCCAAGGCTGCGATCGCCGCGCTATCCGCGTTCTGACTCTGTGACTAAGATAGTAGTTAGCTTGTCGATGCGTTTTCACACAGCCTCGGCCGGGTGCTGTCCATCACTGCAAACTCGGCGCCGCGCCGGCAACGCTTGCATGGAGACTCTTGAAAGCAACGAGTCGCCTGAAATCGGGTGTCGCTGCGGTCAGTACGCGGTCGCACTCGTCCGGAGGGACGAGCCCGCTGAGCAAGTACGCGCCATCGGGGGCTGGCAACAATGACCTCCTCTGCGAATGCTGCGACGACGAACTCCGGGCGGGTGCAGTTCTGACCAAGCTCGGGAAACGCCTCGGGCCGCTTGAAGAGAAGGCCCTCGGAAACCTGATGGCGACCGTTTACAAACCAGTCGACCTGGGCGGCGACGACGAACCAGTCACGATGACGCGTCGTCTCGACAACGGTGCCACCGAGTACGCGCGCGCCTCGCGACAGCTGCTCCAAAAGCTCCTCCACCGAGGCCGCACCCGATGCGAAGAACATGGTGGCATTGGAGCGCGGCCACTCTGCCGCTGGATGCGACAAGACCTGGATGTCTGGCTGTTTGCCCATCTTGCCTCCCGTTGACACGACCTGGGAACGCATCGCGAAGGCCGTACGCGACCACGTGCCGGGAGAGCGTCGTCTCGAGACGTTCCGCCAGCTCGCAACGCTGCTGCTCCTGACCTACGCTCTGCGAAACGCCGATTGCCACGCCAAGAACGTCGCCCTGCTCTACACCTCACGCGCGGACGTGCACCTCGCGCCCGCCTACGACATGCTCACGACGCAGGCCTACGCGGGCCTCCAGCACAACCCGCCAGGCATCGGGTTCATGGGCAAGAAGACGTGGGCGCCCGGCAAGAACCTGCAGAAGTTCATCGCGGCCAACTTCGGCATCCAGCCCAGGGAGCCGTTGGCGATCGTCGAGTCCATCAGCGACGCCGTCGCGGACGTGGAGCTCGCCGTGCGCGAGGCGATGACCCTGCACGACGGCTTCGACGACATCGGCAGGCGCATGCTGCTGGCCTGGGCCGAGGGAGTTCGTGGCCTGCGCGATGAACGGACGCATTCCGCCGCAGGCTGGACGCCCGGCGCCGCCTTCGACGACCCGTCCAAGCGACGAAGCTGAAGAGCGAGTCGAGCAAGATCGGTCGATCGCCCTTGCTCGGCAAGAGGTAGCCGATGCGTGTCGCCGCCCGATTTCCCAATGTGGCGGTGCAAGGTACCAAAACCGCAATCAGAAAAGTTCCTGATTTTCTTTTTTTGGACGTCTCCATTGCAAGTTAGTGGTTAGGATATCTGTCATTCGGGCCGCCGAGTTGCGCCGTTGGATCTTGCAGGCCGACGACAACATGCGGGACTTCCCCGGGATGAGGCGCCTGCCATGTCTCGCACAGCCGGACTCGAGCCTCAGCTGTTGTCGTGATCCGTGCCTGCCGGCCAGACGAAGATCGCCTTGGTTGGAGCGCCGGAATGGACCGCGACCTTCTCATGCAGCGTCTTTCCGTCGAGCGTGGCGTCGACCTTGTAGCGTCCGGGCGCCAGCCGGGCCAGCAGGAAGGGGCCGTCGGAGGTCGCATGCAGCGACGTGTTCCCGTGGGCGTCGCGAACCACGACCGCGACATTCGCGACGAAGTCCCCATGACCGTGGTCTCGCTGCGCGAACTCGAGTGTCAGTGGCCAGCTCCTTTCGGAACCCTCGATGGCCTGCGCCTCGCCTTGGCCGATGCCGCCGCTCAGGTAAGCGACACCCCCATCGTTGTGGACGGGCGGCAGCGGCGCGGCCGCCAGCGCCAAGGCGGATCCGGTTGCCAATGCGCCAAACAGGCCGGCGCGCATCAGGGTGTTGAACGTGAGTCTCATTTCTTTCCCCTTGAGGAGTTGTGAGCAGCGAATCGAAGCAGTGCGCCGCTCGAGCACTGGAAGACGGTTCGCTTATCCGGCTATCCGAAGTGCACCGGAATGAAGATCGTGGTGCCGTCGCGGCGGATCAGCAGCGCGACGGCCTTCTTCGACTCGTCCACGATCTTCTTGACCTGTTCGATGCTCTTGACCGGCACGCTGTCCACGGCCACCAGCACGTCGTTCGCCTCGACGCCGGCGCGCGCCGCGGCGCCTGCGACGTTCTGCACCAGCAGCCCGTGGTCGACGCCGGCCGCGAGCTTCTCGTCCGGATCCAGCGGACGCAACGCGAGGCCCAACTTGCCCTTGGAGGCCGACTGGTCGTTCGAGGCGAGTTGGGTGTCCTTCGCGTCCGCCAGCCTGGCGTGCAGTTCTTCCGCCCGGCCCTGGTGCCAGACGTCGAGGGATACCGTCGTCCCGGGTCGCGACTGGCCGACGAGTGCCGACAGGTCGCTGGCGGCGACGATGGCGTGGCCATCGACCTTGCGGATCACGTCGCCCGACACGAGGCCCGCGGCAGCCGCGGGGCTGCCCTGCTCGACGTTCGAGACGAGCGCGCCTGCAGGCGTCTCCAGCTTGAACGAATCGGCCAGGCCCTGGTCGACGTCCTGGATCGCGACGCCGAGCCGCGCGTGCGTGGCATGGCCGGTCGCGACGATCTGGTCCTTGACCTGCGTCGCGAGATCGATCGGGATGGCGAACGACAGGCCCTGGAAGCCGCCGCTGCGGCTGTAGATCTGCGAGTTGATGCCGACAACCTCGCCGCGCGCATCGAGCAGCGGGCCGCCCGAATTGCCCGGATTGACTGCGGCATCCGTCTGGATGAACTGAACGCCCGAATCGCCCGGCAGCGAGCGGCCCTTGGCGCTCACGACGCCCGCGGTCACGCTGTTCTCGAATCCGAACGGCGAGCCGATGGCCATCACCCACTCGCCCACCTTCAGGTCGGCCGCCTTGCCCATCTTGAGCACGGGCAGGTTCTTCGCATCGATCTTCAGGACGGCGATGTCGGTCTTGGGGTCGGAGCCGAGCACCTTGGCCTGGAACTCGCGGCGGTCGATCAGCTTCACCGTGACGTCGGTGGCGCCGTGCACGACGTGCGCATTGGTCAGGATGAGGCCGTCGGGGCTGATGATGAAGCCCGAGCCTTGCGCGCGCATCGGGCGCGTCGGCATCCCGGGAAATTCGTTGCCCTCGTCATCGCCCTCCGCCATCGCCGCGGAATTTCCGCTGACGCTGACGTTGACGACCGCCGCGCCCTGCTGCTGCGCGATGACGGAGAAATCGGGCATGGTGATGACGTTGGTCGCACTTGTCGACGAAGCGACGCTGGCCGCATGCGCGGCCGGTCCGTAGACGAGCGCGGCACCGGTGGCCACCAGCGCCGCGGCGACCAGTGCGGCCAAGGCCGGACGAGCGGGATTTCTGGGTCGGGTGTTCATGGCAATTCCTTGATGAGGTGGTGACGCCATCGCGTCGATCGACGATTCACTCTGGAAGCAGACGCTTAGACGATCCTTAAATCTGATCGCGCATCAGCAGAGCGCGCGCATCAGCGGCTGCAGCTTCTCCTCGAGTCGCCTGGAGATCCGGCCGACCTGCGTCGCGTGCGAGAACTCGGCCATCACCTGCCTCGGCAGGGGCGCGACGACGGTCGTCACGCCGCCCTGGTCGTGCAGCGTGATGCGGCACGGCAGCACGTGGCCAAGGTCGGCGTCGTACTCGAGGAGGTCGCTGGCCAGCGCGGCGCTCCAGACCTCGTAGGTCCGACACCTGAACCCGGGCGACCGGCCGCGCTGCTCCAACAGGCGATCGACTTCGTGGACATGCACGATCTCGAGGCCGCTGCCTTCGATCGCAGCCTCCAGGTTCGCGGCGACCTCGTCGAAGCTCCCGATGCTGACGACGGCGAGCGTCGCCTCGCCCCGGATGTACGCGCTGCGCGCGTTCAAATCGAGGCCATTCGGTGCGGACGCTGTCTTCATCATCGACTCCTTCGACACGGGATGTGTCTGGAGCCATGGTCGGGATCGCGGGTTAGACCAGGCTTAAGCGACCGGGCATCGACCCACGATGGCTACGGAGGCGGGCGTTGCTCGTTCGCTGGAAAAGTGACCACGACACGAAGACCGCCCAGGCGCTCGGAGCGGGCTAGCGTCAGCGCTGCGCCGTGCGCATCGGCGATCGCCTTGACGATGGCCAGCCCCAGTCCGCTGCCCACCGTCTCGTCGCCGGCGAGCCGGTGAAAGCGATCGAGCACGCGTTCGCGTTCCGACTCGGGAATGCCGGGCCCGCTGTCTTCGACGCTGAGGACGCCGCGAGCGCCATCGACGCGGACCTCGGCGTCGACCGAGCCGCCCTCGGGCGTGTACTTGACGGCGTTGTCGATCAGGTTGCCGACGAGGGTGCGGATGGCGTCGGGACTTCCGGTGACGAGCACGTCGTCCGATCGACTCAGCCCCAGGTCGATGCGGCGCGCGCGGGCGGCGGCGGCAGCATCGATGATTGCGCCACGCACGACCTCCAGCAAATGGAACTCGCTCGCGGGCGCGCCCCTGGCCGACAGCGCCTGCTGGCGCGCCATCGCCAGCAACTGCTCGACGAGGCGCGTCGCCCGTTCGATGCCGGCGGAGAGCCGTGTCGTGGCCTGGCGACGGCTCGCCGGGTCGTCGGCGCGCTCCAGGCTCGTGAGCTGCAGCCGCAACGCGGCGAGCGGCGAGCGCAGCTCGTGGGCGGCGTCGGCGACGAATCGGTTCTGCGCCTCGAAGCTCTGCCGCACCCGGCCGAACAGCAGGTTGAGTTCGTGGATCAGTGGCCGCACCTCCTCTGGCAGGCCATCCTCGCTGACTTCGTCGAGCTCGTCGGGCTGGCGCGTGGCCAGTTGTTGTCGAACCCGCGCCACCGGCGCCAGCGACGTGCTGACGACGCCCCAGACGATCAGCATCAGCAGCGGCGCCATTGCCAGGATGGGCGTCATCGTCCGCCACGCGAGCGTGCGCGCCATCGCGTCGCGCGCCCGCATGTCCTGCGCGACCTGGACGACCTGCGAAGGGGAACGCAGCGAGAAGACGCGGTAGGAGACGCCATCGGAGTTGACATCCGAAAAGCCGAGTTCGCTGCGCTCGGGCAATTGCGTCACGTTCGAGGACTGGTACTTGAGCAGGCCGTCCGACGTCCACACCTGGACGACGAAGTCCGTGCGACGCCCTGCTTCGGCGATGTCTCCTTCCGACGCCGGCGCACTGGCCGCGACGCCGCTGCGCAGCGACATGGCCATCTGCTGCATGTGATAGTCGAAGATGCCGTTGGCCTGGACATGTGCGGTGCTGTAGGCGACGATCGCCTGAGCGATCGCGGCCAGCACGACCGCGGCGAGCAGCAGCCACAGCAGGCGTGCGCGCATCGAGAAGGGGGGGCGGCTCATCGTCCTTGCCATCTCAGGCACCGGCCTTGGGCACCAGGTAGCCGACGCCGCGGATGTTCTGGATGAGATCGGCGCCGAGCTTCTTGCGCAGTCCGTGGACATAGACCTCCACGGCGTTGCTGCTGATGTCGTCCTTCCAGCCGTAGAGCTTTTCCTCCAGCTGCGTGCGCGACAACACCAGGCCCGGATGGGCGATCAACGGCTCCAGCACGGCCCACTCGCGCGCGGACAGCGCCACGGGCGCGCCGCCCACGGTCACCTCGCGCGTCGCGGGATTGATCGTCACCCCCCTGTGCTCGTACACCGGCTCGGCGCGCCCCGCGGCGCGGCGCAGGAGCGCCCGGATGCGCGCCAGCAGCTCGGGAAGCTCGTAGGGCTTGAGCACGTAGTCGTCGGCACCGGCGTCCAGTCCCTCGACGCGCTGCTGGAGAGAATCGCGGGCCGTGGCGATCAGCACCGGGATGCGTTCCTTGCGCGACCGCAGCGAGCGCAGGACGCTCAAGCCGTCCCGGCGCGGCAGTCCGAGATCGAGCAGCACCAGGTCGTAGGTCTGGGTGCGCAATGCCGTCTCGGCCATCTCGCCGTCCCGCACCCAGTCCACGGCGTAGTGCTCCGCACGCAGGAGTTCCGTCACGGCCTCGCCGATCATCGGGTCGTCCTCCACCACCAGCAGCCGCACGGCGATTCCTCCGGTTCACAGACAGCGCACGGCCTCGAGCTCCCAGCGCCCGATTTCCCCGTCCTGCCCCATGCAAATGCGGTGGCGGTTTCGAGGCCGTGGCACATTCGTTCCTCGCGGTCGGCACAAGTTCCACCGATCCGTTGCGACGCGCCGCAGGCGCGCTACATGCTGCAAGCCTACGCGTTCGAACTCCCATGGGATTCGTCATGTTGTGCAGCACGAAGGAATTGCAGAACTTCTCGATCGGCGACCGACGGCACGATCGGCAAGGTCAAGGATTTCTATGTCGATGACCAGGCGTGGACGGTTCGCTACCTCGTCGTCGACTCGGGGAGCTGGCTCTCGAATCGGCGAGTGCTGATCGTCGCGGCGAGCCTCGACGAACCGGACCTCGCCTCCAAAACCATCGCGGCCGACCTGACGTGCGCTCAGGTTCGCGACAGCCCGGCGACGGAGACGCACAAGCCGATCTCGTGGCAAGAGGAAGAGAAGCTTCTCACCTACTACGGCCATGCCTGCTACCGGGGTGGAAGCGCCTTGATCGAAAACGATATCGCATCGGGATCGTTGATGCCTGCCAGGCCATTGGCGCCGCGACCTCTCGAAGCGATCGACGTCCCGCGCAGTCCACCTGGCGATCCCCACCTGCGCAGCTGCGCCGCGGTGACCGGGTATCACGTCCATGCGACCGACGGAGACATCGGCCACGTCGACGGGATGCTCATCGATCCACGCAACTGGCACGTTCGCTTCTTCATCGTCAACACCAGCAACTGGTGGCTAGGCTACCGGGTGTTGATCGGCACCGATCGGGTGACGGACGTGGATTGGGGAGACTCGAAGGTGGCGGTGCAACTCAGCCGTGAGGCCATCCGGAACTCGCACGTCTATGACGAATCGCAGCCGGGCGCCGACAGCGATTTCGGAATCTACGGCGGCGATTGAATCCGGCGCGTTCGACCCGACGCACATCTCGAGAGGACAAGTCCATGCCCCGCTTCACCGATTCGAACTTCATGCGTCCCGCGACCCTTGCAGGTGTACTGATGTCGCTGTCCGCATGCGCCACGACGTCGACCGGCATGGGCGGCGGCGACCTGTCGCCCGCGCCTCACGACGAGGTGCCGGTCCTGTTCGCCTGGCAGAGCAAGGACGGCGGCCTCAGCGGCACCTTGACCGCTGCGCTGCCGAACCGGACGTTCACCGGACCGTTCATCGAGATCACGTTGCAGACACACCGCGAATCGCTGGGGCCGTTCTGGTCGGGCTGGAACGAGGGCTGGGGCGACTGGCCCTACGGCGTCACCGGCTGGGACGGCCCCTCGGCGTCGGAGCAGTTCACGCGCTACTACAGCGGCAAGGTGATCGCCAACCTGCGCGACGCGGCCGGGCAGGCGATGCGCTGCCGGTTCGACCTCGACGCGGCCACGCGCGGCATGAGCGGCGGCGCGCACGGCCAGTGCCAGCTCGCCAGCGGAAAGATCCTGAATGCGAGGATCGACAGGAAGTGATCGGGGACCCGTCGACACGCTTAAGCAACCTCTAAGCCTCGCGTCTTGCAATGGCTCCCATGGACATGCGCCACCACGGAGTCAACGACATGAGCACACGATCGGCCTTCGCGCCAGACCCCTTCGCCGCCAACGCGAACCACCTCGCGTTCCGCAACCTGCGTCAGCACCTGCAGACCCGCATCCTCGGCCAGGACCACCTGGTCGACAGCCTGCTGATCGCGCTGCTGGCCGACGGCCACCTGATGGTCGAGGGCGCGCCTGGCCTCGCCAAGACCACGGCGATCAAGGAACTGGCCGCGGCGCTGCAGGGCGACTTCCAGCGCCTGCAGTTCACGCCGGACCTTCTGCCGGGCGACCTCACCGGCACCGATGTCTACCGTCCCGCGACGGGCGAGTTCGTGTTCCAGCCCGGCCCGCTGTTCCACAACCTGGTGCTGGCCGACGAGATCAACCGCGCGCCGGCGAAGGTGCAATCCGCGCTGCTGGAGGCGATGGGCGAGCACCAGGTCACCGTCGGCGGCAACACCTATGCGCTGCCGCAGCCGTTCATGGTGATGGCGACGCAGAACCCGATCGAGCACGAAGGCACCTATCCGCTGCCCGAGGCCCAGCTCGACCGCTTCCTG
>CAIMXF010000164.1 GCA_903845345.1 uncultured beta proteobacterium
CCGCGACCGCGTCGAAGAAACCGCACACCGCGTTCGGGCTCACGAACACCAGCAGCGGTTCGTTGGTCGACGCTTCGACCTGCGCGAACACCGCATCGACCTGCGCGGCGTCCGGCGCCGGCTCGATCTCGATGAGCGGCAGCGCGTGCGCCGGCACGCCGAGTGCGGCGAGTGCATCCACCCACGCGCCGGCCTGCGCCCGCGGACGCACGACCAGCACGGTCGCAGGCACGCCGCTCATCGACACATCAGGCCGGCGGCAGATAGTCCCGGCCGCCCGCGGCCAGCAACGCGGCGGCCACGCGGCGGCCCATCGCGTCGGCGGCGGCGGCATCGGCCAACGGCGCCGTCTCGCTCGCCTTGAGCAGCGGACGCGCCGCCACGCGCGGCCCCTGGTGGCCGATCTCCGCTTCCAGCGCAGCGCCGACCGCGGCGTCGCCGAGCGCGGCGTGCAGCGTGAAGCGGCCGTCGGCGTCGCGCGCGGCGAACGCCGCCAGCGGCATGCTGCAGCTGCCGCCCAGCGCGCGCGCGACGGCGCGTTCGGCATGCACGGCGAGCCAGGCGTCGGCGTCGATCAGCGACGCGAGCTTGTCGTGCAGGTCGGCATCGCCGCTGCGGATCTCCAGGCCCAGCGCGCCCTGCCCGGCTGCCGGGATCATCTCGTCGACCGCGAAGCGCGCGCGGATGCGCCCGCCCAGGCCGAGGCGCATCAGGCCGGCCGCGGCCAGCACGATCGCGTCGTAGCCGCCTTCGTCGAGCTTGCGCAGGCGCGTGTCGAGGTTGCCGCGCAGCGGCGCCACGCGCAGGTCGGGCCGCAGCGCCAGCAGTTGCGCCACGCGGCGCAGGCTGGACGTGCCCACCAGCGCGCCTTGCGGCAGGTCGGCGAGCGACGCGTAGTTGTTGGAGACGAACGCGTCGCGCGGATCCTCGCGATCGAGCACGGCCACCAGCTCGAAGCCGGCGGGCAGCTCCATCGGAACATCCTTGAGCGAATGCACGGCCAGCTGCGCGGCGCCCGACTCGAGCGCGGTCTCGAGCTCCTTGACGAACAGCCCCTTGCCGCCCACCTTGGACAGCGTGGTGTCGACGATCTGGTCGCCGCGCGTCGTCATGCCCAGCAGCGACGCGTCGACGCCCAGCCGACTTGCCAGCAGCGACTGCACATGTTCTGCCTGCCACAGCGCGAGGCGGCTCTCGCGGGTGGCGATCACGATGTTGTTCATGCGCCGATTATCAGCCAACGCCGCGCGCCCTCGCGGACGCGCCCCGGCTCAGCGGCCCGTCGCGAGCACGACGATGGACGCGGCCAGGCAATAGAAGCCGAACCAGTGCCAGTGGCCGCGCTCGAGCCAGGCGGCCAGCCACTTCAGCGCGATCCAGCCGGCGACGAAGCTGCAGGCCATGCCGAACAGGCTGGGAACCAGCGCGGCGGACAGGTCGCCGGCCTCGGGCCGCGCCTTGACCAGGCGCCACGCCTCGAGCGCGATCACCGGCGGCGTCAGCACCACTGCCAGCGCGAAGCTGAACTCCTCCGCCTCGAGGCGCTCGACGCCGGCGAGCAGCGCGGTCGAGATCGTCGAGCCCGAGCGCGAGAAGCCGCGGAACGGCAGGCACAGGCCCTGCACCACGCCGACCCACGCCGCCTGGCGCGCGCCGAGCGGCGTGGCCGGGCCGCGGCGACGCCGCAGCCCCGAGACGACGATCAGCACGCCCGCGGCGGCCAGCCCGCCGGCCATCACGAACGGATTGCCGAACAGCTGCTCGACCTCGGCGTGTTCCGAGCCGCGCAGCGCCACGCGTTCGATCAGCACCTTCAGCAGGCCGCCCACCAGGGCCGTCGAGAGCGTGGCGATCGCCACCAGCTTCGCGTTGGCCAGGAACGCGGCGCGCGACGAGAAATAGCGCGTGCGCCACGTGTTCCAGAAGTAGCCGATCACCGCGAACATCGTGCCGGTGTGCAGCATCACCAGCAGGAAGGTCATGCTGGGCGAGGTGGGGTCGAGGCCCATGGCGCGCTCGGCCAGGATGACGTGGGCGGAGCTGGAGACGGGCAGGAGTTCGGCGATGCCCTGGACCAGGCCCAGGACGAGGACGTGCAGCAGATTCATGTCGGGGACCGATCGGAGTGGACGCGCATTGTCACCGCGCGCGGGCGGCGGCTCGCACCGCCGGCCGCGCACCCTGCTCCGACCTGAACGGCAGCCTTCGGATTTCCGCAAGCCAGTCTTGCCCACATGCCGTGCGCTGCGCGCGACGCCGCCCGCGGCGCCTCTTCCCTGTGGCAAAGCTCGCTGCTACATTTGGCGATTGGTAATTTGGTTACATCAAACGGAACACCACGATGCCTCGCACCGCCGCCGCCCGCAAGATCGCGAAGTCGCCCAGGAAGAGCGCATCGGCCAGGCCGGCCGCCTCGGCGGCCGACAAGGAACGACCGCTGGTCGAGGACATCCGGCTGCTCGGGCGCCTGCTCGGCGAGGTGATCCGGGAACAGGAAGGGCTGGCCGCCTTCGAGCTGATCGAACGCGTGCGCCAGCTGTCCGTGGCCTACCGCATCCACAAGGACGCCAGCGCCGGCCGCGTGCTCGATCGGCTGCTGAAGAACCTGTCGGCCGACCAGACGGTCAGCGTCATCCGGGCGTTCAGCTACTTCTCGCACCTGGCCAACATCGCCGAAGACCGCCAGCACGTGCGCCGCCGCGCGCACCACGAGCGCGAGGGCAACCTGCAGGACGGCTCGCTGGCGATGGCGTTCGAGCGCCTGCACAGGGCCGACCACCGCGCCACCGACATCGCCGCCGCCCTGAACAGGGCGTTCATCTCGCCGGTGCTCACCGCGCATCCGACCGAGGTGCAGCGCAAGAGCATCCTCGACGCCGAGCGCGCCATCGCGGAGCTGCTGGCCGAACGCGGCGACCTCTATTCCGAACGCACGCTCAACGAGAACACGGCGCTGATGCTCGCGCGCATCACGCAGCTGTGGCAGACGCGCATGCTGCGCTACACCAAGCTGACCGTCGCCGACGAGATCGAGAACGCGCTGTCGTACTACCACGCGACCTTCCTGCGCCAGATCCCGAAGATGTACCGTGCGATCGAGGACGCCTTGCCCGGCCAGGACGTCGCGCCGTTCTTCCGCATGGGCAACTGGATCGGCGGCGACCGCGACGGCAATCCGAACGTCACCGCCGAGACGCTGCTGACCGCGCTGTCGCGCCAGAGCGAGACGGCGCTGCGCCACTACCTCGTCGAGGTGCACGCGCTGGGTGGTGAGCTGTCGATCTCGCAGATGCTGGCGCCGGTCACGCCGGAGATGGTCGCGCTGGCGGACCGCTCGCCCGACCACAACGCGCATCGCGAGGACGAGCCGTATCGCCGCGCGCTGGTCGGCGTGTATTCGCGCCTGGCCGCGACGCTGCACAAGCTCACCGGCACCGAGGCGCTGCGCCACGCGGTGAGCCCGCAGGATCCCTACGAGTCGGCCGCGGAGTTCGGCGCCGACCTGGCCGTGATCGAGCGCTCGCTGCGTTCGCACCACGCCGGCGCACTCGTGGCACCGCGGCTCGCGCCGCTGCAGCGCGCGGTGCAGGTGTTCGGATTCCACCTGGCCACCGTCGACCTGCGCCAGAGTTCCGACCAGCACGAGGCGGTGATCGTCGAACTGCTGCGCACCGCGCGCATCGAGGACGACTACGGCGCGCTCGACGAGAACGCGCGCCGCGAACTGCTGATCAGGCTGCTCAACGACGCCCGCCCGCTGCGCGTGCACGGCGCGGAATATTCGGCGCTGGCGCAAGGCGAGCTGGCGATCTTCGAGGCCGCGAAGAAGATGCGCGCGCAGTTCGGCCACGAGTCGATCCGCCACTACATCATCTCGCACACCGAGGACGTGAGCGACCTGCTGGAAGTGCTGCTGCTGCAGAAGGAATGCGGCCTGATGCGCGGCACGCTGGACGGCACCGGCGCCACCGCGGCCACGGCCGACCTCATCGTCTCGCCGCTGTTCGAGACCATCGCCGACCTGCGCAACGGCGCGCCCATCATGGCGCAGTTCTATGCGCTGCCGGGCATCACCGAGCTGGTCAGGCGCAGCGGCGGCGAGCAGGACGTCATGCTGGGCTACAGCGACAGCAACAAGGACGGCGGCTTCTTCACCAGCAACTGGGAGCTGTACCGCACCGAGGTCGCGCTGGTCACGCTGTTCTCGCAGCTGGAACAGGAACACGGCATCCGCCTGCGCCTGTTCCACGGCCGCGGCGGCACCGTGGGGCGCGGCGGCGGCCCGAGCTACCAGGCCATCATCGCGCAGCCGCCGGGCACCGTGAACGGCCAGATCCGCCTCACCGAGCAGGGCGAGGTGATCGCGTCGAAGTACGCCAACCCGGAGATCGGCCTGCGCAACCTCGAGACGCTCGTCGCCGCCACGCTCGAGGCGACGCTGCTGCACACGACGAAGGCGCCGCCCAAGGCCTTCCTCGACGCCGCCGACGCGCTCAGCCAGGCGAGCTTCGCCGCGTTCCGCGCGCTGGTCTACGAGACGCCCGGCTTCACCGACTACTTCTTCTCGGCCACGCCGATCCGCGAGATCGCCGAGCTCAACATCGGCTCGCGGCCGGCGTCGCGCAAGTCCACGCGCCGCATCGAGGACCTGCGTGCGATCCCCTGGGGCTTCTCGTGGGGCCAGTGCCGCGTGGCGCTGCCGGGCTGGGCAGGCTTCGGCTCGGCGGTGCAGTCGTTCCTGGGCGCGCCCGGCGCGGAGCACGACAGGCGCCTCGAACTGCTGCGCAAGATGTACAAGCAGTGGCCGTTCTTCCGGACGCTGCTGTCCAACCTCGACATGGTGCTGGCCAAGAGCGACCTGCGCATCGCCTCGCGCTATGTCGACCTGGTCGACGACAGGAAGATGGGCAAGCGCATCTTCGGCGCCATCAAGGCCGAGTGGGAGCGCACGCAGGCGATGCTCGGCGAGATCACCGGCGAGACGCAACGCCTGCAGTCCAACCCGTCGCTGGCGCGATCGATCGAACACCGCTTCCCGTACCTCGACCCGCTGAACCACCTGCAGGTCGAGCTGATGCGGCGCTACCGCATGCGGCGCGACGACGATCCGGCCACCGAGCGCGTGCAGCGCGGCATCCACCTGTCGATCAACGGCATCGCTGCGGGGCTGCGCAACACCGGTTGAGCGCGCGGGCGGACTTTTTTCACGCACGCGGGGCCACCGCCGAGCTTCAATCGGCGGGGCTTGCTGTCGATAAGCCGATGTGGCCCTCTCGACACCCCGCCTGATCGTCATGCCGCGCCGCCGCGTCACCGCGGCCCTGCGCCCGGCCGTTCGCGGTCGCCTGCACGTCGTCGCCTCCGCCTGCGTGCTGCTGGCGGCG
This sequence comes from uncultured beta proteobacterium, assembly GCA_903845345.1. Classification (GTDB taxonomy): domain Bacteria; phylum Pseudomonadota; class Gammaproteobacteria; order Burkholderiales; family Burkholderiaceae_C; genus Scleromatobacter. Next base: position 5,385 of record CAIMXF010000164.1, read on the forward strand.
CTGGCGTGGTGCCGGACGGCGCATGCCGAGTCGATCATGCGGCAGGTGTTCGACGTCGAGGCGCGTTACGGCAACGATCCGAACGAGGTCATCGCCCACCTGCGCACCCTCGAGGTGCCGGCGCGCGCCAGCGGCGGCGACGACCTGCGCGCCTTCCTGGCCGCCTGGGGCTACGCCCACGCCGCCATCGACAAGCCCGCCGTCGCCGACGCCGCCGTCGAGGAGCTGACCGACATCGGCGAACGCACGCACGACCCCGCCGCCCTCGCCTCGGCCTACACGTTGAAGGCCTCGCAACTCGCGTTCTCGGGCCAGCAGCGCGCCGCGTTCGGCTGGGTCGAGGAGGCCTTGCCCTACGCGCGCCGGAACCCCAGCCCCGATCTGCACTACTGGGTCGAGATGACCGCGGCCGACCTGGCGATGGACAACGGCCAGATCGACGAAGGCATCCGCCTGTTCGAGGACGCCGCGAAGTCCGGCCGCGAGGTCAGCAACCCGCGGCGCGAGGCGCAGGCCTACCAGTCGCTGGTGCCGATGCGCATCGTCAAGGGCCAGATCGCGCTCGCGCTGCAGGAGGCGCGCCAGGTGCGCGAGCTGGGCGCGCGCTCGACCGACGATGGCCTGGTGGTGGTCGGCTGGGAGTGGGAGTCGCTCGCCGCGGCCGCCGACGGCCAGATGGCGCGCGCCGCCGCGGCCCGCGCGCAGGCGGTCAGGACGCAACGCGAGATCGCCGCCAGGCTCGGCACCGTGGTGCCCGCGCCCTCGGCCATCGTCGAGACGATGAACTCGCAGGCCGGCCAGGTGGCCTGGCTCGCGAGCGAGCAGGACGGGCTGATGACGCTGTCCAGCGACTATCTCAGCGTGCGCAACTACGCGAAGGCGGCCGACGCCGCGACGCGCGCGAAGCAGCAGTCCGAATCGCAGAAGGACGACGACACCGCCGCCCACGCGCTGATCGACCTCGGCATGGCCGACATCGGCCTCGGCAAGGTCGCTCTCGGCAAGGACGAGTCGGACGCCGGGCTGCGCGCGCTCGAGCGCGTCAAGCGCGACCCCGAGCTGCTGATCCAGCTCAATCGCTACATCGACATGCTGGAGCGCAGCGGCGAGGCGCGCGAGGCGCTGGTGCGGCTGCGCCAGGCCCTGGTGCTGGAGAACGAGCTCGCGCGCAAGGATCGCAAGAGCACCGTCGTCGCGCTGCAGCAGCAATCGAGCTTCGAGCAGCACCAGCGCCAGGTCGAGCAGCTCGAGCACGAGAACGCGCTGCAGGCGGTGGAGCTGTCGCGGCGCTCGAACGAGCGCGCACTGATGCTGGCGCTGGCGGCCGTCCTGGCGATCGGCGTCGCGGTGGCGTGGCGGCTGTACCTGCGCGCACGCCAGTCCAATCGCGAGCTGGGCCTGACCAACGAGAAGCTCGCCCACGCCAGCCTGCACGACAAGATCACCGGCCTGCTGAACCGCCGGGCGATGGAGGCCGACACCCACGCCATCGAGCTGGCCGGCCAGGCGAGCTATTGCAACGTCACGATCTCGGTCAAGCAGTTCGGCCTGATCGTGGGCAGCGTCGGCCACCAGCTGGGCGACGCGCTGCTGTGCCAGATCGCCGCACGCCTGGACCAGGCGGTGCGGCGCTTCGAGGGCCGGCTGTACCGCGTCGACGGCGTCACGTTCGGCGCGCTGTTCCACTTCGGCAGCGATCCGCAGCGCCTGCAGACGATCCTCGAGGCGCTCACCGCGACGATGGACGCGCCGTTCGAACTCGGCAACCAGGACCTGATCGTGTCGATCGGCGTCGGCGCCTCCGAATATCCGAAGGACGCCGGCTCGGCCGACGAGGTCGCGCGGCTGGCCGAGCTCGCCAAGCTGCAGGCGCATTCGGATCCGGGCAACAGCTTCCTGGTCTACGACACGCGCATCGGCGAGCACCAGCGCGACAAGCTGCGCATGGAAAGCAGGATGCTCAAGGCGCTGGAGCACGGCGACTTCGAGCTGTTCTACCAGGGCCAGCGCGGGCTGCCCGACGGCCGGATCTGCGGCTTCGAGGCCCTGCTGCGATGGCGCGACGGCGACAAGATGATCTCGCCGGCGGAGTTCATCCCGCTGGCCGAGGAGACCGGCCTGATCGTGCGCATCGGCGCCTGGGTGCTGGAAGAGGCCTGCCGCCAGGCCAAGGCGTGGGCCGACTCCGGCGCCGGCCGGCCGCTGGTGGCCGTCAACATCGCGCCGCGCCAGTTCAACCACCCGGACTTCCTCGCCACCGTGCGCGATACCCTCGCCCGTACCGGCGTCGACCCGCGCCAGATCGAGCTCGAGATCACCGAAGGCTCGGTGATGAACGACGCCGAGAACTCGATCGTGCAGTTGCACGCGCTGCGCGAGCTGGGTCTGCACCTGGCCATCGACGACTTCGGCACCGGCTACGCGAGCCTGTCCTACCTGCGCCGCTTCCCGCTCGACCGCCTGAAGATCGACCGCTCGTTCATCAAGCAGCTCACCACCAGCGAGCAGGACGACACCATCGTCCGCACCGTCATCGAACTGGCCCACACGCTGGGGCTGTCCGTCACCGCCGAAGGCGTCGAGACCATCGAGCAGGAGACGGTGCTGCAGGGCTGGGGCTGCGACGTGATCCAGGGCTTCCTGCGCTTCCGCCCCGCGCCCGCGGCAGCTGCGACCGCGTCGCTGGAGAAGGACAAGCTCGACGCGATGCAGCCGGCCTGAGCGTGAACGTTCAGGGCGCGCGATGGCCGGGGTCGACACGGTGACGCTGACGTCTGCCGGCGTCGCCGCGAACGCCTCGGGCCACGCGGTCCAGGCCGCCGAATTCATCTCGTTGCCGCTCGAAGCGCGTCACTCGTCGACCTCCTCGGCCGCCAGCTTGGCCAGGTTGAGGAATCCGATCCCCATTGCGGTCGAGAGCACGAGCAAGGTCCAGGTCAGGCGAGGCGGCCTGAACAGCGACCGGAAGACGACGTCGAACTCCGCGATCCACAGGCCCAGGTCGCCGTTCATCCGCTGCACGCGCTGCTGGGCGCGGCGCGATTCGGCCAGCGCGATCGGATAGACGCGGCCGTCGACGATCCGGTATTCGACGGCGTCGGCGTCGGGAGTCTCCGACGTCTGCGCGGCGACGATCGATGCCCCGAGCCAGCCCGACACCAGGATGACGGCGCCCAGCCAACGCAGGACGCGCGGGGTCGAGCCGGCGCGGCGACGCGGCACGGACCCACGCCGGCGCGCCGGCGCACGGCGACGACGGGATCGGGGCGGCGGTTCACCGGCGGATGAACTGGGCGGCATGGGTCGCAGGGCGGGCACGGGTTCGAAGCCATGTTCCTGCACC
>CAIMXF010000165.1 GCA_903845345.1 uncultured beta proteobacterium
CCGGCGTGGGCGCGCTGCTGATGCTGATGGTATCGGGCCGCGACCTGTCGGTGATCGCGCTGATCGGCATGATCCTGTTGATCGGCATCGTGAAGAAGAACGGCATCATGATGGTGGACTTCGCGCTCACGGCCGAGCGCGAGCAGGGCATGAAGCCGGAGGAGGCGATCTACCGCGCCTGCCTGCTGCGCTTCCGCCCGATCATGATGACCACGATGTGCGCGCTGCTGTCGGGCCTGCCGCTGATGCTGGGCCACGGGCAGGGTTCCGAGCTGCGCCGTCCGCTGGGCTACGCGATGGTGGGCGGCCTCGTGCTGTCGCAGATGCTGACGCTGTTCACGACGCCCATCGTCTACCTCTACCTCGATCGCCTGCACTACTGGTACGAGAGGAAGAAGGAGGCGCGCAAGAAGCGCAAGGCCGCCAGGTCGATCAACGCCGACGGCACCGACGCCGACCGCAGCCTGCCGGTCGTCCTCGACGAGCCGAAGCATTGATCGCGTGCCGGCCATGAAGCTGCTGATCGTCGAGGACGAGCCCAAGACCGCCGAGTACCTGCAGAAGGGCCTCACGGAACAGGGCTGCGCCGTCGACGTGGCGCACAACGGCGTCGACGGCCGGCACCTGGCGCTGGTGCACGACTACGACGTCATCGTGCTCGATGCGATGCTGCCCGGCATCGACGGCTTCACGCTGCTGCGCGCGCTGCGCGCGGTCAAGCAGACGCCGGTGATCATGCTCACCGCGCGCGATTCCATCGAGGACCGCGTGCGCGGCCTGCACGACGGCGCCGACGACTACCTCGTCAAGCCGTTCTCTTTCCTCGAGCTGCTCGCGCGGCTGCAGGCGCTGCAGCGGCGCGGGCGCGCACAGGAGCCGACGCAGCTGAAGATCGCCAACCTGCAGATCGACCTGATCGCGCGCAAGGCCTGGCGCGGCGCCGAGCGCATCGACCTCAGCGCCAAGGAGTTCGCGCTGCTGGCCGTGCTGGCGCGGCGGCAGGGCGAGATCCTGTCGAAGACCGCGATCGCCGAGCTGGTGTGGGACATGAACTTCGATTCCAACACCAACGTCGTCGAGGTCGCCATCAAGCGGCTGCGCGCCAAGGTGGACAACGCGTTCACGCCCAAGCTGCTGCACACGATCCGCGGCATGGGCTACGTGATGGAGGCGCGCGAAGAGGCCGCGGCCGACGAGGAGCCCGCAGCGTGAGGCGATCGATCACCAACCGCCTGGTCGTCATGTTCGCGCTGGCCGCGTTGGCCATGTTCACGCTGGTCGGCGTGGCGCTGTACGGCGTGCTCGAGCGCGAACTCGTACGCCACCAGAACGAGGACCTGAACACCAACCTGCAGAACATGCGCTATTCGATCGAGCGCTTCGGCGACCTCGATCACTGGCAACGCCTGCAGGTCAAGATGGACACGCTCACGCCGGCCGACGGCAGCGTGCGCTTCTGGGTACTCAGCGACGATCCACGCTTCCTGTACGGCAAGGGCCTTGACGAGATGGAACGCGTCAACCAGGGCGAGGCCGGCCACGGCACGTTGACGATGCCCATCACCGGACGCAGCTACCGCACGCTGTCGATGCGCATCGGTCCGTTCGCGGACCGGCCGCCGGTGCGCCTGATCGTCGGTGTCGACCTGGCGCCGTACGACCACACGCTGCGCGCCTTCCTGATCGCGCTGACGCTGCTGACGCTCGGCGCAGTGGCGGTGGTTGCCGTGCTGGGCTGGTGGATCGCTCGCATCGGGCTGCGGCCGCTGCAGCGGCTGTCGGCGGAGGCCCGCGCGCTGCGCCCGAAGACGCTGTCGCAGCGCCTGCAGGGAGATCATCTGCCGGTGGAGCTGGAAGACCTGACCGTCGCCTTCAACGGCGCGCTCGGCCGCCTCGAGGACGCCTACCAGCAGCTCGAAGGCTTCAACGCCGACGTCGCGCACGAGCTGCGCACGCC
>CAIMXF010000166.1 GCA_903845345.1 uncultured beta proteobacterium
AGCACCTTGCCGGTCTTGCCCGCGCTCTTGATCGCGGCCACGGCGCCGAGCGCCATGTTGTCGTTGCCGGCGAGCAGCGCGCGCAGGTCCGGATGCTCGCGCAGCATCGCGGCCGCCACGGCGTTGGCCTTGTCCATCTCCCACTGGCCCGACTGCGTGCTGACGACGTTGGCGCCGACCGCCTTCATCGCGTCGGTGAAGCCGGCGGTGCGCTGCTGCGCGTTGAAGGTGGTGGACACGCCTTCGAGGATGCCGACCTTGTCGCCGGCCTTCAGGTGCTTGCCGAGATAGTCGCCGGCGAGCCTGGCGCCCTTGCGGTTGTCGGGGCCGACGAACGGCACGACCAGGTTCTTCTCCTTCAGCGCATCGGCATCGAGCTTGTTGTCGATGTTGACCACGATCACGCCCTTGGCCGCGGCCTCGGCCAGCACCGGCACCAGCGCCTTCGAGTCGGCCGGCGCGATGACGATCGCGTCGACGTGTTCGACCAGCATCTGCTGCACGATCTTGATCTGCGCGGCGGTGTCGGTCTCGTCCTTGATGCCGTTCGAGATCAGCGTGTACTCGCCGGAGCGCGCCTTCTGGTCGGCCTTCGCGCCGTCCTGCATCGTCTGGAAGAACTCGTTGGCGAGCGACTTCATCACGAGCGCGACGCGCGGCCTGGCGTCGGCGGCGCAGGCCGGTTGCGGCAGCAGCGCGAGGGCGGCGGCGCCGGCGAGGGCGTGAAGAGCCAGGCGGCGGGTGGTGCGGATCATGGGGTTGTCTCCTGAGTTTGAGGCCGCGCGGGCGTCGTTGCAGCCATGCTGTCGGGCCGGATGAAGGCACGGAACATCGTTGCGCAAACGTTTGCGCAAACGATTGCGCAAACTTTATGCCGACTCCGGATCCGCTGGCAAGGCCCAGCAACGCGGGTTTTCACCCGGTTCGATGCACCAACTCGACCTTTTCAGGCGTGTGGGAGGCACTGTTTCGTTGCGGATGAGCCACATTTCGGTGCCTAAAAATCTCGACTGTCAATTGGGTGTCACACGGGGATCGCACCATGAGAAGGCTGGTGCAAACGATGCAAAGCTCAATAAATTCATAAGCTTAGCGATGCATTGGCGAGCCTGAGCACTGGCTGTAACGGCTCGACGATTCGACAATTCACGCCAGTCGACGTCGCAGTCGGCTCGCCAGAACAAGTTCATATGCCGGCAGAGGCCGGGCTCGCTCCCTTTCTATCCTTCTGCTTTTTCGAAAGAACACCCCATGAAATTCACCCTTGGCGCCATCGCCCTCGCCCTCGCCGCTCCGGCTGCCTTCGCCCAGTCCAGCGTCACCATCTACGGCATCGTCGACCTCGACGGCCAGTACCTGTCGGGTCACGCGAAGCAGGTGCTCGTCACCTCCGGCGGCCAGTCGGGCAGCCGCCTCGGCTTCAAGGGCACCGAAGACCTCGGTTCCGGCTGGTACGCCGACTTCGTGCTCGAAGGCGGCCTGAACGTCGACACCGGCGGTTCCGGCCAGGGCGGTCAACTGTTCGGCCGCCAGGCCTTCGGCGCCCTGCGCACGCCGTTCGGTACCGCCAGCGCGGGCCGCCAGTACAGCGACATCTACTACCAGACCGGCGACTTCAGCGAATTCGCGAACGTGAGCCTGGGTGCGACGACCGCCGTCATCGGCGGCTTCGCCGGCGGCTACGAGCCGATCCGCGGCAGCGCCAACAACGCGACCACCTCGACGGCCACGGGTTCGGAACTGAACGGCAGCCCGGCGCGCGTGAACAACTCGTTCCGCTACACGACGCCGACGTTCGAAGGCTTCAAGGCCAGCTTCCTGGCCGGCGCCGGCGAAGTGACCGGCGACACGACCGGCACGCGCCTGTTCGACTTCTCGGCGCGTTACACCAACTCCGGCCTGGATGCCTTCGTGTCGTACGTCACCGACAAGGCCGACAACGGCTCCGCGGTGCTGAACTCGAAGACCAACGTCGGCATCATCACCGCCACCGCGGCCTACACGATCGACGCGTTCAAGATCGAAGGCGGCTACCTGTCGGTCAACGACAAGCGCCCGGCGAACCAGGACGGCAAGGGCTTCTGGATCGGCGGCGACTACAGGTTCGGCCAGAACGTGGTTCGCGCCCAGTGGGTGAACAACGACCCGAACAAGAACAACCTGGCGCTGGGCAAGACCAACGCCTTCGGTGTCGGCTACGAGTTCGACTTCTCCAAGCGCACCAACCTGTACACGTCGTTCACGCGCTTCCAGAACGACGCGAGCCCGAACGGCGCGTTCGTGGGTCGCGTCGGCGGCTCGGTGCCGGCCGGCCTGACGACCGCGACCGACCGCTCGGTCAGCGAGTTCGTCCTGGGCGTGCGCCACTCGTTCTGAGCAAGAAGAAAGAGCGGCCTGCGAAGGCAGGCCGTCGAGAGCATTCAACCGCCCCGGCTTCGGCCACGGCGGTTTTTTCATGAGCGCTCGTCAGACGCCGGCGGCCGAGATCTCCGCGGCCGCGTGCGCCAGCCACATCTTCAGGCGCTGGCGTTCGAGCAGGCCCAGCTTCGGGCCTTCGTTGCTGGCCATCGTGCGCGCCGCCCAGAAGCTGGTGTCGGTGGCGTCGATCTTGCGCAGCACCGCGTCCTGCAGGTGCTTCAGGCGCACCACCCGCGCGCCCAGTGCCTTCGCACGCTCGAACTGGCCGGAGCGCTCGAGGTTGCCGAAGTCGTCGCCGCGCAGCTCGTTGAGCACCAGAACGTAGTGCAGCCGGTTCTCGAAGCGGTCGATCAGGCGCTCGAGCAGGTCGACGGAGTCGCGCCCGGCGTCCATCACGTGCCAGTAGTGGATCTGCACGCCCGATTCGGCGGACAGTTCCAGCACGCCCGACTCGTCCATCCAGCGCACGAGCGGATCGTGCGTCTGCGCCGCGAGGTCGACCAGCACGCGCTGGCCGGGACGCTCGATCGCGCGCTCGACGATCGCGTCGAGCGCCTCGAATCGATCGACCAGCACCGGGGACGCATAGTCCTTGTAGAAGCGCATCAGCGCGCCGTGCGAGCGGTCGGTGTCGAAGCCCGTGAACGCGAGGTTGTGGTCGATGAAGTGCTGCGCCAGCAGGCGCGCGACGACGGACTTGCCGACGCCGCCCTTCTCGCCGCCGATCAGGTGGATCCTCGAGCCCTGGAATTCGGGCGCTTCAGCGACGTGGACGGCCTGCGTGAGGACGGGAACGGATTCGAACGAGTCGGTGTTGCTCACGATGCGGTGGGCCGCGCGCGAGCGTGGCATCAGGTGGGTTCGAGCCAGTGTACGCACGCCGCACGGAGCGCGGGCGACAACCGCAGCCCGGCCGAGGGCTTCGCGCGTGCGCATGCCCCCTCCCGCCGTCCGAAGCTCAGGCGTGCGTGACCTCGTACGTCGTCACCTCGAATCGCGTGAGCGTGTTCTGGCCGAAGGCCATGGTGATCGGCACGTCGCTGGCGTCGCGGCCGCGCGCCATCACGATGCGGCCGATGCGTGGCGTGTTGTGGCGCGCGTCGAAGGTGTGCCAGCGGTCGCCGAGGAAGACCTCGAACCACGCGCTGAAGTCCATGGGATACGGCACCGGCGGGATGCCGATGTCGCCGAGGTAGCCCGTGCAATAGCGCGCGGGGATGTTCATGCAGCGGCACAGCGTGATCGCCAGGTGCGTGAAGTCGCGGCACACGCCCGTCCGCTCGCGGAAGCCGTCGAGCGCGGTGCGGGTCGGGCGCGCCAGCTTGTAGTCGAAACGCAGGTGGTTGTGCACGAAGTCGCAGATGGCCTGCACGCGGCCCCAGCCGAGCGGCGTATGGCCGAACTGGTTCCAGGCGAACTGCATCAGCTCGCTGTCGACCTCGCAGTAGCGGCTGGCGAGCAGGAACTGCAGCGTGCTGACCGGAAGTTCGCAGGGATCGTGCTGCCACGCGTCCCAGGTGACCGGATCGGGCAGGCCGGAGTCGGCCACCACGGCGTCGTTGGTGAAGCGAACCGAGCTGATGCCTGCGGGCACGTTGATGCGGCCGCAGTGGTTGCCGAAATAGTCGATGTAGTTGTCGACTTCCACCTGCGGCGACACCTGGAAGTTTTCCGGCGTCTGCAGGTCGTCCTGGCGCGACGGGTGCACGTGCAGCAGATAGATCAGCGCCATCGGGGCGCTGACGGTGAGTTCGATGTCGAAGCCGATCTTGATGAGCATGGAGCCTGCCGTTGAGGGTTCACGGCAGTCGATGCGAACGGCCGGTTGGATGCATGGTCGCCGTTATGCGACCGCGTGTCCGTCGGTATCCGGCGCGAACGGGCGTCAGCGGTCGCTGACAGCCGCCTCATCGCGGTGCACGACGCGTGCTCAGCTCCTGGCGCCGCCGTCCCGGAAAGACGGCCGCTCGCCGAGGTCGGACGGCGACGTCGACGACAGGCTCGCGATGCCCACGCTCGCGACCTGCGCGTCCTCGTTGGACTTCACGCCCGACACGCCCACGGCGCCCACGACCTGGCCTTCGACGACGATGGGCACGCCGCCCTCGAGCATCGCGGTCAGCGGCGCGGAGAGGAAGGCGTTGCGGCCGGCCTTGATCATCGACTCGTAGTCGGCCGACGCCCGGCGGCCCAGCGCCGACGTGCGCGCCTTTTCGGTGGCGATGTAGGCCGACACCGGCGCCGCGCCGTCGAGGCGTTCGAGCGCCAGCGGATGGCCGCCGTCGTCCACGATGGCGATCGTCACCGCCCACTGGTTGGCCACGGCCTCGGCGCGCGCGTGCTCGAGGATGCGGGCGACGTCGTCGCGGGTCAGGACGGGCTTGTGCTTCATGATCGGTCTCCGGGTGTGGCCGAGTTGTACCAGATGCAAGGGCCGAGCCAGGAACTCGGGATTGCGCTGGCGCGTCATGCAATCGTCACGGGGCTGTCGCGCCAGCATCACGGGGCCGGCTCAAGATGATCAGCCATGGATCGCCATGCCCACCCCCTCGTCCCGCCGCCCGAAGACCGACGGCCGCGCGACGGCGCGTCGGTGCGTGTGCGCACGGTCTGGATCTCGGACCTCCACCTGGGCACGCCCGG
>CAIMXF010000167.1 GCA_903845345.1 uncultured beta proteobacterium
CGCCCGGCCACGGGCGCGGCGAGCGCGCCGGCGGCGCCGGCCCGGCCGAAGGCGCCGGCCGCGGCACTGCCCAGGTGCCAGGCCGACGCGTGCAGCATCACCGCCAGCGTCGACCAGAACGCGCTGAAGCCGACCGCCAGCAGCGCCTGCGCGAGCGTCGCCCGGCGCAGCGCGGCATGGCGCTTCCACAGTTGCCTCGACGAGGCGAGCAGCGCACCGTAGTGCAGCTGCGTCGTCGGCTTGAAGCGCGGCAGCGCGCGCGACGCCACGGCCGCGAACGCGGCGATGCTCACGGCCGCGGCGACGAACATCGTGCGCCAGCCGAAGTGCGCCGCCACGAAGCCGCTCACCACGCGCGACAGCAGGATGCCCATCAGCAGGCCCGTCATCACCGTGCCGACGATCTTGCCGCGCTGCGCCTCGGGCGCGAGCGTGGCGGCGGCGGGGACGATGTCCTGCGCCATCGTCGCGGCGAATCCCACCGCGAGGCTCGCCAGCAGCAGGAGCCCGATCGCCGACGAGGCGCCCGCGGCCAGCAGCGCGACGACCAGCGCCGCCGCCTTCACGAGGATGATGCGGCGCCGGTCGAAGCGGTCGCCCAGCGGCGCGAGGAAGAAGATGCCGGCGGCGTAGCCGAGCTGCGTGAGCGTCGGCACGAGCCCGACCTGGCGCGCCGAGACGCCGATGTCGGCCTGCAGCTCGCCCAGCATCGGCTGGCTGTAGTACAGCGCCGCCACCGACAGCCCGGCGCCGGCGGCCAGCAGGCCGACCAGGGGGAGGGTCAGCGGAGGCGTGGCCGCGGCCTCGGTTGCATGCGTGGTGTGAATGGTGGACATGGGAGAGGACGACGGTCGAATCAGGGAATGCCCGAATTCTGGCGACGCCCCGCCCGCTTGGGTAGGCGCACGACCTGAACAATTGCTATACGCTCGATGCATGACCAAACCCGCGACGACCGCTGACCGCTTCGAACTGATGGAGACCTTCGTGCGCATCGTCGACGCCGGCAACCTGTCGGCCGCCGCCGCGCAGCTGGGCACCACGCAGCCCACCGTCAGCCGCCGCCTGCAGGCGCTGGAGCGCTCGCTGGGCGTGCGCCTGCTGCGGCGTTCCACGCACTCGATGACGCTCACCGAGGACGGCCAGCGCTGCCTCGAGCGCGCGCGCGAGCTGCTCGCCAGCTGGCACGCGTTCGAGGCCGACCTGCGCGGCGCCGGCGACGAGCCGGAGGGCACGCTGCGCGTCATCGCGCCGCACGCCTTCGGCCAGCAGCAGCTCGTCGCACCGCTGGCCGAGTACCTGGCGCGCCACCCGCGCGTCAACGTCGAATGGCTGCTGCACGACCGCCGTCCCGACTTCATCGCCGAAGGCATCGACTGCGCGATCCAGGTGGGCGAGGTCGACGACCCGGCCGTCGTCGCGATCCGCATCGCCGAGGTACCGCGCATCGTCGTCGCGGCGCCAGCGCTGGCGGCGCGGCTGCCGTCGCCGCAGGCACCGGCGGATCTCGCGGCGCTCCCGTGGCTGGCGCTGCGGCCGTACTACCGGACCGAGGTCGCCCTCACCGCCATGGACGACGGCCGCGAGGCGCGCGTGGCCATCGTGCCGCGAATGACCACCGACAGCCTCTACGCGCTGCGCACGGCGGCCGTCGCCGGCGTCGGCGCGGCGGTGGCGTCGGCCTGGCTGATGGCCGGCGAGATCGCGCACGGCCGGCTGGTGCACCTCGCGCCGCAATGGCGCGCGGCGCCGCTGCCGGTGTGGCTGGTGTATCCGCAGGCGCGCTTCTACCCGGCGCGCCTGCGCCGTTTCCTCGACGTGATCCGCACGAGCGCCACCGCGACGTTCATGCCGCAGCAGCTTCCGCGCTGACGGTTCGTCGGCCGCAGTTGCAGTTTGCGCCGCACGCGTGGCCGCTCGTCGCAAGCCGGTTTGCGAGGCGGTGGGACGCTCCTAGAGTTCGTTCATCGGATCACGAAACGCATCCGAACCCATCCACCAGACACCCGGAGCCCATCATGACCAAGACCACCGCCCAGTTCGCCGCCATCGCCCTGTCCGCCTTCATGACCCTCGGCATCGTCGCCGGCGTCAACGGCCTCGCGACGACGCAGTACGCGGCCGCGGAAAGTCTGGCGATGGCGCCCTCCGGCCAGGCGCACGTGGCCCTGCAGCACGTGACGATCGTCGGCCACCGCGCCGCGGCCTGAACCGGCGTGCGCCACGGCGCGCCCTCCGCTCCTTCGAAGCTCCGCCCCGGCGGGGCTTTTTTTATTTCCGGATCGACACGCGCTCGGGGCGAAAAGCCGGCTTCAGGACGCGCCGGCGCGACGCTGGCATCATGTCGGCATGAAGAAGATCCTGCTGTCCCTCGCCTTCTCGGTCGCCGCCGGCCTGGCCCTCGCCGCCGACCGCCCCTACGACGAACAGGCCGACGCCAAGGCCCAGATCGCCGTCGCGCTGCACGACGCGGCCGCGGCCAGGGAACCGGTGCTGCTGATCTTCGGCGCGAACTGGTGCCCCGACTGCCGCGCGCTCGACAGCGCGCTCAAGACCGGCCGCAACGCCGAGCTGATGGGCAGGTTCAAGGTCGTCAAGATCGACGTCGGCCACTTCGACCACAACGTCGACGTGAGCACGGCCTACGGCAACGCGACGAAGAAGGGCATCCCGTCGGCGGTCATCGTGTCGCCCGACAACAAGATCCTGTTCATGACCAAGGCCGGCGAGCTCGCCGACGCGCGCAGCATGAGCGCGGATGGCATCTACGAGTTCTTCACCCGGGCCGAGGCCGCCTCGCGGCTGCAGTAGGCCCGAGCCGACGCGGCGCGTGACGCGTCGCAGGCGCATTGCGCCCGTCAGGCGCGCCGCACCGATGGCGCCTTCCAGCGCCGCAACGTCAATGAATTCGTGACGACGCTGACGCTGCTGAAGGCCATCGCCGCGCCCGCCACCATCGGGCTGAGCAGGCCGGCCGCGGCCAGGCCGATGCCGGCCACGTTGTAGGCGAACGCCCAGAACAGGTTCTGGCGGATCTTGGCGACGCAGCGGCGCGAGATGTCGAGGGCGTCGGCCACCAGGCGCGGGTCGGAGCGCATCAGCGTGATGCCGGCGGCCTGCATCGCGACATCGGTGCCCGAGGCCATCGCGATGCCCACGTCGGCCGCGGCCAGCGCCGGCGCGTCGTTGAGGCCGTCGCCGACCATGGCCACGCGCACCGGGCGCCGGCGGCCGCGGGCGGCATCGGCGGCCGACAGCGACCGCAGCGACGCCAGCAGCGACGCCTTCTCGCCCGGCAGCACCTCGGCATGCACCTCGGCGATGCCCAGCAGCTGCGCGACGCCCGCGGCGCTGGCATGGCCGTCGCCGCTGATCATCACGGTGCGCACATGCTCGGCGCGCAGGCGCTGCACGGCCTCGATCGCGCCGTCGCGCAGCCGGTCGCCGAACGCGACCAGGCCCAGCAGTTCGGGCGCGTCTGCCGACACGTCGGCCAGCCACGACACCGTGCGGCCCAGGGACTGCAGCTCGGCCGCGCGCTCGGCCAGCGGCGCGAGATCGACCCCCAGCTCGGCCATCCAGCGCGCGCTGCCCAGGCGCAGCTCGCGCTCGACGGTGGCGGGGTCGACACGGTGATCGGCGTCGAGCGCGAGCCCCGAACCGGGTGACAGGCCCGCGCTCTGGCGCGCGCTCATGATCACGCTGGCGGCGATGAGCTCGGCCTGCCGCGCCTGCGCCGTCGTGCGCGGATCGGCGGGCACGCGCACGAGCGCCGACACGCCCTTGCCCGGCACCGCGCGCTGCGCGCTCGCCGCGAGCGGTGCAGTCCGGCAGCACGCATCCGCTGGCTCGGGCGGTGCTGGCGATGGCGC
>CAIMXF010000168.1 GCA_903845345.1 uncultured beta proteobacterium
CAGGCCTTCATGTGGGCCGATGCCACGCACCTGGGCTCCACCTTGCAGGCACAGATCGGCAGCCAGGCCGAGGGCCGCGCGCACGCGAATCCGTTCTGATCGTTGCGGGAGCGCGCGGCCCGCGGCGAACTGCACGCCCGCGAGCAGCGTGCAGCGAAGCACGAGCAGCCAGCGGACGGCGAACGCGAGGCGGGTCGCGAGGTCGTCGGCATCGCGCAGCAGCGTGGCGAACAGCCTCGTCGTGCGCCGGTGCACCGCCACGGCGACCAGCGCCGCCGCCATGGCGCCTGCCGGCGCCCGAACCTGGCGATGGCTATCGAACGGCAGGGGCTGCCGCGCGCTCTTCCAGCACCCACTCGACGACTTCGGGCGGCAGCGCCGCGCGCGCGGCGGCGTCCGTCAGCACGGTGTCGGGCTCCAGCGGTTCGCGCTGCACGACCCCGGTGCGATCGGCATCGCGCGTCTCCAGCACGCCCAACGTGGTGCCGTCGGCCAGGCGATGCACCACCACGCCCAGGATCGGGAATCCGGCGGTCTTCGCCCCGAAGAACCGGGTGTGTGCGCGACCGCGGAAGGCAACGGTGACGTCTTCGCCCGCGTTGCGGGTGTCGGGCCCGGTCAACACCGCGACCGGTCCGCGGAACGTCGGCTCCGGCGGTGGCTGCAGGTCGATCAGCGCCGGCTCCCCGGCGAAGCGCACGACGCCGCGGTCGACGATCCAGGGCCGGCTGCCGCGGCGGCTCACGGTGGCGCCCACCGCCGGGCCGTCGAGCAGCGTCGACAAGCCTGCCAGCGACGGCCACGGGCTGTCGCCGTCGTGGTCGCGCAGGTCGACGATCCACGCGTGGGGATGACGCGCGGCCAGGTCGGCGATGCCGTCGTGCAGCGACGCGGCCCAGGCGAGCGCCGCGGCGTCGGCGCGCGTGTCCACCGCATGCAGGCGGACGATGGCGATGCCGTCGGGCGTGAAGTCGAACTCGGGCGCCCGCGTGGCGAGCGTGCGCCGCGCGGGCGGCTGCTCGCCGGGGCCGACGATGAAGCCGTGGTCGTCGTTGACCGACTGCATCAGGCCGCGCATCGTCCAGACGACGTCGCTCGCGTCCTGCGCGCCGCTCGACAGCGCGCGCACCGTCTCCAGCGCCGCCTTGGGATCGGACAGCGGGTCGACGAAGCCGTTGAACCAGGTCTTGACCGCCTCGTCGAGCGCCGGGACGATCGCCGGCGCGGTCTCGCCGACATCGAAGCGCCCGTCCGAGCACTGCAGCGCGAAGGTCGCGACGACCGGCGGCACCGGCGCTGCGGCCAGCAGGCGCACGCCCAGCGTCTTCGAGTCGTCGGGCACGTAGACCGACAGGCGCTGCGTCGCATGCGCGTGCGGCGCGACGAGCATCGTCGGGGCGACCAGCACCTCCGCCGCCAGGCCGTCGGCGCGCGCGTCGACCACCATCTCGGGCCGCGCCTGCGCTGGCGCGTCGCCGTCGTTGCCGACGTCCAGCGCGATCCACACGCGATGACGCTGCCAGGAGCGCGCGTCCCAGTCGGCCAGCGCGGTGGGATGCGCGGCATCGAGCCGGATCGACGCCGCGTCGGCCGCCTGCGACGCCACGCCGCCCTCGGCCGGACGCGGCGTGCACGGCGAGCGCGACGCTGCGCCGGCCGCGGGCAGCGACGCGGCCAGCGACAGCGCCGCCACGATGGCGTTGCAATGGACGACGAGCGCGCGCTGGGGCTTCATGCAGGATCCTGTCCGTTCCGGGCAGCCCGCAATATATACGGCGCGGTCAGGCCATCTGGGCGGCCAGCTCGCGGTACTTCTCGCGCACCGCGGCCTCGCCGTACTTGCGCTCGAGCCGGCGCACGGCGAAGTGGCCGCGCGCCACCGACTGGAAGTGGTCGATGAAGATCGTGTTGATCGCCGCGCCGCCGACCGCGCCGATCAGCGGCACCAGCTGCGCCGCGGCCTTCTCGGTGACGTTGACGGAGTAGTGCTCGGCGATCAGCGTGATGAGCCGCACCAGCGCCGGCGCGCCCTCCTTGGCGAGTCCGTGGCGCGCGAGATGGGCGGCGGCGCTGGAGACCGCGCGCGTCATCGCCTCGCGCACCGCGAAGTAGCCGACCTCGGCCGCGTCGTCGCTCTTCGCGTCGCCGCCGAGCGCCAGCACCATCACGCATTCGAGCTGCGTCTGGCGGTCGGCGAGGTCGGCACCCTCGCTGCGCGCGACGTCGGCGATCGAGCGCATCATGATCGTCGTCGAGACGGGCAGTTCGACCGCCAGCGCCGCGAGGCCGAACGCGCCGCCCACCGCGCCGCTGGCCGCGCTGGCCACCTTGTGCCATCGGTTGGACGCTGCCGGCGGTGCGCCGCGGGCCAGGGGATCGTGCGTGGCCAGCGTGCGCAGCGACAGCGTCAGCGCGCCCTGGATCGCCTTGCGCGCGGCCGCCGAGATCACCGACGCGGCGCGCGCCGGCAGCATGCCGACGACGCGCTCGATGGGCGAGCCGACCACGTTCGCGATGCGCGCGCCCACGCTGGGTCGCTCGATCGCACGGACGGCGTCGGTCAGGGCCAGGACATCGGCGGCATGCAGGGTCATCGCGGGTGCTCCATGTCGGGACGATACCGCTTCCGGCAATCCGCGCGCCGCGGGTGTCCAATGAGCCCATGGACCGACTTCTATTGCCGCTGCTGCTCGCCGTCGCCTTGTCCGCGCCGGGATGCGCGTCCAGGGCGACCATGGACGCGCGCTACGACGCCTCGCTGCAACGCTGGCGCGGCGCGACACGCGCCGAACTCGAGGCCGCGTGGGGCCGGCCGACGCTGGCCAGCCAGGCGCCCGACGGCCAGGTGCTCACCTGGATCGTGCACGTCGACATCGACGGCCGCGCCATGCCGGGCGCATCGCCGACGCCTATCGTCGTCACGTCGCGAACGGCCGGCGGCGGCGTGTCCGTGACCACCGCCGCCACTAGCCTGTCGCCCTCGGCCGCGGCGCCCATCACGTGCACGACGCACTTCGCGATCAGGGACGGCCGCGTGGCCTCGTGGACGTTCGAAGGCCTGGGCTGCGGCGCCCCGACCTGACCGGCATCAACCGATGCACGTGCGGTTCTTGCCCGTGCGCTTGGCTTCGTAGAGCGCCTCGTCGGCGCGTTCCAGCGCGGCCTCGAGCGCCTCGCCCGGACGGAACTGCGTGACGCCGGCCGAGAACGTGACGAACACCTCGCGGCCGTCGTGCATGAACAGGCTGGCCGACAGCGTGCGCTGCAGCCGCGTCAGCGTGACCTGCGCCTCGTCGACCGGCACGCCCGGCAGCATCACGACGAACTCCTCGCCGCCGAAGCGCGCGACCACGTCGACCGCGCGCAGCTGCTTCTGCACGTGGCCGGCCAGCGTCTTCAGCGCCATGTCGCCCACGGAGTGGCCCAGCGTGTCGTTGAGCTTCTTGAAGTTGTCGATGTCCAGCAGCCCGATCGCCAGCTCGCCGCCCTGGCGTTCCAGGCGCGCGCTCTCGACCTCGAAGGCCTGCATCAGGCCGCGCCGGTTGGCGACCTCGGTGAGCACGTCGGTGGACACCTCGTCGGACAGCCGGCGCAGCTCGCTCTCCAGCGACTGCACCTGCGCCTCGAGTTCGGCCGCACGTGCACGGCCTTCGTTCAGGCGGCCCTGCGTCTCGCTGACGAGCCCGTGCACGGCGCGGCTTTCCTCGACCATCTGGCGCACGACGCTGGCCAGGCTCTCGAGCGAATCGGCGCTGGCGATGGTGTCGACGTAGCGCGCGACGCTGTCGGCGAAGCCGCCGGTGTGGTCGCCCAACGCGTCGAGCTCGGTGAGCATCTGCGAGATCGCGTCCTTGAGCGCGACGCGCGCGCTGTCGCGTTCCGCGCGAACGTGCGCCTGGCGCGCACGCGTCTGCGCGAGCATCTCGCTGGCGGCGCGCACCGAGCGCACGCTGGGCGAGTCGCCCAGGCTCAGCTTCAGGCTCTCGGTCTGGCCCTTGACCCAGCTGCCCTCCTCGGCCACTTCGGCCAGGCCGGCGCTCATCTCGAGCGTCAGGCGATGCAGTTCGTCGACGAGGTGGTGCCGATGCGCGAGCAGCCGGCGCGCGCGTTCGCACAGGCTTGCAGCCTGCGCGCGCAGCGGCGCGGTGGCGCCGTCGCGCAGCAGGCCGGACTGCAGCTCGCGCAACTCGCCGGCGAGTTCGACCGCGCGCTCGTCGTCGGCAGGCAGCGCCACGTGCAGCGTCGCGTCGTACTGCTGCAGAACCGGCGGCCAGTCGCCGTGCGCGGCGCCGCCTTCGGCCGGGGCACGCGCCGTCGCCGGACGATCCACGCCGCCGCGCCCCCCGATCGGCGGCGACGCCGGAGCTTCGCCGGAGTCCAGCACCTCCACGCCCTTGCCGCCGGTCGCGCCATCGGCCGCGTCGTCGCTCGCATCGACAGCGATCGTGTCGTCGGTGACGTCGCCGTCCCACGACGCGACCAGCTGCTTCATGCGCTGGTGCAGCCGCGCGATGTCCGAGCGGTTGGCTTCCAGCACGCGCTGCAGGCTGTCCTTCTTGCGCGCCGCCGTCCACTGGCGGCCGCCGCGCTCGAGCCCGCGCGCGAGCTTCTCGATGGTCTGCGCCAGGCCCTGGGCGAGCGCCGTCTGCGCTTCGGCGGCGCGCTCGACATGGCCGCGCGCCGCTTCCCAGTCCGACTTCTGCAGCGACTGCGAGAACTCCTCGCGCTGGGCCGAGTCGTCGAACAGGCGCGCGGCGATCCTGTCGTAGACCGGCTTGGCCTTCGGGCTGGCCGCCGTCGCGGCGGCAGCGGGCGCCGCCGGTGCGGCCGCGGGCGGCGCGCCGCCTTCCTCGGCCCAGGCGCGGGCGTAGTTCTCGGGCGTGGGCTCCAGCTTGGACAGCGCCAGGCGGCGCAACGCGGCCTTGGCGGTCTCGGCGGCAGACGGTTTCGGCATGGGCGGTGACGGCTGAAGCTAGCGGCTAGGCAGCCGCTCGGTTTTTACGAGCGCCGACCGACGTCGACGACATCATCGGTACCGGTCCGCGCCTTGGAGCTCGCAGGAATCCACGGAGCCTTGCGGGGCAGCACGACCTGCTCCATCCAGACCTGGATGTCCTCCGGCGGCAGCGGCTTGCTGAACAGGAAACCCTGCATCAACGAGCAGCCCTCGCCGTACAGCACGTCCTGCTGCCGTTGGTTTTCGACACCTTCGGCCACCACCTTGAGGTCGAGCGACTTCGCCAGCGCGATGATCGCGGTGACGACCGCCAGGCTTTGCGGCAGCACGCCGAGATCGCGCACGAAGCTGCGGTCGATCTTGACCTCGGCGATCGGCAGCGACGTGAGGTAGGCCAGCGACGAATAGCCGGTGCCGAAGTCGTCGACGGCGATCTGCACGCCGATCTCGGTGAGGCGGTGCAGCGAGGGGATCACGCGCTGCAGGTCCTTCATCAGGCCTGTTTCCGTGATCTCGAGCTGGATCATGCTGTGCGGGATGCCTTCGTCGCGAACGGCCGCCGAGATCTGCTCGATCAGGTCGGTGCGCTCGAACATGCGGTTGGGCATGTTGACGGCGATCGAATCGGCGAAGCCGAACGCGTCGGCCCAGATGCGCGCCTGCCGCGCGGCCTGGCGCAGCGCCCATTCGCTCATGGGCACGATCAGGCCGGTTTCCTCGGCGACGGGGATGAAGTCGGCCGGCTGGATCAGCAGGTCGCCGCGGCGCCAGCGCATCAGCGCCTCGACGCCCACCATCTTGCCGTTGGCCACGTCGACCTTGGGCTGGTAGTACAGCACCAGCTCGTCGCGCTCGATGGCCTTGTGCAGCGCGCTCTCGAGCGCCAGCTTCTCGCGGCCGCGGCCGGCCAGGCGCGGCGTGTAGACCAGCGCGTCGTTGCGACCCTGGCTCTTGACCGCGTACATCGCGACGTCGGAGTTGCGCAGCAGGTCGGCCACGGTGTTGCCGTCGCGCGGGAACAGCGCGATGCCGACCGACGCGGTGGCGAAGCAGTCCTGACCCGCGACGACCACCGGCTCGCGCAGGGCCTCGAGGATGCGGGTGGCCACGCGCTGGGCGTCGGCCTCGTCGGCGACCTCGGGCAGCAGCGCGACGAACTCGTCGCCGCCGAGACGGCCCACGGCCTCCAGCGTGCGGTGCGAGCGCGAGCCCGCGGTCTCGATCACGCCCTCGAACAGCTGCTCGCAATGGCGCACGCAGCCGCGCAGGCGGAACGCGACTTCCATCAGCAGCTCGTCGCCGGCGGCGTGGCCCAGGGTGTCGTTGATGACCTTGAACCGGTCGAGGTCGATCAGCAGCAGCGCGACCTGGTGGCCCAGCCGGCGGCCGAACTCGAGCGCCCGCTCGGCGCGCCAGATCAGCTGGCGGCGGTTGGGCAGGTTGGTGAGCGCGTCGTAGTTCGCGAGGTGGCGGATGCGGTCTTCGGCGATGCGGCGGTCGGTGACGTCCTGCACGATGCCCGTGTAGGCGCAGCAGTGGCCGTGCTCGTCGAACTCGGGCTCGGCCTCGACGTGGATGATGCGGAAGCGGCCGTCGGGCAGCGTCATCGGCACGTCGGTGGCGATGACGGAGACCTGGTACAGGATCTGGCGCGCCAGGCGCACCAGCGGCTCGCGGTCGGTGGGGGCGATCATGCGCAGCATGTCGCGCAGGTTGACGCGGTCGTCCGGCCCGTAGCCGAACACGCGCAGGCCCTCTTCCGACAGCTCGAGCCCGTTGACGAAGCTGCGGCCTTCCTCCTGCCACCAGTCGAACGAGCCCATGCGGGCCAGGTCTTGCGCGCGCGCGAGCTTGGCCTTGCTGCGCTCGAGCTCCTGGCGGGTGCGCGAGGCGCGCAGCAGGTAGCGCAGACGGCCCGCGAGCAGGCTCCACTGCGTGGCCTTGACGAAGAAGTCGGTCGCGCCGACCTGGTACGCGCGGTTGATGGAGGCCTCGTCGTCGAGGCCCGTCAGCATCAGCACCGGCACGTTGTCGAAGCCGGGCATGTTGCGCAGCGCGATGCAGGTCTCGAAGCCGTCGAGGCCCGGCATGATCGCATCGAGCACGACGACGTCGGGCGTCCAGCTGGCCAGGCGCGTCAGCGCTTCCTCGCCGCCGGTGGTGGAGGTGATGTCGAAGCCGCGGTCGCGCAGGGCCGCGGCCGTCATCAGCAGGTTGACCTCGTCGTCGTCGACGAGCAGCACCGTCGGACGACGGTCGGTCGCTTCCAGGCTCACGCCATGGTGCAGCGACATCAGGCGTCCCTCCGGGCTGCGCACTGCGGGATCGGCGCCTCGGAACGGCCGCGCGCGCTCATGAGGCGGCCGCCTGGAGGTGCTGCAGCGCCTGGCCGACGGCGGCGTCGACGCGCGCGACCTCGGCCTGGAACAGTTCGAGCAACGGCAGCGCGGAGGCGCTGTCGCCGGCGCGCAGAAGGCGTTCGATGTCGGCGCACAGGCCGGACAACGCCAGCGCCCCGATGCTGGCAGACGACGACTTCAGCGTATGGGCCACGCGCGAGACCTGGTCCCAAGCGCCTTCGGCACGCGCCAGCTGCAACTGGCCGACCAGTTTCGCCAGCGAGGCCTGGTAGGTGGCCAGCACGCGCTTGACCAGCTGCGCCTTCCCGTCCGGATCCAGCGCCCGCAACTCGGCCATGCAGGCGGCATCCAGCACCGGCTTCGTCGCCGTGCCCTCGATCCCGGAATTGTTCAAATCGACCATCACGCCCTGAGTTGTCAGTCCTCGCCCATTCTCGCCCTGTAATGTAAGCATGTCCGTCCGCCTGAGAGGCGTCAATGGCGAAATAGTCCGCAGGCCGGGGGCCTTTGAGGGCCGGCGCCGCGTTCGGGCGGGGACGAGCAATCGGGAAGCCCGCCGCGACGCCGCCAGTACCGGGATGCAAGAAGTGTCAAGAACTCCCCGCGAGGTGGCGGAACAACGGCAGCGGCGCCGCCGCCGGCGCAGGCCGGCCGTCGAGGCTTTGCTCCTTACAATCGGTCGCATGGCGCTTCCGCAGATTCGATGACCACCCCGTTCGCCGTGTTCGCGTTCCTGGCGCTGGCTGCCTTCGGCGCGGTGAGCGCGCTGGTCGGCGCGCTGTGGATGAAGGCGCGCGACGCGGCCGCGCTGCGCCAGGCCACCGAGGACCGCAACCGCCTGCTGGCCCTGGCGGACCACTGGCTGTGGGAGACCGATGCCACGCACCGCCTCGTCACCTGGCGCCCGCCCGCGCGCCGGCCTGCCGGCTGGCAGGCCAGCCCGCCGCTGGGCGCCGCGCTGATCGCGATCGCGCAGCCGCTGCCCGGCGCGGAGGGTGTTTCCGCTGCGACGAGCGGTTCGCCGGCCAGCTCGCCGCTGTCGCGCCAGCTGGCCGCGCATGCGCCGCTCACCGAACAGCGCGTGATGCTGCAGCTGGGCGAGACGAGCGCGCTGTGGAGCCTGCGCGGCGAGCCGCGCCACGACGGCGAAGGCTTCTTCCTCGGCTACTTCGGCACCGCCCGCCCGGTCGGCGAGGCCGAGGCCGCCGACTTCGGCCACGCAGCCCTGGCCGAGCTGCTGGCCCAGCCCGACGCCACGGTGCTGGTGTTCCGTCGCCTCGACGCCGGCGCCCCATGGCGCCTCGAAGCCCAGGGCGCGGGCACGCGCGCGCTGTTCGGCATGAGCCTGTCGCCGGAAGACGACTTCACCGGCGCGCCCGACTGGGCCGCCGTCTGCGCCCGCCTGCCCGCGGCCATCGACCGCGCGCTCGCCGAGCTGCCCGCCGGCGAGACGCGCACCGTCGGCGAATGGCGCGTGGGCTGGAGCTTCGTGGCCAACGCCGAGGACGCCCAGGCGGGCCGCATCGTGATGCTGCGCAAGGCCGCGGCGGCCGAGCCGTCCGCCGCCCTGCCCGCCGCGGTGGCCGAGCCTTCGGCGGCGGCGGCCGCCGACAACGCCGACCAGGAGTCCTTCATCTACACGGTGTCGCACGACCTGCGCGCGCCGATCCGCGTGGTCGAGGGCTTCGCCCGCATCCTCAAGGAGGATTACGGCCGCTTCCTCGACCGCATCGGCAACGACCACACCGACCGCATCCTGGCCGCCGCCGCGCGCATGAACAGCATGATCGACTCGCTGCTCGCGCTGTCGCGCCTGCAGTCGCAGCCGATCAAGCGCCAGCCGGTCGACCTGTCGCAGCTCGCGCGCTACGTGCTCGAGGACCTGCGCAGCAACGAACCCGAGCGCGAGGCCGAGATCCACATCGAGCCGGGCCTGGTGATCCAGGGCGACCCGACGCTGATGCGCATCGCCATCGAGAACCTCGTCGGCAACGCGTGGAAGTACAGCAGCCAGAGCGAGAAGACGCGCATCGAGCTGCGCCGCGAGACGCTCGCCGGCATCCCCACCTTCGTCATCGCCGACGCCGGCGCCGGCTTCGACATGCGCTTCGCCGACCGCCTGTTCGGCGTGTTCCAGCGGCTGCACAGCGCGAAGGACTTCCAGGGCACGGGCGTCGGGCTCGCGTCGGTGCGACGCATCATCCGCCGGCATGGCGGCGACATCTGGGCCGAATCGGAAGTGGGCAAGGGCGCACGGTTTTATTTCACGTTGCCTTGAGGGCGGGGGCGGGTCGCGTCGACGCGCTGCGGACATCGCCGGCCGCAATCAGCTAGCCGCAAAGCGGAGCCCGCCTTCGAAGTCGGCGCCAGCGGCACGGCGTCTCGCCAAGCACGAGTTGCCCGGTCAGACAGCAACGATTCCTGTTCGTGGGGCAAATTTCCCGCTCG
>CAIMXF010000169.1 GCA_903845345.1 uncultured beta proteobacterium
CATCTCGATGGTGCTCGACACCACGCGCGCGTCCGGCGCCGGGTCGTTCTCCTCGCCGGTCAGCAGCGAGCAGGCGACGCCGCGGCCCACCAGCCGGTCGCGGCCCTCGAGCGCGAGCAGGCGCAGCGGCGCGAGGTAGCAGCCGTCGTGCGCGGCGGCGAGCTTCTCGAACGCCGCGTAGGTCTTGCCGCTGTTGGGCGGGCCGACGTAGAGCGTGACGGTGCGCTGCATGCGGCGCGCCAGCTCGAAGGTGTCGGGATAGCCCTTGAACGCGAGTTCGTCGTTGAGGCCCGCGAGCGCGTTGAGCTCGGCGACCGCACGCTCCCAGCGATCCTGCGCGCGCACCAGCGAGGCCTTGAGGTCGGCGAACGGCTGCGGCCGCGCGGTCTCGGCCTGCAGGCGCTGCACCAGCGAGCCGACATGCTCGGAATGCCCGGACTCGGCGCGCGCTATGAGTTGCTCGACGACCGCGACCAGCTCGGCGGCGTCGGCGTAGGGCGGCGCGTCGCCGAGCGCGGCCTTGAAGGCGTCGAGATCGCCGCTGCGGTAGAAGTCCCACACGGGCGCGGCCGGCACCGGCTGGCGGTACGCGACGCGCAGCTGCACGCCGCTGGCGGGCAGCCTGAGCGTCTGCGTGAGGAAGCGGTCGAACTCGCCGGCCTCGCGCGTGACGCCCAGGCCCTCGAGCTCGGTCGTGC
Organism: uncultured beta proteobacterium; assembly: GCA_903845345.1. Lineage (GTDB taxonomy): Bacteria > Pseudomonadota > Gammaproteobacteria > Burkholderiales > Burkholderiaceae_C > Scleromatobacter. The sequence goes on from CAIMXF010000169.1 coordinate 699, forward strand.
GCGCCTGCATCAGCGCGCGCACGTTCGGGCCGTTGCCCACGACGTCGAGGTGGCGCAGCGCATCGGCCATGCGCTCCGGCGCGATCCAGCGGCTGGGACGCGAGCCGGCCACCGCCTTCTGCAGCAGCACGAGGCCGAGGCCGTCGAGGTGCTGCTCGAAGTGCGGCGCGTGCTCGTCGATGTAGTCGGCCGGCTTGACGACCTGCGGCAGCTGGTACGCCGCCTGCTGGATGCGGGCGAGGTCGGCCGGGCTGATGTCGGGAGGCACCCGGCTCGCGTGGCGGGCGTTCGCAAGCTTGAAGGCGCGCGGCGTGGCGGCGGCCGGATCGGAGGACGGAAGGGTCGCGGGTTCGGAGCTCATGCAGCGGCACGCGCGCGTCACGCGCGGTGCGAATTCGGAAAAAGTCATGCAGTATGACGGCTCGGACGCCCCGAAGGGCACACTGCGGTGGATGAATCGCTCCAAAAGCACGCGTTCGGCCGTTGCCGACCCGCGCGCCGCCGCCCTGAATCGCATGAAATGGAGCGCCGCCGGCCTGCTGGCGGCCGCGCTGGCCGGGCTCGCGCTGGCCGCCTGGCAGGGCGGCCGCGGCGCCTGGGGCTGGGTCGAGGCGTTCTGCGAGGCCTCGGCCGTGGGTGCGATCGCCGACTGGTTCGCGGTCGTCGCGCTGTTCCGGCGCCCGCTGGGACTGCCGCTGCCGCACACCGCCATCATCCCGCGCAGCAAGGATCGCGTCGCCGACGGCCTGGCGCATTTCGTGCGCGACCATTTCCTCGATCCCGACATGCTCGTGGCCAGGCTGGGCGTGTTCGATCCGGCGCGCCGCCTGGGCGACTGGCTGGCCGACCCGGCGCGCGTGCAGGAGTGGGTCGGCGAAGCCCGGCGCTGGGCGCTGAAGGCGGTCGGGCTGTTCGACGACGACCGCATGCGGCGCGCGACGCTGGAGCTGGTGGTCGCCCAGGCACGCCGCTGGAACAGCGCCGCCACCGCGGCCGAGGTGCTGACGCTGCTGACCCAGGGCGGCCGCCACCACGAGCTGCTGGACGTCGGCCTCGAGAAGGTCGGCGGCTTCCTGGCCGAGGACGAGGTGAGGGCGCGGGTGTCCGAGCTGATGGTGCGGCACGCGCGCAAGGAGTGGCCCAAGGTGATCGGCATGGTGGAGCTGGTGACGCCGGTCGCGCGCATGGCCGACGGACTGGCGTCGCGGCTCAGCGCGTCGGTGCTGGGCGAACTGCGCGACGTGCTGGCGCAGCCCGACCATCCGGTGCGCCAGCGCTACGACGCCTGGCTGGCCGAGTTCATCGAGCGGCTGCGCACCGACGAGCACCTGGTCGCCGCGTTCGAGCGGGTGAAGGAGCGCGCGCTCGACGACCCCGCGGTGCTCGAGTACGCCGGCTCGGTGTGGAACGACATCAAGCGCCTGCTGCAGGCCGATCTCGCCGACGAGCATTCCGCGCTGGCCGGGCACGTGGCGCAAGCCCTGCGCGACGTCGGCGACCGGCTGCGCGACGACGACAGCCTGCGCGCGTCGCTCAACGAGCACCTGTTGTCGGCGGCCGGCCAGCTGGCGGCCAACCTGCGTGCCGGCGTCACGACGCACATCGCGCAGACGATCAAGGACTGGGACGACCGCCAGCTGGTCGACGAGGTCGAGCTGAGCCTGGGGCGCGACCTGCAGTTCATCCGCATCAACGGCACCGTGGTGGGTGGCGTCGCCGGGCTGGTGCTGCACGCGCTGAGGGTGCTGCCCGGATGACCCGCAAGTCCGCTGCACGGACTGGTGCGGCGGAATACACTGGCACTTCCTGAAGTGCCGGGGGCACAGCGCACATGGGATTATTCGCGGACAAGGGGGCCGGACGACGCAGAACGCTGGTCGCCTCGCTGTTGCCCGCGGCCGCGGTGACCCTGGCCGTCGGGCTGATCGCCGGCGGCGCCATCGTGAGCGACTTCCGCCAGGAACGCGCGCAGGCGGCGGCGCGGGTGGAGGCGGTGGCCGAGTTGCGCGCGACCCAGGTGCAGGCCTGGCTCGACCGCCACA
>CAIMXF010000170.1 GCA_903845345.1 uncultured beta proteobacterium
ACGCCGGCGCCGACGGCGCCTGGGCCGGCGCGCCGGCGTCCGCGGTGGTCGGCGCGGCGCCCGGGGGAGCCAGCGGCACCGCGCGCGGCCAGCTGTAGCCGGTCAGGCGGGCCTGCGCCGGGTAGCCGGCGGCGTCGAGGTAGCCCGACAGGTCGGTGGACGAGTAGCCGCTCAGCGACTTGCTGCCGATGATGATGGTCGGGAAGTTGCTGCTGTTGAAGCGCGACTTGTAGGCGGTGAAATCGTCGTCGGTGACGACCGTGTACTCGTTGAACGGCACGCCGCGCTGGCGCAGCGCGCGGCGCGCGTCGTCGCAGACCGGGCAGCTCTTGGTGCTGTAGAGCGTGACGGGGAATTTCGTCATCGCCTGGCGCGTCTCGTAGGGAAGGCCGCCGGTGCTCGGCGCCGCGTTGCCGCCGTTGGCGGGCAACTTGATGTCCGCCGCGGTGGGCGGCTTGTCGGTGTAGGTGACCTTGCCGTCCGGGCCGACGATCTTGTACTGCGCCATCGCGCCGGCGGCCGCGCCGCCCAGCAGCACCGCCACCGTCGCGAGGCGCAGCAGGCGCCGGGGACGCGACACGGCGGAAGAGATGTTTTCGAGGTTGTTCATCGTGGGCATCGTACGAAGGAAGAAGGAGTGTCGCAAGAACCTGCGCCGCCGTGGCGACTCAACGCACGCGACGGCCCGCCGACCCGGGGCGCGGGCCGGTCGGTCGGCATGACGTCGGAACGACGCCATGACTACGCGCGAGCCGAGATGCCGAGGTGTCGCAGCATCGCATCCATGCTCGGGCCCCGGCCGCGGAACGCCTTGAAGCTGTCGAGCGCGTCGCGGCTGCCGCCCACTTCGAGGATCTCGCGGCGATAGCGACGGCCCGTGTCGAGATCGAGCACGCCGGACTCCTCGAACGCGCTGAAGGCGTCCGCCGACAATACCTCGGCCCAGGTGTAGCTGTAGTAGCCTGCGGCGTAACCACCGCCAAAAATGTGTGAAAAGCTGTGCTGAAACCGGTTGAAAGACGGCGGCACCAGCACCGCGATCTCGGCTCGCACGGCGTCCAGCGTGGCCTGCACGCGGTCGGCGGCGCCGGGCTGCGAGTGGATCAGCATGTCGAACAGCGCGAACTCCACCTGCCGCAGCGTCTGCATGCCGCTCTGGAAGTTCCTGGCCGCCAGCATCTTGTCGAACAACGCCCGCGCGAGCGGGGCGCCCGTGTCCACGTGCTCGGTGAGCTGCTGCAGGACATCCCATTCCCAGCAGAAGTTCTCCATGAACTGGCTGGGCAGCTCGACGGCGTCCCACTCGACGCCCGAGATGCCCGAGACGCCCAGCTCGTCCACCTGCGTGAGCATGTGGTGCAGGCCGTGGCCGAACTCGTGGAACAGCGTGATGACATTGTCGTGCGTGAGCAGCGCGGGCCGGCCGTCGAGGGGCGCGGCGAAGTTGCACACCAGGTGCGCCACGGGCGTCTGCAGGCCCAAGCCGTCGGCGCGACGCCAGCGGGCCCGGGCGTCGTCCATCCAGGCGCCGGGGCGCTTGCCGGCGCGCGCATACAGGTCGAGGAAGAACTCGCCCACCAGCGTGCCGTTGCGCTCGATGCGGTGGAAGCCGACGCTCTCGTGCCACGCATGTGCGGTCGATGCGACGATCTTCACCTCGAACAGCGTCTCGATGATGCGGAACAGGCCTTCCAGCACGCGCGGCAGCGTGAAGTACTGGCGCACCTCCTCGTCGCTGAACGCGTAGCTGGCCTCCTTCAGGCGCTCGCTGGCGAACGGGACGTCCCAGGCCTGCAGTTCGGCGATGCCCAGCTCCCGG
>CAIMXF010000171.1 GCA_903845345.1 uncultured beta proteobacterium
GCCTACTACGTCACGCGCTCGGGCTACACCGGAGAGGACGGCTACGAGATCTCGGTGGCCGCGGCCGACGCCGACGCCCTGGCCCGCGCGTTGCTGGCCCAGCCCGAGGTCAAGCCCGTCGGCCAGGGCGCGCGCGATTCGCTGCGCCTGGAGGCCGGCCTGTGCCTGTACGGCCACGACATCGGCACCACCACCACCCCGGTCGAGGCCGCGCTCACCTGGGCGATCCAGAAGGTGCGCCGCCCCGGCGGCGCGCGCGAGGGCGGCTACCCCGGCGCGGACGTGATCGGCCGGCAGCTGAGCGTGGGCGCGCTGAGCAAGCGCGTCGGCCTCGTCGGCCTCGAGCGCGCGCCCGTGCGCGAGGGCACCGTCATCGTCGACGCCCACGGCCACAAGCTGGGCGTCGTCACCAGCGGCACGCTGGCGCCCACCGTCAACCAGCCGGTGGCGATGGCCTACCTGCCGGTCGATCACGCGATCGTCGCGCACGAGGTCTACGCCGAGGTGCGCGGCAAGCGCCTGCCGATGCGGGTGGCCACGATGCCGTTCACGCCCAACCGCTACTACCGCGGCTGAGCCGCTTCCATTTCCCCGTTTCCTCTTTCTTCAGGAGCCTTGCATGACGACCAAGTTCACGACCGACCACGAGTGGATCAACATCGAAGATCATGACGCCGCCGTCGTGGGCATCACGCTGCACGCGCAGGACGCGCTGGGCGACGTCGTGTTCGTCGACCTGCCGGCCGTCGGCCGCACGTTCGCCAAGGGCGAGATCTCCGGCGTCGTCGAGTCGGTCAAGGCCGCGGCCGACATCTACATGCCCGTGTCGGGCGAGATCGTCGAGGTCAACGAGAAGCTGCGCGACGAGCCGGCGCTCGCCAACACCGACCCGCTCGGCGACGGCTGGTTCTTCAAGGTGAAGATCTCCAACATGGCCGAGTTCGACGAGCTGATGGACGGCCCCGGCTACGACGCGCTGCTGAAGACGCTCTGATCCTTTCTCACCGACGCGCGCGTCGCCACCGCGGCGCGCCGCGGGTGCCCCTCCGGCCGCGTCCATCCGACGCACGCCGCGCGCCCTCCTGCTGAACCACTGCCTGGAATCCCGTCATGCCGCTGACCGCCCCGACCTCGCTGGCCGAACTCGAGAACGCCGCCGAATTCATCGCCCGCCACATCGGCCCCGACTCGTCCGACGAGGCCCGCATGCTGTCGGCCATCGGCGCCGCGTCGCGCGAGGCCCTGATCTCGGCGCTGGTGCCGACCAACATCGTGCGCGGCGACGCGATGGCGATCCCCGACGGCACCACCGAGGCCAAGGCATTGGCCGAGCTGAAGGCGATGGCCTCGCGCAACAAGGTGCTCAAGAGCTTCATCGGCCAGGGCTACTTCGGCACGATCACGCCGGGCGTCATCCTGCGCAACATCCTCGAGAACCCGGCCTGGTACACCGCGTACACGCCCTACCAGGCCGAGATCTCGCAAGGCCGCATGGAAGCCCTGCTGAACTTCCAGACCATGGTCACCGACCTCACCGGCATGGCCATCGCCAATGCGTCGATGCTGGACGAGGCCACGGCCGCGGCCGAGGCGATGACGCTCGCGATGCGCCTGGGCAAGAGCCGGAGCAAGGTGTTCTTCGTCGCCGACGACGTGCTGCCGCAGACGCTCGAGGTCGTGCAGACGCGCGCGCGCCCGATCGGCATCGAGGTGCGGGTCGGCCCGGCTGACCAGGCGGCCGACCAGGACTGCTTCGCCGCGCTGTTCCAGTATCCCGGCGTCAGCGGCCAGGTGCGCGTGCTCAAGCCGCTGGTCGACGCGATCCACGCGCGCGGCGGCCTCGTGATCGTCGCCGCCGACCTGCTGGCGCTGACGCTGCTGCAGCCGCCGGGCGAGTTCGGCGCAGACATCGCCTGCGGCAACACGCAGCGCTTGGGCATGCCCATGGGCGCCGGCGGCCCGCACGCCGCCTACCTGGCCACGCAGGACGCGCTCAAGCGCTCGCTGCCGGGCCGCCTGGTCGGCGTCAGCGTCGACTCGCACGGCGCGCCGGCGTACCGCCTCGCGCTGCAGACGCGCGAGCAGCACATCCGCCGAGAGAAGGCGACGTCCAACATCTGCACGGCGCAGGTGCTGCCGGCGGTCATCGCCAGCATGTATGCCGTCTACCACGGCCCCGAAGGCCTGCGCCGGATCGCGCGCCGCGTCGCCGCGTTCACGGCGATCTTCGCAGAAGGCCTGGCGCAGCGCGGCGTCGAGTGCGTGAACGCGCACGCGTTCGACACGCTCGAGATCCGCACCGGCGCCGACACCGACGCGGTGATCGCCAACGCCGCCGCGGCCAACATGAACCTGCGTCGCGCGAGCGCGACCACCGTCTCGGTGAGCTTCGACGAGACCACCACGCGCGGCTGCCTGCTGGCGCTGTGGGAAGTCTTCGCGCCGGGCCGGAAGCCGGCGTCGCTCGACGTGTTCGAGCAGCCCGTCACGTCCAGGTTGCCCGCGCAACTGCTGCGCACCAGCGACTTCCTCACGCACCCGGTCTTCAACACGCACCACAGCGAGACGGAGATGCTGCGCTACATCCGCCGCCTGTCCGACAAGGACCTGGCGCTGGACCGCAGCATGATCCCGCTGGGCTCGTGCACGATGAAGCTGAACGCCACCAGCGAGATGATCCCCATCACCTGGCCCGAGTTCGCCAACGTCCATCCGTTCGCGCCGGCCGGGCAGCTCGAAGGCTACAGGCTGCTCGACGAGCAGCTGCGCAAGTGGCTCGAGCAGGCCACGGGCTACGCCGGCATCAGCCTGCAGCCCAACGCCGGCTCGCAGGGCGAGTACGCCGGCCTGCTGGTGATCCGCGCCTGGCACGAGTCGCGCGGCGAAGGCGCGCGCGACATCTGCCTGATCCCTGAATCGGCGCACGGCACCAACCCGGCGTCGGCGCAGATGGTGGGCCTGAAGGTGGTCGTGGTGAAGTGCACGCCGGACGGCAGCGTCGACATGGCCGACCTGGAGACCAAGTGCATCGCCCACAAGGACGACCTCGCGGCGATGATGATCACCTACCCGTCCACGTATGGCGTGTTCGAGCCGGGCGTCAAGGCGCTGTGCGAGCTCGTGCACAAGTACGGCGGCCGCGTGTACGTCGACGGCGCCAACATGAACGCCATGGTGGGCGTCGCGGCGCCGGGCCAGTTCGGCGGCGACGTGAGCCACCTGAACCTGCACAAGACCTTCTGCATCCCGCACGGCGGTGGCGGCCCGGGCGTCGGCCCGGTCTGCGTGGTCGAAGACCTCGTGCCCTTCCTGCCGGCGCATCGCTCGGGCGGCCTGGGCTCGCACGACGCTCAGCGCGTGGGCGCCGTCTCGGCCGCGCCGCTGGGCAACGCCGCGGTGCTGCCGATCAGCTGGATGTACGTGCGCATGATGGGCGCGGCCGGCCTCAGGCAGGCCACCGAGACCGCGATCCTCAACGCCAACTACATCGCGGCGCGGCTGTCCGGCCACTACGACATCCACTACAGCGGCGAGATCGCCGGCCTCGCCGGTGGTGGCGTGGCGCACGAGTGCATCCTGGACCTGCGTCCGCTGAAGGAGACCTCGGGCATCAGCGCCGAGGACGTGGCCAAGCGCCTGATCGACTACGGCTTCCATGCGCCCACGCTGTCGTTCCCGGTCGCGGGCACGCTGATGGTCGAGCCGACCGAGAGCGAGCCGCTGGCCGAGCTCGACCGTTTCTGCGACGCGATGATCGCCATCCGCGCCGAGATCGCGAAGGTCGAGCAAGGCAGCTGGCCGCGCGAGGACAACCCGCTGAAGAACGCCCCGCACACCGCGCAGGCGCTGCTGAAGGCGCAATGGTCGCACGCGTACACGCGCGAGGAAGCCGCCTACCCGGTGCCGGCGCTGCGCCTGGGCAAGTACTGGTCGCCGGTGGGCCGCGTCGACAACGTCTACGGCGACCGCAACCTGTTCTGCAGCTGCGTGCCGATGTCGGAGTTCGCCGACGCCGCGGAAGCGGAAGCCGAGCAAGCCTGATCGTTTCCACGTCGTTCTCCCCTGCCAGGCCAGCGTCACGAGCGGCGGCCTGACATTGCAAAGGCAATCATGGCAGTCTCGGTTTTCGACCTCTTCAAGATCGGCATCGGCCCGTCGAGTTCCCACACCGTGGGTCCGATGCGCGCGGCGCGCATGTTCTCGACGCGGCTGCAGCACGACGGGTTGATCGAGCGCGTGGTGCGCGTGAAGGCCGACCTCTACGGCTCGCTGGGCGCCACCGGCAAGGGCCACGGCAGCGACAAGGCGGTGCTGCTGGGGCTGCACGGCCACGAGCCCGACACCGTCGACATCGAGCGCGTGCCGCTCGAGCTCGACGCCATGCGCTCCAACAAGCAGGTGCTGCTGGGCGGCGTGCACATCATCTCGTTCGACGAGGCCACCGACCTCGTGATGCATCGGCGCGAGACCTTGCCGTTCCACGCGAACGGCATGCGCTTCACGGCGTTCGATGCGCAGGGCGGCGAGCTCGAGAACCGCGTCTACTACTCGGTGGGCGGCGGCTTCGTGGTCAGCGACGAGGTGGCGGCCGACGGCTCGAAGCAGAAGACGATCGCGCCCGACACCACCGTGCTGCCCTACCCGTTCCACAGCGGCGACGACCTGCTCGCGCTGACCTCGGCGCACGGGATCAGCATCGCCGAGTTGATGCGCCGCAACGAGCGCCACTGGCGCAGCGACGACGAGGTGCATGCCGGCCTGATGAAGATCTGGAAGGTGATGCAGGAGTGCGTGCTGCGCGGCTGCCGCACCGAAGGCATCCTCCCGGGCGGCTTCAAGGTCAAGCGCCGCGCGGCGCAGCTGTACCGCGACCTCACGGTCAACCCCGATGCGGCCTCAGTGGTGCCCCCAGGCGAAGGCACGCCTTCGCCGCCCCCCGAGGGGGTGCGCCCCGCTTGGGGCGGCCCGGCGCTGGGGCTACGCGACCCGCTGATCGTGATGGACTGGGTCAACCTCTACGCCCTGGCCGTCAACGAGGAGAACGCCGCGGGCGGCCGCGTCGTCACCGCGCCCACCAATGGCGCCGCGGGCATCGTGCCCGCCGTGCTGCACTACTACACGCGCTTCGTGCCCGGCGCCAGCGATCGCGGCGTGGTCGACTTCATGCTGACCGCCGCGGCGATCGGCATCCTCTACAAGGAGAACGCGTCGATCTCCGGTGCGGAAGTCGGCTGCCAGGGCGAGGTGGGCGTGGCCTGCTCGATGGCCGCGGCCGGCCTGGCGGCGGTGATGGGCGGCACGCCCGAGCAGGTGGAGAACGCGGCCGAGATCGGCATGGAACACCACCTGGGCCTCACCTGCGACCCGGTGGGCGGCCTGGTGCAGATCCCGTGCATCGAGCGCAACGCGATCGCGTCGGTGAAGGCGATCAACGCGGCACGCATGGCGCTGCGCGGGGACGGCACGCACCATGTGTCCCTCGACAAGGTCATCAAGACGATGCGCGAGACCGGCGCCGACATGCAGACGAAGTACAAGGAGACCGCTCGCGGCGGCCTGGCGGTCAACATCGTCGAATGCTGAGGTGCAGCCTCGCGAAACGCGCGACACTCGCGTCCATGCAAGCCCTCAAGTTCTCGATGTCCGTGGCCGCCTTGATCCTGGCGGGCTGCGCTTCCGCGCCGCAGCCCGGCGCCGCGCTGGACGAGGTGCGGGTCGACTCGCGTGGCGCCGACCCCGGCGGCGGCGCCTGTGGCGATTTCACGCTGACCGCCGCCCAGGCCCGCTACTTCCTCGCGCGCGCCGTCGTCGTCGACGATCGCCAGCTGCGCGAGGGCTGGAACGTGCTGCCGTGCTACGTGCGCGGCACGGCGCGTTCGTCCGCCGGCGTCTGGCGCTGGCAGATCCGCGCCGGCGGCACCGCGACGCTGGAGACGCCGTCCGGCGGCACCGAGCTGCGCGCCTGCAGCGACTGCGACGCCGTGCTGCCCCAGCCTTCGGGCAAGTCGCGCAAGCCCTGACAGGCCGCGTCAGTGCGGCGTGTCGTCCCACTGGGCAAGCGCCTGCTCGGCCTGTCGGACCCGGTCGTCGTCGATCACCCGCATCGCGGCATAGCGGCCGTTGAGCGCCGCCAGCGCGTCCTTCAGCGCGGGCGCCTCGACCAGGTTGACGTAACGGGCCTGCGCGGCGGCGATGTCCTTCTGCAACTGCGCGGCGCGCTGCGAGCGCGCGTCCTGGGCCGCCTTCAGTTCCTGCACGTAGCGCTCCCGCTCGTGCAAGCGCTCGTAGCCGGCCAGCAGGCGCTGGTCGGCGGTCTGCGCCGCCGTGTGCACGGCCAGCGGCGCGGGCTTCGGTGGCGGAGGCGGGGGCGCGGCCGGCTTCACGCCGGACGCCGCGGGCGGATGGCCGTTGGGCACGACCGTCAGCTTTTCTTCCGCCTTGGCGCCGAAGCACGGCGACTGCTGGAAGGTGATCGTGCCGTCGTCGGCGGTGCACTTGTACTGGGCCAGGGCGGCACCGGCGTGGGCGGCGAGCAGCAGGAGGATCACGCGCGACTTCATGGCGCAACCATAGCACCGCCGCCTTGCTCGCGCATGAAGCGAGGCCACCGGCCGCGGCATGCACGGGCGGCGGCCTCGAGGCGGAACGCTCGACGGATCAGGCCATCACGGAATCGGCCTCGGGCTCGGAGTCGGGCTGCGAGTCCGGTGCCATCGAGTGCGGCGGCGTCATCGACAGCTCTTCCGGCGGTCCGCCGTCCTGGATCGGGCGCAGGAACGCGAGGATCATGAAGCCGAGCATCCCCAGCAGCCCCATCGCCGCCCAGGCCCGGTGGTAGCCGTTGGCTCGGGCGTACGCGTCGCAGGCCCATACGCTGATCGCGATGGCGATGGCCATCACGCCGCCGACCGCGGGCATCGGCACGCCGCTGAGCATCAGCACGAAGCCGACCAGGCCCGTCAGCACCGCGGCGATGACGGCGCCGCGCGAGTCGCCGTCCAGGCGATGCTTGAAGAAGCCGACCCACTGCTCGATGTACGCGTAGATCACCGGCACCACCACCAGCGTGAGCAGCGTCGACGTGATGACGCCGCCGATGATCGCCCGCCCCATCGGCGCCTGCAGCTCGCCACCCTCGTCGAGCGCGAGCGCCAGCGGGAACATGCCGAACACCATCGCCGCGGTGGTCATGATGATGGGACGCATCCGGATCTGGCCCGCGGTGAGCACCGCCTCCGCCAGCGTCGCCCCGGCCTTGCGGGCGTGGTTGGCGAAGTCCACCAGCAGGATCGCGTTCTTCGTCACGAGGCCCATCAGCATGATCAGGCCGATCAGCGAGAACAGGTTGATCGTGGAGCCGAAGACCTTCAGCGAGACCATCACGCCGATCAGCGACAGCGGCAGCGAGGCCATGATCGCCAGCGGCTGCAGGAAGCTGCCGAACTGGCTGGCCAGCACGATGTAGATGAAGATCAGCGCCAGCCCGAGCGCGCTGCCGATGTTGCCGAAGATGTCGTCCTGGTTCTGCTGCGCGCCGCCCACGTCGAAACGATAGCCCGGCGGCAGCACGGTCGCCTTGATGATCTTGTCGATGTCGGCGTTGACCTGGCCCACCGTGCGGCCCGACTTCGTGTCGACGCCGGCGTACACCGCCTGGCGGCGTTGCAGGTCCTGGCGCTTGATGACGTCGGGGTTGGTGACGGGCTCGATCGTGGCGACGCTTTCCAGCGGCACGGGCGTGCCGTCGGCGGCGAAGGCGACCGGCAGCTTGTTGAGCTGCGCGACGCTTTCGCGGCTCGCCTGCGGCAGGCGCAGCTGCACCTCCACCTGCTGGCCGTCGGGCGTCGTCCAGTAGGTCGACACGTCGCCCTCGACGTAGGCGCGCAGGCTGCCGGCCAGTTGTTGCGGGGTCATGCCCAGCTCGCGCGCGGCGTCCGGGCGCACGCGCACGGCGTACGCGGGCAGGCCGGGCTTGACCGAGGATTCGAAGTCGGTGAGGCCCTTGACCTTCTTCATCTTCTCGCCGAGGTCGGACGTGATCTGGTCGAGCACGGTCGGATCCGGCCCCAGGATCGAGATGAAGATCGGACGGTCGCCGAGCGCGACGGAGATGCCCGGCAGGCCTTCGAGCCGCTTGCGGATCTCGTCCTCGACCTGGAACTGCGTGAGCTTGCGCTCGTGGCGCGGCTTCAGCACGATGCCGATGTAGGCGGTGTTGTGGCCGTTGTCGCCGCCGACCTGCGTGGACAGCGAGTCGACCTCGGGCAGCGCGCCGATGATCGCTTCGACCTGCCTGATCTTCCCGTCGGCGCGTTCCAGGCTGGTGCCCACCGGCATCGTGATGTTGAGGCCGGTGTAGCTCTGGTCGGTCTGCGGGATGGCCTCGGCGCCGATGAACGGCACGAGCGCGAGCGCGGCGACGAACGTGGCGGCGGCGGACCACAACACGATCCCGCGCGGCGTCAGCGTCGCGAAGCGCAGGCGGCGCTGGCCGTTGGTCAGGCGCTGGCCGTTCGCGCCGAAGCCGAAGCCATACGCCGGCACCGGCGGCACGAACACGCGGTAGCGGCGGCCGCTGAAGGCCCACGTGATCAGGCGCTCGTAGGTGTTGTGCAGCCGGGCCATCGCCCAGTCGACGGCGCGCATCATGTGGCCGATGCCCCACAGGCGCTGCATCGTGACGGCCGGCGGATCCCGCCAGACCGAGGACAGCATCGGGTCGAGCGTGAAGCTGACAAACAACGACACGACCACGGCCGACACCACCGTGATGCCGAACGGGAAGAAGAACTTGCCGACGATGCCCTTCATGAAGGCCACCGGCACGAACACGGCGCAGATGGCGAACGTCGTGGCCATCACGGCCAGGCCGATTTCGTCCGTGCCCTTGCGCGCGGCGGTGTGGTGGTCCTGGCCCATGCCGACGTGGCGCACGATGTTCTCGCGCACCACGATCGCGTCGTCGATCAGCAGGCCGATGCACAGGCTCAGCGCCATCATCGTCATGAAGTTCAGCGTGAAGCCGAACGCGTTGATCGCGATGAACGAGGCGATGACCGAGATCGGCAGCGTCAGGCCGGTGATGATGGTCGAGCGCCAGCTGTGCAGGAACAGGAACACGATCGCGATCGTGAGCAGCGCGCCCTCGCCCAGCGTCTTCTTGACGCCGTCCAGCGATTGCTCCACCCAGTCCGAGCTCGCGTAGATCAGCTTCAGCTCGACACCCGGCGGCAGCGACTTGCGCATCTCCTCGGCCGCCGCCTTGATCGCGGCGCCGGTGCGCACGATGTTGGCGTCCTGCTGCTTGTAGATGTTGAACGTGACCGCCGGCTTGCCGTTGATGCGCGAGATCGAATCGGGCTCCTGCTCGCGCTCGACGAGCTTGCCGACGTCGCCCAGCAGCACCACGCCGCCGCTCGCGTTGCGCGAGACCACGACGTTGGCGAACTGCTTGGGGTCGAGCACGCGCCCTTCGACGCGCACCAGCGAGTCCTCGTTGCGGTTCTGCAGCATGCCCACGGGCTGGTCGGTGTTGGCCTTGACCAGCGCGGCGCTGACGTCCATCGGCGTGAGGCCGAAGCCGCGAAGGCGCTGCGGGTCGAGGTCGATGCGCACCTGCCGCGTGACCAGGCCCAGCGGCGTGACGCGGGCGACGCCCTCGACGCTCGTCAGGCGCTTCTGCACGGTCTGGTCGGCGATCAGCGAGAGTTCGCGGTCGCTGCGGCCGGTGGCCATCAGCGCGAGCACCACGGTGGGCTGCGCGTTGTCGCCGTCGAAGCGGCTGACGAACGGCGCCTTCACGTCGCGGTTGAAGCCGGCCTGGACGACCGAGACCTTGTCGCGCACTTCCTGCGTGGCGCGGGTCATGTCGACCGACAGGTTGAACTCGACCACCGTCTCGCTGCGGCCTTCGTAGCTGTTGGAGCGGATCATCTTGACGCCGGCGACGCCGTTGATGGCGTCCTCCAGCGGCTTGGTGATCTCGGTCTCGACGGCGCCGGGCGATGCGCCCGGATACTGCACGGACACGAACACGACCGGCGGCGAGATGTCGGGCATCTGCTCGACGCCCAGCCGCTGGTACGAGAACAACCCGAGCACGCACAGCGCGACCATGACCATGGTGGCGAAGACGGGGTTGTTGATGGAGACACGCGTCATCCACATGGGAATTCTCCTCGGAGTGAGGCCGTGCGAACGGCGTGGATCAGCGGGAAACGGTGGCAGCGGGAGCCAGCGGCTTGGGCGTGGCGGCGGTCGCGACCGCGACCACGCGCGCCTTGGCGCCCTCGCGCAGGTTGTCGAAGCGCGCGCCCAGCACCGGCACGTTCGCCGTCAGGCCCTCGAGCACCTCGGCGCGCTGGCGCACCAGGTCGCGCCGGCCGGTGGTGACGGTACGGCGCAGCAGCTTGCCGTTCTCCACCGTCCACACGTACTCCTGGCCGGAGGCCGAGCTGATCGCCGAGATCGGCACCGTCAGGCGCGGCGTCGCGTCGCCGATCTGCACCTGCGCGACGGCGTACTGGCCGGCGCGCAGCGTCTCCTTCGGATTCTGCAGCTGCACGGCCACGCCGATGGAACGCGTGCCGGCCTCGGCGGCCGGGGCGATGCGCGCCAGCTTGCCTTCGACGGGCTTGTCCATGCCCTCGATCTTGAGCGAGACCGGCATGCCCGGCGACAGCCGCGCGACGTCCTGCGTGCCGACCGTGCCGGCCAGCTCGAGCATGTGCAGGTCGACGATGGTGACGACCTGCTGTTCGGCCGTGACCTTCTCGCCGGCGACCACGTAGCGCTTGGAGACGATGCCGCTGATCGGCGCGGTCAGCGAGGCGTCGCGCAGCGCGATCCTGGCGGAGTCGAGCGCGGCCTGCGCCGCGGCGACGCCCGCCTTGGCGCTGTCGAGCTGCGACCGGGAGTTCTCGAGCGCGATCGGCGAGATGAACTTGTCGTTGGCCAGGCCGATGTTGGATTCGTGCGTGCGCCTGGCCTGGTCGAGCGTCGTCTGGACCGCGGCCAGGTTGGCCGCGCGCTCGGCGACATGGCTCTGCAGGTCGGCGATGTCGATGCGCCCCAGCGGGTCCCCCGCCTTCACGCGGGTGCCTTCCTGGACATCCAGCGTCAGCAGCGTGCCGGTGGCCTTGGCGCGCACGATCGCGGTGTTGGGCGCGACCAGCGCGCCGGAGAACTCGACGATCTGCGGCAGCGCCAGCGCCAGCGGCTTCGAGGCTTCGGCCGGCGTGAAGTCGAGCGGCACCTCGCTGGCCGCCGCGTCCGGGGAGTTGGCCGCCATCGCCGCGCCGGCCGGCACCGCGGCCGCGCCCTTGCCCGCCTTGATCGCGAGCCCCGCCGCGATAGCCACCACCACCGCCACCCCTGCGAACACCAAGCGTTTGCGCATGTCCTCTTCCTTCATCGTTGTTCCAGGCTCATCCTGAATTTCGACGGAGTGTGGATCGACTGCTTCGGACATGGGGGCAGATTGCGACGAAGTGCTGCTGGGTCGGGACGAGTTGCAGTGCGCCTGGACAGACCGTGGCATGCGCCGACTGGCCGCAGGCCACGGCGCGCGCCCAACGCCTTGCGCACCTCCGGGCGGGGCGCGCCTTTCAATCGGCTGTCGGTCGCCGCCGTCAGTCGCGTGGGGCGGACCCGGGGATCGGCGGCTGCTCGAGCGCGACATCGCCGCACTGCGCGCGATGCGCCAGCACGTGATCCATCACCACCAGCGCCAGCATCGCCTCGACGATGGGCGTGGCGCGGATGCCCACGCACGGGTCGTGGCGGCCGAAGGTCTCGACGATGGCCGGCTGTCCGGCGCGGTCGATCGAGCGGCGCGGCGTGCGGATCGAGCTGGTGGGCTTGATCGCGATGGACACGCGCAGGTCCTGGCCGGTGGAGATGCCGCCGAGCACGCCGCCCGAGTTGTTGCCGACGAAGCCGCCCGGCGTAAGCTCGTCGCCGTGCTCGCTGCCGTGCTGCGCGACGCTGGCGAAGCCGGCGCCGATCTCGACCCCCTTGACGGCGTTGATGCCCATCATCGCGTAGGCGATGTCGGCGTCGAGCTTGTCGAACAGCGGCTGGCCCAGGCCCACGGGCACGCCGCGGGCAACGACCTCGATGCGCGCGCCGCAGGAGTCGCCCGCCTTGCGCAGTTCGTCCATGCGCGCCTCCAGCACAGGCACGATGTCGGCGTCGGGCGCGAAGAACGGGTTCAGCGGAATCTGCGCCTCGTCGACGAACGGGATGGCGATGTCGCCCAGCTGGCTCATCCAGCCGGTGAAGGTGGTGCCGCGCTGCTCCCTGAGCCACTTGCGCGCGACGGCGCCGGCCGCCACCATCGGCGCGGTCAGGCGAGCGGAAGACCGGCCGCCGCCGCGCGGATCGCGCAGGCCGTACTTGCGCCAGTAGGTGTAGTCGGCGTGGCCCGGACGAAAGGTGTCGAGGATGTTCCCGTAGTCCTTGCTGCGCTGGTCGGTGTTGCGGATCAGCAGCGCGATCGGGGTGCCGGTGGTGACCCCTTCGTATACGCCAGACAGTATCTCCACCGCATCCGGCTCGCTGCGCTGGGTGACGTGGCGCGACGTGCCGGGACGGCGCCGGTCGAGCTCGACCTGGATGTCGGCCTCGGTCAGCGCGAGGCCGGGCGGACAGCCGTCGATGACGCAGCCGATCGCCACGCCGTGGGATTCGCCGAAATTGGTGACGCGAAAGAGTTCGCCGAAGGTGCTGCCGGACATGCATCGATTCTAAGGGGCGCGGCCCGCGCCGCCTTCGCGATGCGGCGGGCGCGGCTTCGCGTCCGTAACCCCGCCGTAACCGCGCGAAGGATTCGCGTTCGCGTGGCGCCAGTGCCGGGCGGCGTGAAAAAGGCCACGGCGATGGGCTTTATTCGGGAGAAGGCGCAACGGGTTCCAAGGCAAAGTGCCGGGATGCTGTCTTTCGGCCCCAGTTCAAGCGTCAAGGGAGGCGCAACAGGCAACCAGCAGGCGGATGCGCACGTGCGCCCGGCTGCCCGTCGCTTCGCCTTCCGCAGGTTGCCCGCCTCCGTCGCGCTCGCCGGCGCGCCCGCGTTCGCCGCCGCGAGCCCGGCCGAGCCGGCCATCGCGCTGCCGCTGTGGCTGTTCTGGCTCGTCGCCGTCACGCTCCTGGGCCTGGGCGCGGCCCTGTTCGCACAGACCGTGCGCACCCGCCGCTCGCTCCAGCGCGAACGCCTGGCCAATCGCCTGATCGACCACAGCCCGCAGCTCGTCTGCGTGCTCGACCCGAACGGCGCCGTGCGCCACATGAACGGCACCGGCCGCCAGTGGCTGCACCTGACCCATCCCGGGATCGCCGGCCGCCGGCTCGACGAGATCGCGCAGCTGGGCATCTCGGCAGCCCACGCCGACGCGCTCAACGGCGTGGTGGCGCAGGCCCTCGGCGGAGCGGTCGTCACGCACGAGCTCACCGTCAGGCGCCCCGACGGGGCGGCGATGACGCTGGAGCTGTCGATCCGCGCGATCCCGCGCACGCGCAGCGCGCCGCCCAACCTGCTGGTCGAGGGGCGCGACATCACCAAGCGCAAGTCGGTCGAGGACAAGCTGCACCTGGCCGCCGCGGTGTTCGAGCAGGCCCGCGAGGGCTTCGTGATCGCCGACTGCGACGGCCGCGTCGTCACCGTCAACCAGGCCTTCTGCGAGATCAGCGGATACGGCGCCGACGAACTGCAGGGGCAGCAGACCGCCGCGCTCGGCTTCGGCATCGGGCGACGCGACGTGCGCCGGCAGGTGCGCACCGCGCTGCAGACGTCCGGCCACTGGCAAGGCGAGGTGCGCACCTCGCGCAAGGACGGCAGCCTCTACACCTGCTGGGCCGCGATCACGCAGCAGCGCGACGCCCACGGCGCCGTGACGCACTACATCGGCATCCTCAACGACATCACGCAGTTCCGCGAGGTCGAGCGCAACCTGGTGCGGCTGGCGCACGTCGACACCCTCACCGACCTGCCCAACCGCAGCCTGCTCGCCGACCGCGTCGGCCAGCTGACCAGCGTGTCGCGCCGCGACCATCGGCCGTTCGCGCTGATGTTCATGGATCTCGACCAGTTCAAGAACATCAACGACACCCTCGGCCACAGCGTCGGCGACGCGTTGCTGAGCGAGGTCGCGCGCCGCCTGCAGGGCAGCCTGCGCGAGGTCGACACCGTCGCCCGGCTCGGCGGCGACGAGTTCGCCGTGCTGCTGCCCGGCGCCGACGCCCCGGGCGCCGAGCTGGTCGCGCAGAAGCTGCTGGAACGCCTGGCCGAGCCGTGCATGGTGCAGGGCCACGAGCTGAGCATGACGATGTCGATCGGCATCGCCACGTACCCGTCCGACGGCGACGACTACGAGATCCTCTCGCGCAACGCCGACACCGCGATGTATCGCGCCAAGCACGAAGGCAAGGCCACGTGGCGCTTCTTCGCGGCCGGCATGCAGCAGCGCTCGGCGCGCCAGCTGCAGCTGGAGTCGGCGCTGCGCCGTGCGCTGGAACGCAACGAGCTGCTGCTGCACTACCAGCCGCAGCTCGACGCCAACGGCGAGCAGCTGGTCGGTGTCGAGGCCCTGCTGCGCTGGCGCCATCCCGAATTCGGCATGGTGTCGCCGGCCGAGTTCATTCCGCTGGCCGAGACCAGCGGCCAGATCGTGGCGATCGGCGAATGGGTGCTGCGCACGGCCGTCGCGCAGGTCAAGGCATGGCTGGACGCCGGCGTGCCGCCGATGGTGGTGGCCGTCAACCTGTCGGCCGTGCAGTTCCGCCACGTCGGCCTGCCCAACGTCGTGGCGCGCGCGCTGAGCGACGCCGGCCTGCCGGCGCAATACCTCGAGCTCGAGCTGACGGAGAGCGTCACGGCCAACCCGTCGGCGGCGATCGCGATGATGGACGCGCTGCACGCGCTGGGCGTTCGGCTGTCGCTGGACGACTTCGGCACCGGCTACTCGTCGCTCAGCTACCTCAAGCGCTTCCCGCTGCACACGCTCAAGATCGACCAGTCCTTCGTGCGCGACATCGATACCGACCCCGACGACCGCGCCATCGTGCAGGCCATCATCCAGATGGCGCGCGCGCTGAACCTCAAGACCATCGCCGAAGGCGTCGAGACCGACGCCCAGCACGAGTTCCTGCGCCACGAAGGCTGCGACATGATGCAGGGCTACCGCTTCTGCCGCCCGATGGACGCGGCTGCGCTGGAGATGTGGATCGCCAGCCGCGAGGCAGCGCCGTCGCCGAACGTCGTGCCCATGATCGCCGCCTGACCGCGTCCCGCGCTCGCCTGCATCCGTTCGTCGGCGCTGCCGCTCACGCGGCTTGAATGGGAATCAAGGGAGCGGCCGATCCGGCTCTGCCGGGCCGCTAGCGGCCGGCCCCTCGGGGAGTGCAGCCGGCAAAGGGATCGCGCAGCGAGACCCCGGCGAAACGGCATCCGGCCTACGAGCCGGATGCGTCCGAGTTGCCAGCGACCGCGGGGCTCACAATGACTGGCCTACCTTGGTGTCTTCTTCGGACGGCCAGTCGCGGATGTAGGCCTTGAGCATGCGGTTCTCGAAGTCCTGCGCCTCGACCACGGTGCGCGCGACGTCGTAGAACGAGATCACGCCCATCAGCGTCTGCCCGTTCAGCACGGGCATGTAGCGCGCGTGGCGGCCCAGCATCATGCGCCGCACCTCGTCGATCTCGGTCTCGGGCGTGCAGGTGAGCGGCGCGTCGTCCATCACCGAGCGGATGGTGACGGTGCCCAGCGTGCCGCCCTGGCGGACGGTGGCGCGGATCACCTCGCGGAACGTGAGCATGCCGGTGAGATCGCCATGCTCCATGACGACCAGCGAGCCGATGTCGTGCTCGGCCATCGTGACGACGGCCTCGTGCAACGGCTGGTCGGGCGTGACGGTGAACAAGGTGTTGCCCTTGACACGCAGGATGTCGCTGACTTTCATGGCAACGCCTCCTCGGGAATCCAGTGAAATGAGGCGTTCAACATAGCACACAATCGCGACGTCGGGCCTCTCGTCGGCCCTGATTCGCGGTCTGCCGACGCGCCAGCAACCCCTCTTCGGAAAGCATCCATGCCCGGTCCGTCCGATCCCGGTTTCGACACCCTCGCCCTGCACGCCGGCGCCGCGCCCGACCCCGCCACCGGCGCGCGCGCAACGCCCATCCACCTGACCACGTCGTTCGTCTTCGAGTCGAGCGAGCACGCCGCCTCGCTGTTCAACATGGAGCGCGCCGGCCACGTCTACAGCCGCATCTCCAACCCGACCACCGCCGTGTTCGAGGAACGCGTGGCTGCGCTCGAAGGCGGCGTCGGCGCGATCGCCACGGCCAGCGGCCAGGCCGCGCTGCACCTGGCCGTGGCGACGATCGCCGGCGCAGGCTCGCACATCGTCGCCAGCGCCGCGCTCTACGGCGGCTCGCACAACCTGCTCGCGTACACGCTGTCGCGCTTCGGCATCGAGACGACCTTCGTCAAGCCGCGCGACCTGTCCGCCTGGCGCGCCGCGATCCGGCCGAACACGAAGCTGCTGTTCGGAGAGTCGCTGGGCAATCCCGGGCTCGACGTGCTCGACATCCCGCGCGTCGCGCAGATCGCGCACGACGCCGGCGTGCCGCTGCTCGTCGACGCCACGTTCACCACGCCGTGGCTGCAGCAGCCGTTCAAGCTCGGCGCCGACCTCGTGTTCCATTCGGCCACGAAGTTCCTGTCGGGCCACGGCACCGTCGTCGGCGGCGTGCTGGCCGACTCGGGCCGCTTCGACTGGGAACGCAGCGGCCGCTTTCCCGAGCTCACCGCGCCCTACGCCGGCTTCCACGACATGGTGTTCACCGAGGAGAGCACCGTCGGCGCCTTCCTGCTGCGCGCGCGCCGCGAAGGACTGCGCGACTTCGGTGCCTGCATGAGCCCGCACACGGCGTGGCTGATCCTGCAAGGCCTGGAGACGCTGCCGCTGCGCATGGAACGACACGTCGCCAACGCGCGCAAGGTGGTCGCGTTCCTGGCATCGCATCCGATGGTCGCGGGCGTCGGCTATCCCGAGCTCGAGTCGCATCCCGACCACGCGCTCGCGAAGACGCTGCTGCCGCGCGGCTGCGGCTCGGTCTTCAGTTTCGACCTGCGCGGCTCGCGCGCGCAAGGCGTCGCGTTCATCGAGGCGTTGCAGCTGTTCTCGCACCTGGCCAACGTCGGCGACTGCCGCTCGCTGGTCATCCATCCGGCCTCGACCACGCACTTCCGCATGGACGACGCGGCGCTGAAGGCCGCGGGCATCGGCCCGGGCACGATCCGGCTGTCGATCGGCCTGGAGGATGCGGACGACCTGATCCTCGACCTGAAGTCGGCGCTGAAGGCCGCGGAAAGGGCCGCGGCATGAAGTTCGATGTGCAAGGCCGCGCGGCCTACGCGTACACCGGCGGCAAGCCGTTCGCCGCGGACGGCCCGTGCGTCGTCTTCCTCCACGGCGCGCTCAACGACCACTCGGTGTGGACGCTGCTCGCGCGCTGGTACGCGCACCACGGCCATCGCGTGCTCGCGGTCGACCAGCCGGGCCACGGACGCTCCGACGGCCCGCCGCTGGCCAGCGTCGAGGCGCTCGCCGACTGGGTGCTGGCGCTGCTCGACGCCGCCGGCGTGAAGACCGCGCACCTGGTCGGCCACAGCATGGGCTCGCTGATCGCGCTGGAGGCCGCGTCGCGCGCGCCCGAGCGCGCGGCAGGCCTCGTGATGGTGGGCACGGCGTATCCGATGAAGGTCAGCGACGCGCTGCTCGCGACCGCGCGCGACGAGCCCGCACGCGCGATCGCGATGGTCAACGCGTTCTCGCATTCGGGCATCGCCAGCAAGCCGTCGTATCCGGGCCCCGGCGCGTGGCTGCGCGGCGGCGCGAGCGCCTTGATGCACCGCACACAGGACGGCGCAGAAGGCAATCTGTTCGAGCACGACTTCCGCGTCTGCGATGCCTACGCGAACGGCCTGCAGGCCGCGGCGCGCGTCACGTGCGCGTCGCACCTCATCGTCGGCACGCGCGACGCGATGACGCCCGCCAAGGCCACGAAAGAGCTGGCGGGCATGCTCGACGCCACGGTCGCACGCATCGTTTCAGGGCATGCACTGATGCAGGAAGCGCCCGATGCGGTGTTGAATGCGATGCGCGCTGCCATTCCGGCATGACGAGGGGACGACGATGGCCAATGCAGTATTCGACGGCGACCCGAAGTCGCTGCACAGCTTCGCCGAGTTCTACCCGTTCTACCTGAACGAGCACAGCAACGTCACCTGCCGCAAGCTGCACTTCATCGGCTCGACGCTGGCGCTGATCTGCCTGTGGTCGCTGCTGTGGACGCGCGAGCCGCTGTTCGGCGTGGCCGCGATGGCGTGCGGTTACGGCTTCGCCTGGGTCGGCCACTACGGCTTCGAGAAGAACCGCCCGGCCTCGTTCAAGCGCCCGCTCTACAGCTTCATGGGCGACTGGCGCATGTACTTCGACATCTGCACCGGCCGCATCGCGATCTGAATCAAAGCACGTCGAGCGTTGCCCGCAAGCCTGGCATGACCGCGTCGCGCGCGCGCAGGCCCGCGGGGCCGTCCTGCAGCGACTGATCCCGCGTCCGGCGCACGAAGACGACCGTACGGCCGCCCTTCATCGCCCCACCGACGAACCCGTCGTAGGCGTGCGCATCGTCGTCGCGACCGTCGGCACAGTCCGCGGACATCGATCGGCGTCTTGCGACCGCGACCGCCCGCGTTCAGGCCGTCGCCTTCGCCTTCACGATGGGCGCCAGCTGCGTCAGCATCTCGTCGACCATCTCGTCGAGCCCGAACTTCGCCTTCCAGCCCCAGTCCTTCGTGGCCTCGCTGTCGTCGATCGAGCGCGGCCAGTTGGCAGCGATGGCCTGGCGGAAGTCGGGCACGCAGTCCATCGTGAAGCCGGGGATGCGCCTGGCAATCGCATCGGCGATCTGGCGCGGCGTGAAGCTGATGGCCGACAGGTTGTAGCTGCCGCGCTGGCGGATCGACTCCGAGGGCGCTTCCATCAGCTCGATGGTGGCGCGCAGCGCGTCGTCCATCAGCATCATCGGCAGCGCCTGGTCGTCCTTCAGGAAGCAGGTGTAGCGGCCGTCGCGCAGCGCCGCGTGGAAGATCTCCACGGCGTAGTCGGTGGTGCCGCCGCCCGGGGGCGTCTTCCAGCTGATCAGGCCGGGATAGCGCAGGCTGCGCACGTCCACGCCATGGTTCTTGTGATACCACGCGCACCAGCGCTCGCCGGCCAGCTTGCTGATGCCGTAGATCGTGGTCGGATCCATCACGGTGTCCTGCGGCGTGCCGTCGGCCGGCGTCGTCGGGCCGAAGGCCGCGATCGAACTTGGCCAGAACACCTTGTCCAGCTTGTGCGTGCGCGCGAGTTCCAGCACGTTGAGCAGGCCCACCATGTTCAGGTTCCACGCCCATTGCGGATGCTTCTCGCCGTTGGCCGACAGCGCCGCCGCGAGCAGGTAGACCTGCGTGATCTGGTGGCGCTCGACGACCGCGGTCAGGCCGGCGGCATCGGTCACGTCGAGCTGCTCGTGCGGCAGTCCCGGGTTGCGGCCGGTGGGCGCGACGTCGCTGGTGACGACCTGCGCCACGCCCGGACGCTTGCTCAGCGCGCCGGCGAGTTCCGAGCCGATCTGGCCGTTGGCGCCGATGATGAGGATGCGTGCGCCGGTCATTGTGGGCCCCCGTCCGCCGTGTACGGCGTCCTGCCCCCCGAGGGGGCGCGGGCTTGCTCCGGAGCGGCCGCGCGCCGCGCCCGCTCTTGAAGTGCGCTGATGCAATTCATCATGCTTGTGCTCCGATCAGGCCCAGTTCCTTGCCGGCCTGCGTGAAGGCCGCGACGGCCTTCTCGAGATGATGCCGGTCGTGCACCGCGGACATCTGCACGCGGATGCGCGCCTGGCCCTTCGGGACGACCGGGAAGAAGAAACCGACCGCGTACAGGCCGAGTTCGAGGATGCGTTGCGACAGCTGCTGCGCCTTGACGGCGTCGCCGATCATGATGGGCACGATCGGATGCTCGCCCGGCTTGATCTCGAAGCCGGCCTCGGTGATCGCCTGGCGGAACCACGTGGTGTTGCCGGCCAGCTTGTCGCGCAGCTCGGTGCTGGCTTCGAGCAGGTCGAGCACCTTCAGCGACGCGCCGACGATGGCCGGCATCACGGTGTTGGAGAACAGGTACGGACGCGAACGCTGGCGCAGCAGCTCGATCACTTCCTTCTTGCCGGTGGTGAAGCCGCCGGACGCACCGCCCAGCGCCTTGCCCAGCGTGCCCGTGATGATGTCGATCTTGCCGAACACGCCGCGGTGCTCGTGGGTGCCGCGCCCGCGAGCGCCCAGGAAGCCGGTGGCGTGGCACTCGTCGACGCCCAGCAGCGCGCCGTACTGGTCGCACAGGGCGCGGATCCTGTCGAGCTGGGCGATGGTGCCGTCCATCGAGAACGCGCCATCGGTGAACACGAGCTTGAAGCGCGCGCCGGCGGCGTCGGCGGCCTTCAGCTGCGTCTCGAGGTCGGCCATGTCGTTGTGGGCGTAGCGCAAGCGCCTGGCCTTGCACAGGCGGATGCCGTCGATGATGGACGCGTGGTTCAAGGCGTCGCTGATGATGGCGTCCTCTTCGCCGAGCAGCGGCTCGAACAGGCCGCCGTTGGCGTCGAAGGCGGCGGCGTAGAGGATGGTGTCCTCGGTGCCCAGGAAACGCGCCAGGCGCTGCTCCAGTTCCTTGTGGATGTCCTGCGTGCCGCAGATGAAGCGCACCGAGCTCATGCCATAGCCATGCGTGCGCAGCGCCTCGTGCGCGGCCTCGATGACCTGCGGATGCGACGACAGTCCGAGGTAGTTGTTGGCGCACAGGTTGATCAGCTCGCGGCCATCGGCCAGCTTGACCAGCGCGCCCTGCGGCGTGGCGATGATGCGCTCGCCCTTGAAGAGCCCGGCGGCACGGATGCCATCCAGTTCGGACTGCACGTGTTGGTTGAATGCGGCGACGCTGGTCATGGGTCTTGTCCTTCGGGCACAATCTTGTTCAATGCGATTTGAGTTGTTCGATATATCGAACATGAGTACAGTATCGGAAACAACGGCCCGTTCGTCAAGCCGACCGGCACCCGAACTTCGAGAAAACAATCATGACCCGCAACCTGTCCGTCGAGCCACCGCGCGTCGGCAATACCCTCGCGGAGCTGCGTCAGCTGCGGGCGCTGTCGCTCGACGAGCTGTCGCGGCTGGCCGGCGTGTCGAAGTCGATGCTCTCGCAGATCGAGCGCAACCAGGCCAATCCGACCGTCGCCGTCGTCTGGCGCCTGGCCAACGCGCTGGGCGTGCCGCTGGGCCAGTTGCTGGACGGCGAGCGCCCCGCCCTGCCCGCGATCACCACGGTCGCCGGCCACGCGACGCCCTCGCTGCGCAGCCCCGACGGCAAGTGCGAGCTGCGCATCCTCGGGCCCATCGAGCTGGCCGGCCAGTTCGAGTGGTACGAGCTGACGGTGCAGCCGGGCGGCCGGCTGGAGTCCGAGGCGCACGAGCCGGGCTCGCGCGAGCATCTGACCGTGCTGGGCGACGGCGCGCTCGAAGTGCGTTCGGGGACGGACGTCTCGACGCTGCAGGCCCACGAGACCGCGCGCTACGTCGTCGACGTGCCGCACTCGATCTCGAATCCGGGCAACGCGCCCGTGCACGCGCTGATGGTGGTGGTGCACGCCGGCTGAGGCCGCACGACCGGCCTCCCTACTCAGGCTGGCACAGGCTCGGGGCGCACGCGGTGTCCAGCGTCACGTCCACCACGCCCCTGCGGCTCGCGTAGGCCGCGATCTGCTGGCGGACGTCCGGCGGCAAGGTCACCGGCACAGTGGCCGACCGGGCCCACGGCGCCAGGTTCGCCCCGACCGCCACGAAGCGCAGGCAGACGTCGCCGCCCTGCCCCAGCCCGGCGTCGTGGTAGCGCAGCGGGATGAGTACCGCGTAGACGAAGCGCCGCGCGGCCTCGTCGCGCTCGACCGGCAGCGGATCGCGCCAGGCGCCCAGCGACTGGCCGGACTCGCACGAGCTCGCCTGCACCTGCGGGTACGAATTCTCGTCGCGCGACAGCACGAACAGGTCGTGATGGCTCTCGACGCGCATCACCGCGTAGCCGGTGATGTTCAACGCGGCGCCGCCGCCGGCGATCTTCTCGCGGTGGTCGACGAAGCGCACGTCCACCAGCCGCACGTGCCAGCGCGCGCGGCCGACGGCGATCGCCGTCGCGGCGATCACGGCCAGCACGATGATGGCGACGACTTTCCCGACCCGCGTGCGGCCGGCGCTCGCGGGCAACGATGAGGACGACGGGCTGGCAGGTTCCATGCGCTGGGGCGCGGCTCACGCCGGCAGCACCTCCGCCAGCTGGATCGCATCGATGCCGAGTTTCCCACGCGCCGCCGACAGCGCGGCGATCGGCGCCAGCAACAGCGCGTCGACCAGCGGCACCAGCGACGTGTGCGCGGGATCGCACAGCAGCACGTAGCGCGGCTGGCCCTCCTCGTCGAGGCGGCCGACCCAGTCCAGCGCCATCAACGCCTCCAGCACCGACTCGATCTGCAGCGGATCGAAGCGCAGGCTGTCGGCCAGGTCGACGCCGCGGATGCCGCGCTCGCCGGCCTCCCGGCTGCGCTGCAGGGCACGCACGATCTCGAGCGCCAGGGCGAAGCGCTGTCCCGGCACGCGACCATGCTGCACGAGGTTGAGCTTGAGGCTGGGCGCGTAGGCCGCGATCACCGCGCCGAGCAGCACGATGACCCAGCCGAGGTAGATCCACAGCAGGAAGATCGGCACCGTCGCGAACGCGCCGTAGATGCTCGAGTACGACGTCATGTGCGTCAGGTACCAGCCCAGCGAACGGCGCGCGACCTCGAAGCCCGCGGCGACGAACAGGCCGCCCGCGACCGCGTGCCGCCAGGCCACCGGCGCGTGCGGCACGTAGTGGTACAGCGCGCTCATCGCGATGGCCAGCGTCATGAACTCCAGCACCGACAGCGAGAAGCTGACGCCGCCGGGCATCGCCGCCACCATGCCGCTGGAGGCCGACAACGCGTACGACGTCAGCGTCAGGCTCGCGCCGAGCATCAACGGCCCCAGCGTGACCGCGGCCCAATAGACCAGCACGCGCTGCGCGATCGGCCGCGGCTTCCTCACGCGCCAGATCGCGTTGAGCGTGCGATCGATCGTGAGCATCAACGCCATCGCGGTGAAACCGAGCGCGATCAGGCCGAAGGCACCGAGGCGGCTGGCCTTGGTCGCGAACATCGTCAGCGTGCCCAGCACCGGCTTGGCGATGGTGGGCGGCACCAGCGTCTGCAGGAAGTACTTCTCGAGGCCGGCCTGGAAGGTGCCGAACATCGGGAACGCGGTGAACACAGCCAGCATCACCGTCAGCAAGGGCACCAGCGAGATGAGCGTCGTGAACGTGAGGCTGCTGGCGGTCAGGCCCAGGCGGTCGTCGCGGAAGCGCGCGCGCAGGGTGCGCAGCGTCTCGTACCAGGGCCAGTCGCGCAGCGTCTGCATGGGGCCGGCGAGCAGCGCGCTCAGCGGGGTCGTCAAGGTCTTGGAAACCGTCATGGCGACTATCATGCCAAACATGGTCGACAGCCCCGCCACCGAGGGTCCCGCAGCGCCCGATCGCGTCACGCTCGCGATCCGCGCCGTCGCGGTCGCGTCGGCGGTCGCGCTGATCGCGTTGAGCATCGGCTGGGAGCTGGTGTGGGCGCGCGTCGGCCACGGCACGCTGGTGCTGAAGGCGCTGCCGCTGGTGGTCGCGCTGCCCGGGCTGCTCAAGCACCGCATGTACACGTATCGCTGGCTGAGCCTCGCGATCTGGCTGTACGTGGCCGAGGGCCTCGTGCGCGTCACCGACCGTTCGCCCGCGAACGGGTGCGCCGGCGCCGAGATGGCGTGGGCCATCGTGCTGTTCGTCGCCTGCGCCGCGCAGGTGCGCTGGCGCCACGCGGTGGCCAGGCGCCTGCCGCCGCCCGACGACCGGCGCGCCGATGCCGGCACCGCGCACTGAGATGACGGCGCTGCTGGACGACCTGCGCGCGCTCGTGGGCGCGCCGCACGTGCTGACCGGCGACGGCGACGCGCTCGTCGCCTGGGAACGCGACTGGCGCAGGCGCTACCGCGGCCGCAGCCTGTGCGTCGTGCGGCCCGGCACGGTCGACGAGGTGGCCGCCGTCGTGCGTCGTTGCGCCCGCGAGGCCGGCGTCAGCATCGTGCCGCAGGGCGGCAACACGGGGCTCGTCGGCGGCGGCGTGCCCGACGAATCGCGCACGCAGGTCGTGCTCAGCACGCAGCGCCTGCGCGCCGTGCGCCGCGTCGATGCCGACAACCAGACCATCACCGTCGAGGCCGGGCTCGTGCTGCAGGACGTGCAGGCCGCGGCCGCCGATGCCGGCCTGCTGTTCCCGCTGAGCCTGGCCGCCGAAGGCACCTGCACGATAGGCGGCAACCTCGCGACCAACGCCGGCGGCACGCAGGTGCTGCGCTTCGGCAATGCGCGCGAGCTGTGCCTGGGCCTCGAGGTGGTGACCGCGCAGGGCGAGCTCTGGAGCAGCCTGCACGGCCTGCGCAAGGACAACACCGGCTACGACCTGCGCGACCTGTTCGTCGGCAGCGAGGGCACTCTCGGCATCATCACCGCGGCGACGCTGCGGCTGTTCCCGCGCCCGCGCGCGGGCGTCACCGCGTGGGCGACCTGCCGCGCGCTGGCCCACGCGGTGGCGCTGATGCGGCGGCTGCGCGACGCGTTCGACGCCGAGCTGGTCGGCTACGAAGCGATGAACGCGGCGTCGCTCGCGCTCGTCGAGCGCCATTTCCCCGCGCTGCGCACGCCGCTGCCGCTGACCGACGCCGCGGGGCAGCCGCTGTGGTCGGTGCTGATAGACCTCGCGTCGCCGCACGACGAGCACGTGCTGCGCGAACGCGCGGAGGCAGCGCTGATGGCCGCGATCGAGGCCGGCGAGGCGGTGGACATCGCCGTCACCCGCAACGAGCTGCAGGCGCGCACGCTGTGGCAGCTGCGCGAGGCGATTGCGCTGGCGCAGGGCGTCGAGGGCCTCAACATCAAGCACGACGTCGCGGTGCCGCTGTCGTCGCTGGCCGACTTCGTCGCCGCCGCCGACGCCGCGCTGGAGGCCGTGGTGCCCGGCGCGCGGCACATCACCTTCGGCCACCTGGGCGACGGCAACCTGCACTACAACCTGCAGGCGCCCGAGGGCGACGGGGCCGCCGGATTCCTCGCGGACAACGAGCACGCGGCCAACGCGTGCGTCTACGACGTCGTCGACCGCTTCGGCGGCACGTTCTCGGCCGAACACGGCATCGGCCGGCTCAAGCGCGCCGAACTGGCGGCGCGCAAACCCGCGGCGGCGCTGGCGATGATGCGCGCCGTCAAGGCCGCGCTCGACCCGCGCGGGCTGCTCAATCCCGGCGTGATGCTGCCCGATTGAGCAGGCTTGTCCAGGCATGTCCGGGGGGCGCGACGCGCGTCGCGCGCGTGGCGCCCAAGCGGTTCGCACCCGGACAGGCGTGACCGGGGGCTACTGCAGCGACGTCTTCGGCGGCAGGCCGGCGGGCAGCGTGAAGACCTCGATGCCCTCGTCGGCCAGCGCCTCGCGCTCCTGCGGCGTCGCCTGGCCGCGGATGGCCTTGGCCTCGCTCTCGCCGTAATGGATGCGGCGCGCCTCCTCGGCGAAGCGCGGTCCGACGTCCTGCGTGTTCTTCAGCAACTCGGCCACCGCCTCGATGAAGCGCGTGGTCGCGGCATTGCCGTGCACGGCAAGATCGGTGGTGCCCGCGATCGCGGCGGGCACGGCCGCGGGACTCTGCGCCTGCGAGGCCGCGGGCGCGCGCGCGCCCGACAGGTTGAGCCGCGGCGCGCTGGGCAGGCGCGTGACTTCGGCATTGCCGCAGACCGGGCAATCGAGCAGGCCGCGTTCGCGCTGCGAGCCGTAGTCGTCCTCGGACGCGAACCAGCCTTCGAAGCCGTGGCCGGCGCCGCAGCGCAGATCGAGCACCTTCATCGCGTCGCGCTCACGCAGCGGCCTGCCAGGCCGGTGTCCAGGCGCCGCTGCGCCACAGCTGCAGCTTGAGCAGCGCGACCATCGTCTTGGCGTCGGTGAGCTCGCCGCTGGCGGCCATCGCCAGCAGCGTGGGCTCGGGCATCGCCAGCACCTCCAGGAACTCGCCGTCGTCGAGCTGCTGGGCGCCGGCGACGAGGCCGCGCGCGAACCAGATATCGATGAATTCGTTGGAGTACGCCGGCGCGTTGTGCAGGCAGCCGGCGTAGGCCCACTCGCGCGCGGCGTAGCCGGTCTCCTCGCGCAGTTCGCGCTGGGCGCAGTGCAGCGTGGTTTCCTGCGGATCGAGCTTGCCGGCCGGAAACTCGAGCAGCACGCGATCGAGCGGATAGCGGTGCTGGCGTTCGACGATCAGCTGGCCGTCGTCGGTGAACGGCACGATCATCACCGCGCCGGGATGCACCACATGCTCGCGATGGGCCGTCGCGCCGCTGGGCAGGCGGATCTCGTCGCGCCGCACCTTCAGGAAGTGGCCTTCGTAGACGCTCTCCGAACGGATGCGACGTTCGACGAGATGCTCGTCGACGCCTGCCATCGCGCGCACCGGGGAGCCACCGGCGACGATGGGCTCCACGTTCTTGTCGGTCACGGCCTGCCCGGCGATCAGGTGGTGAGTGCCTTGAGCACCGCGTCGCGGCAGACGCTCATCAGGCCGTCCGGCAGCAGCCCGAAGCCCAGCGCCGCCAGGCCGTTGAGGGCCAGCAGCACCTTGGCGCCCGTCTCGCCGCCGATCGGCGTGGGGTCGAGCGGCTCGTCGAAGAACATCGTCTTGACGATGCGCAGGTAATAGTACGCGCCGACCAGCGACAGCAGCACCGCGACGACCGCCAGGATGATGTAGCCCTGCTGCCCGGTGCTGACCAGCGCCTGCAGCACGGCGAACTTCGCGTAGAAGCCGACCAGCGGCGGGATGCCCGCCAGCGAGAACATGAACAGCGCCATCACGCCCGCGATCCACGGCGAACGCTTGCCCAGGCCCGCGAGGTCGGAGATCTCCTCGCTCTCGAAGCCGTGGCGCGACAGCACCATGATCAGGCCGAACGTGCCCAGCGTCGTCAACACGTAGGTGACGATGTAGAACAGCGCGGAGCTGTAGCCGTTGGCCGCGTTGGCGGTGGCGACGTTGATGACGGTGGGCGTGAAGCCCAGCAGCATGAAACCCAGCTGCGCGATGGCC
Source organism: uncultured beta proteobacterium (assembly GCA_903845345.1). Lineage (GTDB taxonomy): Bacteria > Pseudomonadota > Gammaproteobacteria > Burkholderiales > Burkholderiaceae_C > Scleromatobacter. The sequence goes on from CAIMXF010000171.1 coordinate 27,329, forward strand.
GAGTACGCCAGCAGGCGCTTGAGATTGCTCTGCGCGATGGCGGCCAGGTTGCCGAGCGTCATCGACGTCACCGACAGCACGATCAACATCTCCTGCCAGTCCTTGGCCTGGCCCGACAGCCCCTCGACAAGGATGCGGAAAGTGATGCCGAACGCGGCCAGCTTGGGCGCGCCGGAGATCAGCAGCGTGACCGCCGTGGGGGCGCCCTGGTAGACGTCGGGCACCCACATGTGGAACGGCGCGAGGCCCAGCTTGAAGCCCAGGCCGGCGACGATGAACACCAGGCCGAAGACCAGCACCTGCGGATTGATGGTGCCCTTGTGGATGGCGTCGAACACCGTCGGGATGTCGAGCGTGCCGGTCGCACCGTACATCATCGACAGGCCGTACAGCAGGAAGCCCGAGGCCAGCGCACCCAGGATGAAGTACTTCATGGCGGCTTCGGTCGCCACGGCGTGGTCGCGGCGCAGCGCGGTCAGCGCGTACAGCGACAGGCTCATCAGCTCGAGTCCGACGTACACGACCAGGAAGTTGTTGGCCGACACCATCACCGAGATGCCGAGCAGCGAGAACATCGCCAGCGACAGGAACTCGCCCTTGAGCAGGTCGCGCGACTTCAGGTACGGACGCGCGAAGCCCAGCGTGATCATCGTGGCGAGCGTGCCGGCCAGCGCCAGCAGGTGACCCAGCGGATCGACGACGACCATGCGGCCCATGCCGTAGCCGGTCAGCCCGATCTGCAGTTCGTTCAAGTGCAGGAGCGCGAGCACCGCCAGCGAGATCTGGGCGATCCAGAACGTCAGGTTCAGGCGCGAGTCGGTGGCGTTGACGCCGACCAGCGCCACCACCGAGGTCATCAGCAGCAGGAAGATCTCGGGATAGACGATCGGCAACGAAGTGAAATGAATCATGGGAATCTTTCCGCGGCGCTCAGATCAGCTTGGGCTGGGCGACGTGCTTCAGCAATGCGTCCACCGAGGCCTGCATGACGTCGGTGAAGGGCTTCGGGTACAGGCCCATCGCCAGGACGGCGACGGCCAGCACCGCGAGCATGAAGAATTCGCGGCTGTTGATGTCCTTCAGGCGGCTGACGCTGCCCTTGGTGACCGGTCCGAAATACACGCGCTTGACCATCCACAGCGTGTAGGCGGCGCCGAAGATCAGCGCGGTGGCGGCCAGGAAGGCGATCCAGAAGTTGTAGCCGGTGGTGGCCAGGATGACCATCCACTCGCCGACGAAGCCGGCGGTGCCCGGCAGGCCGCAATTGGCCATCGCGAACAGCAC
>CAIMXF010000172.1 GCA_903845345.1 uncultured beta proteobacterium
GAATGCCGTAACGGAGCAAGCCACCGATCCGGTCGTCTCGCTCGAAGACGACCACGTCGTGGCCGACTCTCGCCAGTTGCTGAGCCACGGCCAGACCGGCGGGACCCGAGCCGACGACGGCCACGCGCTTGCCGGTGCGCGACTTGGCGGGCCGCGGCACGACCCAGCCCTCGGCCCAGGCCTTGTCCACGATCGCATGCTCGATGCTCTTGATGCCCACCGCGTCGTCGTTGACGTTGAGGGTGCAGGCGGCCTCGCAAGGCGCCGGGCAGATCCGCCCGGTGAATTCGGGGAAGTTGTTGGTCGAATCCAGCACCGCGAAGGCGTTCTTCCAGTCGCCCCGGTACACCAGGTCGTTGAAGTCGGGGATGATGTTGTTGACCGGGCAGCCGCTGTTGCAGAACGGCGTGCCGCAGTCCATGCAGCGCGCGGCCTGCACCTTGGCTTCGTCCGCCTTCAGGCCGATGACGAATTCCTTGTAGTGCTTCAGGCGCGTCTGGACGGGGGCGTAACCTTCCTCCACGCGCTCGTACTCCATGAAGCCGGTGACTTTTCCCATGATCTGTTCCTGATGCTGGTTCGTTGCGCCGCCCGCTCCTGCAGGCGGCGTGCATGCTGGACTGGCCGGCGGCGCGTTACTTCGCGGGGACGACGGCGTCCTTGGCCGTCTTCGCCTTGGCGATCGTCTCGCCGGCCTCGGCCTTGGCGTGGATCTCGCCGAGCGCGCGCTTGTACTCGTTCGGGAACACCTTCACGAAGCGGGCGCGCGAATCGGCCCAGTGGTCGAGGATCTCGCGGGCGCGCAGCGAGCCCGTCCACTTGTGATGCGCCTCGATCATCTGGCGCAGCAGCGTCTCGTCGGTCTCGCCCTTGTGCCAGACCGCGCGCTCGATGAGCTTGCCCTGCGCGTCGGCGCTGAGGATCCGCTCGAGGCTCACCATGGAGGTGTTGCAGCGCTCGGCGAACTTGCCGTCCTCGTCGTAGACGTAGGCGATGCCGCCGGACATTCCCGCCGCGAAGTTGCGGCCGGTCTTGCCCAGCACCACCACGGTGCCGCCGGTCATGTATTCGCAGCCGTGGTCGCCGGTGCCTTCCACGACCGCCGACGCGCCCGACAGGCGCACGGCGAAGCGTTCGCCCGCCACGCCGCGGAAATAGGCCTCGCCGCTGGTCGCGCCGTACAGGGCGGTGTTGCCGGTGATGATGTTCTTCGTGGCGTCACCGCGGAACTCGATGCTCGGGCGCACCACCACGCGTCCGCCGGACATGCCCTTGCCGGTGTAATCGTTCGAATCGCCGATCAGGTACAGCGTGATGCCCTGCGCCAGGAACGCGCCGAAGCTCTGGCCGCCGGTGCCTTCCATCTGGATGAACAGCGTGTGGTCCGGCAGGCCTTCGGGGCGCTGGCGGATCAGTTCGCCCGACAGCATCGCGCCGACCGAACGGTTGAGATTGCGCGCGTCCTCCATGAACTGCACCTTCTCGCCGCGCTCGAGGGCCGGGCGCGAGCGCTCGATCAGCTTGCGGTCGAGGGCCTTGTCCAGGCCGTGGTCCTGCACGTCGTTGTGCAGGCGCGAGACGCTGGCCGGCATCGCCGGTTGATGGAACACCTTGGCGAAGTCGAGGCCGCAGGCCTTCCAGTGCGCGATGCCCTTGCGGGTATCCAGGAACTCGCTGCGGCCGATCAGGTCGTCGAACTTGCGGATGCCCAGCTGCGCCATGATCTGGCGCGCCTCTTCGGCGATGAAGAAGAAGAAGTTGACCACGTGCTCGGGACGGCCCGCGAACTTCTTGCGCAGCACCGGATCCTGCGTCGCCACGCCCACCGGGCAGGTGTTGAGATGGCACTTGCGCATCATGATGCAGCCCTCGACGACCAGCGGCGCCGTCGCGAAGCCGAATTCGTCGGCGCCCAGCAGCGCGCCGATCACGACGTCGCGGCCGGTCTTCATCTGGCCGTCGGCCTGCACGCGCACGCGGCCGCGCAGCTGGTTCAGCACCAGCGTCTGCTGCGTCTCGGCGAGGCCCAGTTCCCAAGGCGTGCCGGCATGCTTGATCGACGACCACGGCGACGCGCCGGTGCCGCCGTCATGGCCGGCGATGACGAGGTGGTCGGCCTTGCACTTCGTGACGCCCGCGGCGATCGTGCCCACGCCCACTTCCGACACGAGCTTGACGCTGATGCCCGCGCGCGGGTTGGCGTTCTTCAGGTCGTGGATCAGCTGCGCCAGGTCCTCGATCGAGTAGATGTCGTGGTGAGGAGGCGGCGAGATCAGGCCGACGCCGGGCACAGAGTAGCGCAACTTGCCGATGTAGTCGGACACCTTGCCGCCCGGCAGCTGGCCGCCCTCGCCCGGCTTCGCGCCCTGGGCCATCTTGATCTGGATCTGGTCGGCCGAGACGAGGTACTCGGTGGTGACGC
>CAIMXF010000173.1 GCA_903845345.1 uncultured beta proteobacterium
GTGCGCGCGTCGCAGGCGCGCCTGGACGCGCTCGCGGACGTGCTGCCCGGACTGCTGCGCCCGCACCTGCGCGCCGGCCCGCTGGACGACGACGGCTGGACGATCCTGGCCGCCAATTCGGCCGTCGCATCCAAGCTGCGGCACCTGCTGCCCACGCTCGCGGAAACACTCGTGGCGAAAGGGTGGCAGGCTACTTCAATCCGGGTCAAGGTTCAATCGACGCTAGCCCCAGGGCGTCAATGAAAGAAACCGCCTCGCGGGCGGTTTCTGAAGGGGTCGCAGCGATGCAGCGTCAGAGGCTGATGGCCTCGGCGGTCGCATCGGGGACGTCGACGTCGTGGGTCGGCACCGCCCCGCCGGACGCCGGCGGTTCGGTGCGCAGGATGACGTCGGGCGCCGACGTGCTGGTCGCCACGGGCGCCACGACCGCCGCATGCCGTTGGACCAGCGCGCCCGAGACGGCCGCATCGACCACGCGCAAGGCGCTGAACAGCAGGGAGACCGCGATCACGCCCAGCACGAGCGCCATCGCGCGGTTGACGTGGGCTTGGACCATCCAGCGCGGAGCGTGCAACCAATGGAAGTGCAGCGTCATGATGGATCTCCGGAACCGCATCGGCACCGAGGCCGATGCGGGCATTGCTGTGGTGCGACCTTACTCGTTCGGCGCCGGAGCCGGCGTGGGGGCCGGGGTATCCGGAGTCGGCGCAGGGGCCGGCGCAGGAGTCACTGTGGGCACGTCAGGTGTCTGCTGCATTGCTGGCGGCTGAACCGCGGCTGGCGTGACCGACGGCGCGGGCGAGTCGGGGGTCACGACCGGGGCGGGCTGCACCGGCGCGGCTTGCGCTGGCGTGGGCTGCGCCGGTTGCGGCGCGGCTTGCACCGGCACGGGCTGCGCCGGTTGCGGCGCGACGACGCGCGGCGTCGGCGCGTGGCGCACGCGGGCGACCGGGGCATTGACCACCGGCGGCGCGTCGGGCGTCACCGCCTGGACGGGCGCGGGAACGGCCGGCGCCGGGGTCGCGGCCGGCGTGGCGGCCTGCTGCGTCGCGGCTGCCGCGGCGGCGTCCGTCGCGGCGGTGCTGCCGGCGGCCGGCGGGTCGTTGTTGAGGCCGGCGACGGCGGCGTCCGTCGAGTCGACCGACTTCTGGGACGCGGCATTCTGCGCCGTGGCCTGCGCGATCGGGTCGGGCATCACCTGCTTGGTGACCTTGTTCGACGGCGACAGCAGCACGATGGCCAGGGCGACGCCGCCGACCAGCGCGGCACCCATGGCACCGATGGCCGCCTTGGGTACGCCCTTGGAGACACCCGGCTGCCAGTCGGGCGTCCGCCCGTCGGACATCAGCGCGGCTTCGTTCGTGACGCCGGCGGTACGGTAGGTGGCCGCCGAAGCGGGGCGAGCGCGATTCAGGGACGCTTCCGGACGCACGTTGCGGTCGGAGGTGCCAGTCGCGAAGTGGGGTGTGGTGTAGGTAGTCATGGCTCCAAGGTACCCCCCGCACCGCGACTATCCAATCGGCCGATCGGCCCTTCGCGGGTAGGCGTGCACCGATCCGGGGTAGGTCGACGCCGACACGGCGCGCACCCCTTGATACAAATGAACCGGCGCCTCCCAGGCGCGCGGCGGCGCGCGGCACCTGTCGTCCCGTGGCCTTGTAGTCCGCGTCTGACGCGGCGTGTGGCTTTCAGCCTATGTTCAGCCGGCCCACGCCTGAGCACACTGGCTCCACGGCAGACGAGCGCCCGCCAGCGCAGTCGCCCCACACGGACATCGGCTGGTCGGAGGCGGACATGGACAACTTTTCTGCAGGGCAGGGACACGACGGGAAGATCGATCAGGGAGCGATGCTCCGCATCGCCGATCCGTTCGACATGCTGCACGCCGACGACAACCTCGGCGACGAGGCCGCATTTCCGTCCACCTGGCAACACCTGGCCTCCGGAGACGTCCCGAACGACTGAGTTGATCGGACGAGCGGCGCGGTGCGTTGGTGGCGCCGCAACGGAGGCGCCACGAGCGAGCGCGCCGCCTGATCGGAAACGTTCCGATCGTTGCACAATGTGGAGCAGAAGGTCGCGCCGGCATCGTCGGCGGACCGGCTTGTGGCATGTCGAACCTGTTGGCTTTCGTCGTCGAGGACAGTCCGGTGATCCAGGAGAACCTGATCGCCGCGCTGGAGGAAATGGCCCCCGTGAAGGTGGTGGGCACCGCCGTGGACCAGGCCGGCGCCCTGACCTGGCTCACCGACACCGGCAATCGCTGCGACATCGCGATCATCGACATCTTCCTGCGCCAGGGCTCAGGCATGGGCGTGCTGCGCGCGCTGCATGCGGCCGACGCGTCGTTCGAACGGGTGGTGCTCACCAACTACGCCACCGCCGACATCCGGCGCCAGTGCCTCGCGCTCGGCGCGAGCGCGGTGTTCGACAAGTCGGGCGAGATCGACGCGCTGGTCGATCACTGCGTCGCGCGCGCGGCGCGTCACGCTTGAGCGCTCGGGCGGCATCGGGGGCGTCGCACTTTGGCGAATGCCGGGCGAAAGCGCGCGGCCGCCGCGCTCGGCCGCTCCGGAGCAAGGCCGCGGCCCCCTCGGGGGGCTGCAGCGGTACGCCGCGGCCGGGGGCACTCCGTGTCTGCCGCCGCGCTCGGCCGCTCGGGAGCAAGGCCACGGCGCCCTCGGGAGGTGGACGCCGTACTCGGCGGCCGGGCGCCGTCAGTTCATTGGATCAGGCCGTTCTTCAGCGCGTAGTACGTGAGGTCGCTGTTGGTCTCGAGCTGCAGCTTCTCCAGCGTGCGCGCCCGGTAGGTGCTGACCGTCTTCACGCTGAGGAACATGCCCTCGGCGATCTGGCCCACCGTCTCGCCCTTGGCCAGGCGCAGAAACACCTGCAGCTCGCGCTCGGACAGCCCTTCGTGCGGCGGACGGCCGGCCGCGCCGGCGGCGCCGTCGGCCAGCATCTCGGCGACCTGCGCCGTGATGTAGCGGCGGCCCATCGCCACCGTGCGGATCGCCTTGACGATGTCGTCGGGGTCGCAGCCCTTGTTCAGGTAGCCGCTGGCGCCCTGGCGCAGCAGCGTCGTGGCGTAGTGGGTTTCGGGAAAGCCGCTGAGGATCAGCACCGGCAGGTCGGGGCGGCGCGCCTTGATGGCCGCGAGGGCGTCGACGCCGCTCTGGTCGGGCATCGACAGGTCCATCAGCAGGACGTCGAGGTCTCCGCCGCGAACGAGCTCCAGGGCTTCGCGGCCGTCGGCGGCCTCGCCCGTGACGCGCAGGTCGACGTGGTCGGACAGGAATTGCCGGAGGCCGGAGCGAACGATCGCATGATCGTCGACGATCACAACGCGAATCATGTAGTCTCCCGCGGAATCGATGAACTTGTAATCGGGTCGGCGACTTGCCGATGTCGGAATCGGTCGGTTCGCCGAGAGGGTCTCACGGTCGCGTTGAGAGCAATCGGCGGGCCGGGTCATTCAAGTGTAGCGGGGAACCCGACATGTCTTTTCTGAGAACGCTGGAAACCGCGCGACGCAGTCGCTTCGCGGCTCCGGTGGCGCTCCTCCTGGGCCTGGCCGTGCTGCTGACCAACGAGATTGGCCACGAGCGGGCGCTGGCCGTGATCGCGAGCCGCGAGGCGCTGCTCGATGCGCGCGTCGAGGTCAGCACGCTGATGCGCGAGGTGATCGCTGCCGAATCGGGCCAGCGCGGCTATCTCCTGACCGGTCGCCCGGAATACAAGGATCCCTACACGCGCGCCGCGACGCAGGTGCAGGCGCAGCTCGCCAAGCTGGCCCAGATCTATTCGGCGTGGCCGGACCGCAACGCCGACGTGAAGAAGCTCGACGAGCTGACGCGCCAGCGCATGTCGGAGCTCGACACCACGGTCAGGATGTTCGAGAACAAGGGCGGCGAAGGCTGGCGCGACGTCGTGCTCACCGATATCGGCCGCGAGACCATGCTGGCGATCGAGGGCCAGGCGCGCAGCATGGCGCGCGTGGAGACGGCGCGCATCGACGAGTCGCGCGAGCTGCTCACCGAGACGCTGCTGTTCTCGCGCATCGGCATCGCCGCGCTGGTGGTGGTGAGCCTGGCCGCGCTGCTGCTGTACGCGCGCCAGGCGCGCCGCTTCGACGACGAACGGCTGGAGCGCGCCGCGCAGCTGCGCTTCGAGCGCGATCGGCTCGAGGTCGAGGTCGAACGACGCACCCGCGACATCACGCAGATCGCCCAGCACCTGCAGACGGCGCGCGAGGACGAGCGCAGCAGCCTCGCCCGCGAACTGCACGACGAGCTGGGCGGCCTGCTCACCGCCGCCAAGCTCGACGTCGCCCGCATGCGCAGCCGCCTCGCGGCCGCGCCGCCCGAGGTGCTCGAACGCATGCTGCATCTCGTGAAGACGCTCGACGAAGGCATCGCGCTGAAGCGCCGCATCATCGAGGACCTGCGGCCGTCGTCGCTGAACAACCTCGGTCTGAAGGCCGCGCTCGAGATCCTGTGCGTGGAGTTCGCCGAACGCAGCGAGCTCGAGGTGAAGACCGAGATCGAGGAGCTGCCGCTGGACGACGCGGGCAAGCTGACCGTCTACCGGCTGGTACAGGAGGCGCTCACGAACGTCGCCAAGTACGCCGGCGCGGCGACCGTGCACGTGAGCCTCGCGTCGCGCGGTGGCTGGGCCGTGATCGCGGTGCGCGACGACGGCATCGGCTTCGACCCCGCCGCCTCGCGCGCCGCCGCCCACGGCCTGGCGGGCATGCGGTTTCGCGTGCAGTCGTCGCAGGGCCAGCTCAAGATCAAGTCCAAGCTCGGGCTCGGCACCACGATCCAGGCGCGCCTGCCGCTGCCCTACCACGTGCAGGACGCCGTCGACTCCACGCACGACGTCGCCACGCTGCTCGGGCCGAGCAGCTATCCGCAGCCGCCTGCGAACGTCGGTTGACGCGCCGCGCGCCTGTGCGAGCGCCGCAGGGCTGCGCGCGGTGTCGGTGCCGTCCCACAAGGCGACCCGGCCTCCGCCTATCGTGCCCGACCGTGATGCGGCCTATCGTGCAATGACCGCATCCCCAACGATTCTCCCGAAGGAACACCTCATGATCACCCGTCTTGCCATCGCCGCCATGATCGCCGCCACGACCCTCGTCACCGCCACCGGCTGCGCCGTCGAACGCCACCAGGAAACCGTCGGCTCGTACGTCGACGATTCCGCCGTGACCACCAAGGTCAAGGCCAAGTTCGCGGAAGACCCGACGGTCAGCGCGATGGCCATCAAGGTCGACACGATGAAGGGCGTCGTGCAACTGTCGGGCTTCGCCAAGTCGCCTGACGAACGCATGATGGCCGAGCGCCTCGCGCGCGACACCAACGGCGTCCAGGCCGTGCGCAACGACATCATCGTCAAGCAACCGCAGTGACGATGGTCTGCGGACGCCTCGCGCGTCCGCGGCACAAAGCGAAATGCCCCGCGATGCGGGGCATTTTTTCTGGCCGTTCGACGACCGCGTGAAGTCCAGGCGGGCACTCGCGCGCAAGTGCGCGCCGGCGCGCCTGAACCCGGATCAGTGCTGCACGCGTCCCTGCGGCGCGTAGCGCAGGCCGATCGCGATGCGGCCGGTCCAGAACACCATGCGACCGGTGCCGGGCAAGGCGACCGGCCCGATGTAGCCCTGCGGCACCCAGCCCTTCTCGAAGGGCGCGGGGTGCGAGGTCGGCAGGCTGGCGGGACTCGAGACGGTGGAAATCATGGCTCACCTCCGGGTTGATTGACCACTCCCGGGCAAGCCGCGAGCCCGTCCGTGGGGTGACAGGATGTCGCCGGCGCCATCCCCCGAAAACGGGCGCACTTGCGCACGGAAAAGGCCTACGATCGCGCCATCCTGCAAGACGCTCGAGGAGACGCGCGTGGACCGCAGCGAGATCATCACCGACGAGTCCGTGGAATTCGTTCGGCAATCCGACGGACGCTGGCGCTGGCATGCGCGCACCGCGCAGGCGGCCGACCTGCTGGGCATCGCGGTCGACGCGCCGTCGATGCTGTCGTTCAAGACGGCCATGGAGGCCGCCGCCGACGTCGCCGTGCACGCCGAAGCCGAGCGCGACGCCACCGGCCGGCACGTGATGACGCGCGACTACATCCGCCGCATGATCAGCGCCATCGCCCTGCCCTGCGAGGCCTGCGCCGACGTGTTCTTCGGCGGCGTGTACTGGCACCAGCGCGACGCCGACGGCGCCAACTGGGGCGTGGCGATCATGAACGGCACCGGCGACTTCGACGGCTGCCTGGAATGCGTCGCCGGCGCGCGCGAGGAGTTGCGCCGCCTCTACTCGATCGTCGACGAGGCCTGAAGCAGCGACCTACTTCGCGAGCAGCCCGGCCTGCTGCATGAAGCCGAGGTTGTCCTCGAGGTGCCAGTTGTCGGTGACCTTGCCCCCGCGCACGCGCAGGATGTCGATCGCCAGGAAGTCGATCGCCTGGCCCTTGCCCTGCACGTCGCCCAGCTTGCCGGTGAA
>CAIMXF010000174.1 GCA_903845345.1 uncultured beta proteobacterium
ATCCTCGCGTCTCCCACCACGAGGAGACATCATGAGAATCGGTTCCATCGCGCTGGCGCTGGGCGCGGCGTTGGCGGGCGCGCCGGCCTTCGGCCAGGCCGTGCCGCAGATCGCGTTCGACTCGGTGCCCGACGCGATCAAGCTGCCCAAGGACCTGTACCTGGGCGAGGCCTCGGGCGTCGCCGTCAATTCGAAGGGCCACATCTTCGTGTTCTCGCGCGGCAACACGCGCGGCCCGGCCTACGCGGCCGCCGCGGCGCAACTGCTGGAGTTCGACGCCAACGGCAACTTCCTGCGCGAGATCGGCAAGAACCTGTACGGCTGGTCGTTCGCGCACGCGGTGCGGGTCGATCGCGACGACAACATCTGGGTGACCGACAAGGGCTCCGACCTCGTCATCAAGTTCACGCCCGAGGGCAAGGTGGCGATGGTCCTCGGCCGCAAGCAGGAAGCCTCCGACGAGGAGACCGGCCCGGTCAAGCATCCGAACCCGCCGGCGCCGGCCGAGGACGGCCGCTTCCGCCAGGTCACCGACATCACCTGGGACCACCTGGGCAACGCCTACATCAGCGACGGCTACATCAACTCGCGCGTGGCCAAGGTCGACAGGGACGGCAACTGGATCACGTCGTGGGGCCAGCGCGGCAGCAAGCCGGGCGAGTTCAACACGCCGCACAGCATCGCCGCCGACGCGCAGGACAACATCTACGTGGCCGACCGCTTCAACCGCCGCATCCAGGTGTTCGACCACGACGGCCGCTTCCTGCGCGCGATGAGCATCGACGTGCCGTTCGACCGCGCGACGAAGCCCGTCATCGGCAACCCGCTCAACCCGGACGCCACGTCGGGCACGTTCTCGCCCGGCGCGCCGTGGGCGATCTGCATCACGCCGGGCCCGCACCAGGTGCTCTACGCCGCCGACGCCTATCCCGGCCGCATCTACAAGATGACGCTGGACGGCAAGGTGCTGGGCACCATCGGCGGTCCCGGCCGCGCGCTCAAGCAGTTCGGCTGGGTGCACGAGATCGCGTGTCCCGACGAGAACACGCTGTTCGTGGCGGAGCTGCTGAACTGGCGGGTGCAGAAGCTGCTGCTACATCCCTGAGGCCGCCGCCGGCGCCTCGGCCCGGGTCGCCAGGTCGCGCGCCACCGCCTGCACCGCGGCCTCCGAGCGTTCGATGAAGTGGGCGTGCATGTCCTCGCGGATCTGCTCCGCGGTGTCGTGCATCTTGATGCCGGTCGGCGAGTTCCAGAACGCGTCGATCTCGGCCAGCTCCTTCGCGTCGAAGTGCCGGGCCATGACGTCGCCCGCCTGCGGCCGGTGGCTTTCGGCGACGATGGTCGGGCCGAGGTCGCTGAGCTTCTGGCCGACGGGCGAGCCGTAGAACGCGGAGATCTGGCGGATCTCCTCGGTCTCGAAATACTTCGCGTAGATCTCGTAGGCGGTGTACGCGGCGAGCTCGTCGGCGTCGAAGCGCTGCAGCGCGTCCTCGAGCTCGCGCCGGCCCTCGGCCAGCAGCGCCGGCACGCGCGCGTGGGCGGCCTCGGAATGCGCGGCGTCGGCAAACCTGTCGGCGTCGAGGTCGGCGTGCGTGGCGTCCTCCAGCCGCGGCAGCGAGTCGCGCGCGATCTTGGGCGCCATCTGCGGCCAGGCGTCCGCGAGTCGATAGGCGACGATGAATTCGGCGAGCGCCTGCTTCTTGTCGTCGGGCAACGGCGGCGCGGCCGACGCGTGCGCCGCGGCGAAGGCCAACGTGCAGATCAGGGCGAGGCGGGGCAGGGGCGTCATCGGGCGTCGTCGTCGGGTGCGGAGCGACCCATTCTCGCGCCACAATGGGCTGCATGGAGACCCCCCGCTTCGCCATGCGTCTGCCCGCGCACGTGCTCAACGGACTGGCCGTCTCGCTGGGCATCGCCCTCCTGCAGATCGCGCTGGCGCTGACCGCCGGCAAGCTGGCGGCGCTGGCCGCGGCCACCGGCGCGATCTGCACCAGCCTGGCCGACCTGCCGATCGCGCCCGCGCGCACCTGGCGCCGCGTCGGCACGGCCGCGATCGTGGCGTGGGCCAGCGGCTTGATCGTCGGCCTCCTGCGCGAGTCGGGCGTGGCGATGGGCTTGACGATCATCGTGCTGTCGTTCTGCTCGACCATGGCCTGGGCCTGGGGCCCGCGCGCCGGCCCGCTCGCGTTCATCCCCATCCTCGCGCTGATCTTCACGCTGGCCGCGCCGCCGGCCAGCGGCACCGAGCTGCTGGCCCATTCGGGCTGGACGGCCGTCGGCGGCCTCGCCTACTTCGCCTGGGCGGTGCTGTGTTCGCGCGTGCTGCAGCCGCGCTATCGCACGCTCGCGCTGGCCGCGGCGTTGCAGGCGTTGGCGGCCCTGCTGCGTTCGCGCGCGGCACTGCTGGCGCGCGCTGCGGGCGAGGGCGCGCCACCGCTGCAGGACTGGATCCGCAGCCAGGTCGCGCTCGACGATCGACTGCAGGCCGCGCGCGACCTGCTGTTCCCCGCGGCCGGCGAGCCGCACACCGGGCCGGCGATCGCCGTGCTGCTGCAAGCCGTCGAGATGCGCGACACGCTGATGGCCGGCGAGCTCGACATCGAGCTGCTGGGCCAGGATGGCCCCGGGATGCAGTTGCGCGACCGGATGCGCGTCCACGTCGGGCGCGTGGCCGATGCCGTCGACGCGATGGCGCAGGCCTTGCGCGACCACGGCATGCAGGTGCCGGCGTCGGCCGCGTCGCCGCTGGACGAGACGGACATCGAGACCGGCGAGGCCGTCGTGCCGCATCCGCCTCGCTCGGCGCAGCCGGCGACGGCGCCGGCGGCTGCTGCTGCGGCAT
>CAIMXF010000175.1 GCA_903845345.1 uncultured beta proteobacterium
CGCCGTCGATGATGACGATGCGCTGCCTGAGCAGCTCGGGCAGGCGGGCGCCGCGGGTGTACGCGAGGGAGGGCTTGGGCATCCGCAAATTATTGCAGGATGTCGATGACCGTGTCGGGCCCGTCGGCCGAATAGAGCGAATCGCGGAAGTCGTCGCGGCCGGAAGTGGCGTCGGGCGCGGTGTGCGTGACGGCGCGCGCCTCGCCCATCGCCCACAGCGTCAGCAGGCGCGCGGCCATCGGGCGCGCGAACAGGTATCCCTGCAGCTCGTCGCATTGCAGCGTCAGCAGGATGTCGCGCTGGCGCGCGGTCTCCACCCCTTCGGCGACCACGTGCAGGCCGAGCGCGTGGGCGAGCTTGATGACGGCGTCGACGACGGCCAGCGCGTCCGGGCTGGTGCCCAGGTCCTGCACGAAGCTCTGGTCGATCTTCAACTGCCGCGCGGGCAGCTTGCGCAGGTAGGCCAGGCTCGAATAGCCGGTGCCGAAGTCGTCGATCGACAGGCTCACGCCGACGGCGGCGAGCTGCGAGAACGCGTGCATCGTCTCCTGCGTGTCTTCCATCGCCACCGATTCGGTGATCTCGAAGGTGAGCAGCGCCGGGTCGATGCGGAAGTGGCCGACGGCGATGCGCACGCGCTGCACCAGGTCTTCCTGGCGCAGCTGGTGCACCGACAGGTTGACGGCCACGCGCATGCGCAGGCCCTGCTTGCGCCACTCGCTCATCTGGCGGCAGGCGTCGTCGATCACCCAGTTGCCGATCGCGCCGATCAGTCCGAAGCGCTCGGCGATCGGGATGAAGATGCCTGGCGAGACGAAGCCGCGCACCGGATGCTGCCAGCGCAGCAGCGCCTCGACGCCGGTGATCTGGCCCGACTTCGCGTGGATCTTGGGCTGGTAGTACAGCTGCAGCTCGTGGCGCTCGATCGCGTGGCGCAGGTCGTTCTGCAGCGCCAGCTGCTCGCGCGCATCGAGCTCCATGCGCGGCTCGAAGAACGCATACGTCGACCCGCCGGCGCGCTTGGCCGCGTACATCGCGGCGTCGGCGTTGGCGATCATCTTGGCGTGATGCCCGTGCTCCGGGTACAGCACGATGCCGATCGAGGCCGACAGGTTGACGACGACGTCGTTGGGCAGCGTCAGCGGCTCGTTGAGTGCCTCCAGCACGCGCTGCGCGATGGCGGCGGCGACGGCCTCGTGGCCGGGACGCACCGTCATCAGCAGGAACTCGTCGCCGCCGACGCGGGCGACCGTGTCCTCGGGTCGCGCGATGGCTTGCAGGCGGCGGCCGATCTCGCGCAGCACGGTGTCGCCGGCCACGTGGCCGAACGAGTCGTTGACCGGCTTGAAGCCGTCGAGATCGATGAACATCACCGCCAGCGCGCTGGCGTCGGGGTCGAGGCCGATCGCGTCCAGCGCCGTCGCCATGCGCTCTTCGAACATCAGCCGGTTGGGCATGCGCGTGAGCGGATCGGAATGGGCCTGGTCGCGCAGGCGCCGGTTGGCGTCGTTGAGCGAGCTGGCCAGCTGGCGGTTGCGGGCGTGGGCGTGGGTGTCCAGCCACGAGGCGACGAGTCCGACGGCCACCAGCACCGCGGATAACCCGCTCACCAGCATCAGCGTGCCGGCGTCCAGCGCCACGTGGCCGGTGGCGGCGTCGAGCGCGCCTGTCGGCGCCGCCGGCAGTTGCAGCGCGTGCAGCGACAGCATCAGTGCCGCCGCGTGCGCCCCGCCCAGCGTCGCCGCGCACAGCCACAAGCGCGGCAGCACATGGCCGGCATGGCGCCAGCGTTCGCCGAAGACCAGCCACAACGCGGTGGCGCAGCCGGCGGCCACCAGCGCGGCCGAGATCGCGAGCGTCGGCACGCCGAAGACCACGCCCGGCGTCGCGGCACCCCCGGTCAGGCCGCGGCAGGCGATCTCGAACATCGCGACCCAGCCGGCCGTGAACAGCGTCGCGTGGACGATGCAGCGCGGCAGCTCGGGCCAGTCGAGGCGCGCGACGACATGCAGCGCCATCACGACGACCGCCGCGATGCCTGCCAGCGCGGCCATCGCCGACGGCTGGAATCGCAGTGCCTGCGGTGGCAACTGCGGCGTCAACGCCGACAGCCCGAGCGCCCAGCTGCCCCACAGGCCGGCGCCGACGCAGCAGACGCTGGCGAACCACCAGACCAGCACCGTCAGGCGATCGCGCGAGCGCATCCGCCGCAGCGAGCAGCCGAGCAGCGCGAAGGTCAGCACGCCGAGCAGCGCCATCAGTGCGCAGGCCGGCCAGGCCAGGGAAGCAGACACGAAGAGTTCCGGCAGGAGGCCAGGCTGCGTCGGGGCGCGCAAAGCCCCGGCGCTCCCGGCGGGAAGACACTGCCCTCTGTTTCGGAGGTCGGCGGCCAAACCTTAGCGCGGCCGCGACATTTCGTCGTTTCCTGACGCACGAGGCGAACAAATGCACGGTCGCGGCGCATCGGCGCCGGTGCCGGCCGCGCACGTCGATCAGCCGACGGCCTCCCCGGCCGCCAGCCGCGGCGGGGTTGGCTCCGCGGCCGTCATCGCCAGCTCGAGCCCGGTGGACGTGCCCTTCGTGATGGCGATGCCGTCGGCCCGCTTCATCGGCGTGGCGTTCAGCAGGCCGGCGGTGGCGTGCTTCGTCGCGCGCCGCATGCCGGCCTGGACGGGATCAGTGCAGGATCAGCGGCTGCTGCGACAGTCCGGTGTAGCGGCCGATGAATTCCTCGACCTGGTCCTGCGTCGGCTCGTTGCGCGCGAGTTCTTCCACGCCTTCGCGGAACTGCTGCGCCAGCGCGCCCTCGATGTAGATCTCCTTGCGCGCGAACTTGTCGACGATCTCGTAGCCGCCGCGCGACAGCGGGGTGTCGCTGGCCTCCAGCGTGTCGCCCGCGACCAGGGGAACCGGCACGTCGAGTTCGACCACCACGAAGTTGTCGGAGTTGTAGACCATGGTTGTCATTGACGGCACCCTTCTGAATGGATCGAAGTTGATGGCGAGCGTGGAAATATCAAGACGCGCGCTGCCACAGCGACAGCGACCAGGCGCTCGGCGGGGTGCTCATGCGCAGTCCGACGGGCAGATGATGCAGCGAGGGCGACAACCAGGCCTCGATGCGCAAGTCGTAGGGTCGTGACGGGGCACGCAGCACATGAAGCAAGGCCGGGGCCTGATCGCCGGATGCTGACAGTTCGTTACCTTGCGGCCGCAGCTCCGGCGGGGGATCGCCAGGCGGCAGCACGCGGAACGTCCAGCGCTCGAGCTCGCCGCGCAGCCCGGCGACCTGCAGATCCCAGTGCCCGGCCCGCTGCCCGCCGCGCGCGTCGGCCTCGGCGATCGCCGCGAGCTGGGCGATCCAGCTCCAGCGATCCTGCGCCCCGCGCGCGACCGCCGGCGCGCCCGATGCACCGGAAAAGCGCACGACGCCGCGCTCGCGATCGAAGCTGACGGTGCGCCTGTCGCGGCCCTTCTCGCGCTCGACGAGCCGCAGCGGCGCCACGCCCGCGGCGTCGAAGCTGCCGCTGCTTTGCCATTCGCGGGGCGGGCGCTCGGCGACGCGGGTGGCCAGGCGCAGAGAGAACGTGGCGGCGTCGCGGCGCCATTCGAGTTCGGCGCCGCCGGCGGCCGACGCCCCCTCGCCGGTCTGGACGAGCGCATACCGCAGCGTGGCCGCTGGCGGCGGCCGGGTCGGATAGACCGGAAATGTCATGGCGACGGGTGGCGTCCGGCGATTCACGCCGCCGCCGGCCCCGGGCGCCCGCGGCGCCACCCTCGCGAGCGCGACCGGGCGCGTCGGCGTTGGCGTCGGCGCCTGCGGCGCGACCGGGGTCGCTGCGAACCCGTCATCGGGCGATGTCGTGGGAACTTGCGCGCGCTGCGGCACACTCACCCACGCGACCCGCTGCGCGCCGGCCCGCGCGAGGGCCAGCGCCGGCAGGCCGGCGACGGCGATCTGCCACGCGAGGGCATGGGCCGCCAGCACCAACAGAGTCCATCCGCAGAGACGTCGCGTTCGCATCGGACAATACTGCCATCGCCCCTTCAGAACACCCCGGCGCGGAACCGGGCATTTCCATGAAACTTGCCACCTACAAGGATGGGTCGCGCGACGGCCAGCTGGTCGTCGTCTCGCGTGACCTCACGACGGCCCACTTCGCGACCGGCATCGCCACCCGCCTGCAGCAGGCGCTCGACGACTGGAACTTCATCGCGCCGCTGCTGCAGGACCTGTCGGTGGCGCTGAACCACGGCAAGACGCGCCACGCGTTCCCGTTCGTGCCCGAGCAGTGCATGGCGCCGCTGCCGCGCGCGTTCCAGTGGGCCGACGGCTCGGCCTACCTCAATCACGTCGAACTGGTGCGCAAGGCGCGCGGCGCCGAGATGCCCGAGAGCTTCTTCGGCGACCCGCTGATGTACCAGGGCGGCAGCGACGACTTTCTCGGCCCGTGCGACCCGGCCACGTTCGCCAGCACCGACTGGGGCATCGATTTCGAGGGCGAGGTGGCGGTGGTCACCGGCGACGTCGCGATGGGCGCCAGTCCCGAGCAGGCGCTAGAAGGCGTGCGTCTCGTGATGCTGGCCAACGACTGGAGCCTGCGCCACCTGATCCCCGCCGAACTGGGCAAGGGCTTCGGCTTCCTGCAAAGCAAGCCCGCCACCGCGTTCAGCCCGGTGGCCGTCACGCCGGACGAACTCGGCGACACGTGGCAGGGCGGCCGCGTGCACCTGCCGCTGCAATGCACCTGGAACGGCCGCCAGGTCGGCGCCTGCGACGCCGGCCCCGAGATGACCTTCCACTTCGGCCAGCTGATCGCCCATCTCGCGAAGACGCGCAACGTGCGCGCCGGCTCCATCGTCGGCTCGGGCACCGTCAGCAACAAGGACTGGAGCAAGGGCTGGAGCTGCATCGCCGAACAGCGCGCGATCGAGACGATCGAGCACGGCGAGCCGAAGACGGGCTTCATGCAGTACGGCGACGTGATCCGCATCGAGATGAAGCGCGACAGCCATTCGGTGTTCGGCGCGATCGAGCAGCAGGTGCTGGCATGCGAGTGAACGTGCAGGGCCTGCTGGCCATCTTCGCGTCGCTGTGGCTGGTGGGCGGCGCGCGCGCGGCGGCGGTGTCCGAGCCCGGCATCGCCGCGCCGCCCGCCATTGCCGCCGACGTGCGCTGTCCGCCCGAGGCCGCGGCGCCCACGCCGGAGCAGGCGGCGGGGTTCGTGCGCGATGCCGTCGACAGCGGCCTGCTGTGGAAGGCCACCAAGGATGGCCGCGTCGTCTATCTCTACGGCACGATCCACGTCGCCAAGCTGTCGTGGGCGTTTCCCGGTCGCGACGTGCTGCAGGCCGTCAAGGCCAGCGACGTCGTCGCGCTGGAACTCGACATGACCGACCCGGACGTGCTCGGTCGACTGCGCAAGGCGATCGAGCGCCGCCCCGACGCACCGCCGCTGCCCGAGGCGCTGCAGCGCCGGCTCGAGGCCCAGATGGCCGCCAACTGCGTCGCGCCGGATCGCCTGGCCACGATGCGCCCGGAACTGCAGGCCGTCACCGTCGACATGATGACGGGGCGCCAGTTCGGACTCTATCCGGACTTCGGCATCGACATGGTGATCGCGGGCGTCGCCAGCGCGCTCAAGAAGCCGATCCGCTCGCTCGAGACGCCGGAGTCGCAGGCGGCGCTGCTGGTGAGCGACGATCCCGCCGAGACCGCGCGCGCGGTGGGCGACGTGCTCGACGACCTCGAGGGCGGCAAGAGCCCGCAGATGCTGCAGCGCCTGGCCGGCGACTGGCAGCGCGGCGACCTGGCCGACATGGAGGCCTACCAGACGTGGTGCCAATGCCTGGAGACGCCGCAGCAGCGCGCCGACTTCGTCAAGCTGCTCGACGACCGCAACCCGCTGATGGCCGACAAGATCGTCAAGTGGCATGCCGAGGGCAAGTCGCTGTTCGTGGCGGTCGGCTCGCTGCACATGACCGGCCCCCTCGGCCTGCCGACCCTGCTGAAGGCGCGCGGCTTCCAGGTCGATCGCGTCGTGTTTCCGCGCCTGCCCTAGCGTTCAAGACACTCCCTCCGACGCACCCGCCAAGGCGTAGGATCAGCGTCCTGACGCCACCCCCGAGGATCCCCATGTCCGACATCCCCAATTTCGCCAAGCTCGTGCCCGGGTTCGACTTCCTGCAGGGCCTGGTGAAGAACGCCGGCTCGGTCCTGCCGAGCATGGGCCAGTGGGTGGCGCCGACGCTCAACCCAGAGGAACTGCAGAAGCGCATCGACGAGCTGAAGACGGTGCAGTTCTGGCTCGAGCAGAACGCCAGGATGCTGGGCACGACGATCCAGGCGCTCGAGGTCCAGAGAATGACCCTGTCGACGCTGAAGACGATGAACGTGCAGATGACCGACCTGCGCGACGCGATGAAGGTGTCGCCGGTCGCCTCGGCCGGCGCCGCCGCGTCCGCGGCCGCCGGCTCGGTGGCCAACAGCTTCGGCGCCGATGCGCTGATGCAGGCCGCGAAGAACGCGATGGGCAACATCGCCGGCATGACCCGGCAGGCCGCGCCCGCGGCGGAGCCGCCGCCGCCCGCGCCTGTGCCTGCGCCCAAGTCCGAATCCGCGACGGCCGACGACGCGCCGCCGGTCGCGGCCTCGGGCGTGGTCGACCCGATGCAGTGGTGGGGCGCGCTCACCAAGCAGTTCACGCAACTGGCCGCCAGCGCGATGAAGGACAGCGCCACCGACGCTGCCAAGAGCCTGGCCGGCGCGATGATGAAGCAGGGCATGGACGCCGCCGGCGGAACGATCAGGAAGGCCGTCGCCGTGCCCGCCGGCGTGGCGGCCAAGGCGATGTCGGCCGCGACCCAGGCCGCCAGCGCCAGCGGCGCCAAGGCCGTGGCGAAGAAATCGGCGCAGGCCGCGGCCGCGAAGAAGGCGCCGGCCCGCAAGACGGCACCGCGAAAGACGGCCAGCCGTGCCGCGAAGTCCCGTGCGAGTTGATCCGGTCTTCGGCGAGGAGGGCGCGCCGTCGACGCTCGCCGATCCGGGCTGGGCGAACACGCTGCCGCCGGGCTTCGACGGCGAGAGCGCGATCGCCGCGTCGCGCCTGGACGAACCGTCGCGTGCGCCTGATGCGTCCGCCGCCGCGCCCGCGCGCGCGGCGGTCGGCCAGTCGGCGCTGGTCGATACGCTGAAGTCGCTGTTGCCGCCGCACGCGCTTCTGTGGCGCAACGAGGACACCACGCCCTACGAGTGCGACGGCCTCACGGCCTACCGCGAGCGACCGCTGGCGGTCGCGCTGCCGGAGACCGAGGCGCAGGTGTCGGCGATCCTCGCGGCCTGCCACCGGCTGGGCGTGCCCGTGGTCGCGCGCGGCGCGGGCACCGGGCTGTCCGGCGGCGCGATGCCGCATGCCAACGGGCTGACGCTGTCGCTCGCGAAGTTCAACAAGGTCGTCAAGATCGATACCCGGGCCCGTACCGCGACGGTGCAGTCGGGCGTGCGCAACCTGGCCATCAGCGAGGCCGTCGCCCCGCACGGCTTCTACTACGCGCCCGATCCGTCGAGCCAGATCGCCTGCACCATCGGCGGCAACATCGCCGAGAACTCGGGCGGCGTGCATTGCCTGAAGTACGGCCTGACCCTGCACAACGTGCTGCAGGTGCGCGGCTTCCTCGCCGACGGCAGCCCGGCCACGTTCGGCTCGATGGCGCTGGACGCGCCGGGGCTGGACCTGCTGTCGGTGGTGGTGGGCAGCGAGGGCATGCTGGCGGTCGTCGTCGAGGTCGTCGTCAAGCTCACGCCCAAGCCGCAGGTCGCGCGCTGCATCATGGCCAGCTTCTCCGACGTGCGCCATGCCGGCGACGCGGTCGCGGCGATCATCGCCAACGGCCTGATCCCGGCCGGCCTCGAGATGATGGACAAGCCGATGACCGCCGCCGTCGAGGCCTTCGTGCACGCCGGCTACGACCTCGACGCCGCGGCGATCCTGCTGTGCGAGAGCGACGGCACGCCCGAAGAGGTGCAGGAAGAGATCCTGCGCATGGAGGCCGTGCTGGTCGAGGCCGGCGCCACGCGGCTCGAGATCAGCGCCAACGAGGCGCA
>CAIMXF010000176.1 GCA_903845345.1 uncultured beta proteobacterium
CAGCTCCTTCACGCGCTCGAGATAGCGGCGCGCGTTGAGCGGCAGCTGGTCCCATTCCGTCAGGCCGAAGGTCTTCTCCGTCCAGCCCGGGTCCGTCTCGTAGATGGGCTCGCAACGCGCGACGTCGTCGGCGTCGCTGGGCAGGATGTCGACGTCCTGCCCGTCGAGCTTGTAGCCGATGCAGACCTTGATCTCCGACAGGCCGTCCAGCACGTCCAGCTTGGTGATGCACAGGCCGGAGATGCCGTTGATGATGATCGCGCGCTTCAGGGCGGCGGCATCGAGCCAGCCGCAGCGGCGCGCGCGGCCGGTGACGGTGCCGCGCTCCTGCCCGACCACCGACAGGTGATGGCCGACGCCGCCCTCGTCGAGGATGTCGAGCTCGGTCGGGAACGGGCCCGAGCCGACGCGCGTCGTGTAGGCCTTGGTGATGCCCAGGATGTAGTGCAGCATGCCCGGCCCGAGGCCCGTGCCGGCCGCGGCGTTGCCGGCCACGCAGTTGCTGGACGTGACGAACGGGTAGGTGCCGTGGTCGATGTCCAGCAGCGTGCCCTGCGCGCCCTCGAACAGCAGCTTGGCGCCGGCCTGGTGGGCCTTGTGCAGCGCGTACCCCACGTCGGCCATCATCGGCTTGATCTGCTCGGCGACCTGCATCGCCTGGTCGTAGATGGGCTGGAACTCGAGCGTGGGCTGCTTCAGGCGCGTCAACGTGGCGTTGTGCACGTCCAGCAGCTCGCGCAGCTTCCTGGCGAAGCGCTCGGGGTGCTTCAGGTCCTGCACGCGCAGCGCGCGGCGGGCGACCTTGTCCTCGTAGGCCGGGCCGATGCCCTTGCCCGTGGTGCCGATCTTGCCGTCGCCGCACTCCTCGCGCTGCGCCTCGCGCGCCTTGTCGACGGCCACGTGGAACGGCATGATCAGCGGGCAGGCCTCGCTGACGAACAGGCGCGAGCGCACGTCCAGGCCGATCCTCTCGAGGCGGTCGATCTCGGACAGCAGGTGCGTGGGGTCGACCACCACGCCGTTGCCGATATAGCAGTTGACGCCGTCGCGCATCACGCCCGACGGGATCAGTTGCAGCGCGGTCTTCACGCCCTTGATGACCAGCGTGTGGCCGGCGTTGTGGCCGCCCTGGAAGCGGACGACGCCTTGCGCGTGGTCGGTCAGCCAGTCGACGACCTTGCCCTTGCCTTCGTCGCCCCATTGGGTGCCGACGACGACGACGTTGCGGCCGCGCGCGGGGATGGTGGTGTTGCCTTGTTCCATGGGGTCGTGTTCTGAGAGAAGAAGTTCGTCGGCTTGCGAAGGCCGGTGATGCGTTCGGCGACTGGCGACTCAGGTGGTGGCCAGGCTGCGCAGCGTCCACTGGTTGTCGACGGCGACCAGCTCGCGGTCGCAGGCGAATTCCTGCGTCTCGTGGTCATGCCCCGGCAAGGCGCACACCACCGTCTCGTTATCGGCACGCAGCGCGCGGATCGCTGCGCGCAGGCCGGCGTCCTCGCTCCACGGCGCGCGGATGGCCGCGCGCAGCGGCGCGGCGGGCATCGCGGCGGACAACTGGCGCAGGTCCAGGCTGAAGCCGACGGCCGGACGATTGCGTCCGAACACGGCGCCGACCTCGTCGTAGCGGCCGCCGCGCAGCAGCGCGTCGGTGGAGCCGGTGGCGTAGACCGAGAAGCGCACCCCGCTGTAGTACGCGTAGCCGCTCATGTCGGACAGGTCGAAGCCGACCTCGATCGCGGGATGGGCGGCGCGCAGGTGGCGACCGAGCCAGGCCAGGTCGTCGAGTGCCGCGGCGATGGCCGGATGCGCCGGCAGGCGCCGGCGCGCCTCGTCGAGGACGTCGAGGCCGCCATACAGGTCCAGCAGCGTCAGCAAGGCCTCGCGCGTGGCCGCGCCGAGGCCTGTGGCGAGCGTCTCGACCGCGCTGCGATCCTTCAGCGTCAGCGCGGCGACGATCTCGGCGACGGGCGCCTTGTCTTCGCCGGCGAGCAGGCTGCGCACGATGCGGGCGTCGCCGAGATCGAGCACCAGCGATCCGACGCCGGCGGCGGCCAGGCCGTCGAGCGCCAGGTCCTGGATCTCGAGATCGGCCTCGAGCCCGGCATGGCCGTAGATCTCGGCGCCGAACTGCAGCGGCTCGCGCGTGGCCAGCGGGCGGTCGGGACGCGCATGCAGCACCGGGCCGCAATAGCAAAGACGCGCCACGCCCTGACGGTTCAACAGGTGGGCGTCGATGCGGGCGACCTGCGGCGTGGTGTCGGCGCGCACGCCCAGCATGCGGCCGCTCAGCTGGTCGACCAGCTTGAAGGTCTTGAGATCGAGCGCGTGCCCGGTGCCGGACAACAGCGACTCCAGGTGCTCCAGCATCGGCGGGATCACCAGCTCGAACCCATAGCTGCGGGCCAGGTCGAGCAGCTTGCGCCGCAATTCCTCGATGCGCCGCGCTTCGGACGGCAGGACATCGGCGATGTGCTCGGGCAGTAGCCAAGCAGACGTCATGAGAATGCTGAGGGGGTTAAAACCGGGATTGTACCGATGTGTCTGCACCGGGCCAGCGAATGTTTCACGCCGGGCGGCACGCTGGCGGCTGGCAGCAACGGCGAATTCCGCAAGCCTGCCTTCGCGGCGGCCGGCGACCTCGGCGCCCGAAATGCGGCCTCAGGATCCGAAGATCAGCAGGATCGCGACCCCGATGGCCAGGCTGGACAGACCGATCGCCCGGATCTGCGCGTCGCTCATCTTCACCGCGCGCTCGAACACCCGGCGCCAGGCACCGGGGTTCAGGAACGGCAGCAGGCCCTCCAGGATCAGCACGAGGCCGATCGCGCTGGCCAGCAGCAGGCCCATTACTTCTTCTTGATGGCGGCCGGGGCGTCGGCCGAGCCGGCGCCGCGCATCGCCTTGAAGAAGTCCGAGCTGGTGTCCATGACGATCACGTCCGACTTCTTGTTGAAGCTGTCGCGATAGGCCTGGAGGTTGCGGTAGAACTGGGCGAACCTCGGGTCGCGGCCGAAGGCCTCGCCGTAGATCTGCGTGGCCTGGGCGTCGGCGTCGCCCTTGGTCTTCTGGGCGTCGAGCGTGGCTTCGGCGATGGTCACCGCGACCTGCTTGTCGGCGTCGGCACGGATCTGCTCCTTGATCGCCTCGCCCTCGGAGCGCAGCTTGTTGGCGACCTGGCGGCGTTCCGACGTCATGCGCTTGTAGACGGAGTCGGTGACGTCGGCGACGAAGTCGACGCGCTTGATGCGGACGTCGACGATCTTGATGCCGAACGGCTTCGATTCCGACTCGAGCCGCGTCTTGACGTTCTGCATGATCTGCGCGCGCTCTTCGGCCAGCACGCCGCGCACCGTGTGCTTGGTGATCTCCTCGTTGAACGCGGCCTGGGCCACGGCGGCCAGGCGATTCTCGAGGTTGCGCTGCTCCACGCCGTTGTTGCGGATGAACTGGCGCGCGTCGTTGATCTGCCACTTCACCAGCCAGTCGATCAGCAGGCTCTTCTTCTCGGCGGTGAAGATCGCGCTCGGCGAAGGGTTGTCGAGTGTCTGGATGCGCTTGTCGAGCGTCGACACCGTCTGGATCAGCGGCCAGTTGAAATTCAGGCCCGGCTCGGTGATGACCGACTTGATCTCGCCGAAGGTCTTGATCACGGCCACCTGGCGCTGGTCGACGATGAACAGCGACGACGAGGCGACGAGGATGGCGACGATGACGACGCCGATGATGAGGAAGATCTTGTTCATGAATCGGCTCCTCAGCGGCTGTCGCGATCGCGGCTGCGCGAGCCGTCGCGCGAACGGGCATCGGCTGAAGGATCGGACGGCGTGACGGTGACCGTCGTGGCGGCGGCGGTGTCGGGCGCCACCGATGCGGGCGCCGGCGGCGCGGCTGCCGCGGCGTTCGCGGCGGCGGCCTGCGTGAGCTTGTCCAGCGGCAGCTGGATCAGGTTGGTGCCGCCATGGGTGTCCACCATCACCTTGGTGACATGCGAGTAGACGTCCTGCATCGCATCGATGTACATGCGGTCGCGCGTGACGGCCGGGGCCTTCTGGTATTCCGCGTAGATCGCCTTGAAGCGGTCGGAATCGCCTTCGGCCGCGTTGACGATGCGCGCCTTGTAGCCGAGCGCATCCTCGCGCAGGCGCGCGGCGTTGCCCTGGGCGGCGGGGATCACCTGGTTGGCGTAGGCCTGGCCCTCGTTCTTCAGCGACTCGCGATCCTGGGTCGCCTTGTTCACGTCGGTGAACGCCGCCTGCACCTGGTCGGGCGCGTTGACGCTCTCGATGTTGACGTTGGCGATCAGGATGCCCGCGTCGAGCGTGTCGAGCTGGGCCTGGATCGACTTGACCAGCGCCGCCGTCAGGGCGCCGCGCTGCTCGTACAGCACCGAGTCGATGCGGCTGCCGCCGACGATCTCGCGCACGGCCGACTCGGCCGCCTGTGTCACCGCGAGGTCGGGCTTCTTGTTCTCGAACAGGTAGGCGCGCGCGTCCTTCAGGCTGTACTGCACGCTGAAGCGCACGTCGACGATGTTCTCGTCCTGGGTCAGCATCGACGAATCGCGCAGCCCGGTGGCCGTGGAGACGCTCGTGCCGCCGATCTCGATCGTCTGGGTCTGCGTGAAGTTGATCGTCTCGTTGGCCTGGAACGGGTACGGCCAGTGCCAGCCCCAGCCGGCCTCGACCGTGTGGCTGTAGCGGCCGAAGGTCGTGACGACGGCGCGCTGGCCTTCCTGCACGATGAACGAGCCGCTGAACAGCCACACCACCACCACGATCAGCGCGACCACCGCGGCGCCCACGCCGGCGCTGCGCGCGTCGGGCTGGAAGCCGTTGCCGGGGTCGCCGCCGCCCTTCTTGGCGAACCCGAAGAACGACGAGAGCTTGCGCGTGAAGTCGCGCCACATCTCCTCGAGATCGGGCGGGCCTTCCTGGCCTTGTGCCATGAGGGTGCCAAGCACTTTGCGCAGCAGCGTGCGCCGGCGCGGTGACGGCGCCGAAGACGAAGAGGTGTTCTCGGGCATGTTCATGCTGAAGGAGATGGGGACGCTGCCGGATCTTTCGAGCCGGCTTCGTCGTCATTGTCGTCGTAGTCCGGCCGCGTGAACCGGGCGTCGCGTTCGAAGTCTTCCTGGGGTGCGTTCTGGCTGGCGACGACCGCGTCGGCGATGGCCTGGCGCAGCGCATCCAGCCCCTCGCCGCCGAGGGCACTCGCGAAGATGCGCGGCGTGCGCACGCCGTGCTCGCCCTCGATCTCGTCGACCAGGGTCTCGGGACGCTGCGCGACGTCGAGGCGATCGAGCTTGTTGTAGACGAGCACCTGCGGCACCGCGTCGGCGCCGATCTCGTGCAGCACGCGCTGCACCTCATCCAACTGTTCCTGCAGCAGCGGGCTTGCCGAGTCGATCACGTGCAACAGCAGGTCGGCGTCGGCGGCCTCCTGCAGCGTGGCGCGGAACGCCTCGACCAGCTTGTGCGGCAGGTCGCGGATGAAGCCGACGGTGTCCGACAGCGACACCGACGCCTCCACCTGCTGCAGGTACATCGAGCGGGTGGTGGTGTCGAGCGTGGCGAACAGCTGGTTGGCCACATAGGTGTCGGCCTTGACCAGCGCGTTGAACAGCGTCGACTTGCCGGCATTGGTATAGCCGACCAGCGAGACGCGGAAGGTGCCGCTGCGCTCGCGCGACTTGCGCTGCGTCTGGCGCTGCTTCTTGACCTTGACCAGGCGTTCCTTCACCTGCTTGATGCGCTCGCCGATCATCCGCTTGTCGAGCTCGATCTGCGACTCGCCCGGGCCGCCGCGCACGCCCGTGCCGCCCTGCTGGCGTTCCAGGTGGCTCCAGCGCCGCACGAGGCGGGTCGACAGGTACTGCAGCCGCGCGAGCTCCACCTGCAGCTTGCCCTCGTGGCTCTTGGCGCGGGCGGCGAAGATCTCGAGGATCAGCGCCGTGCGGTCGGCCACGCCCACGCCCAGGTGCTTCTCGAGGTTGCGCTGCTGCGCGGGCGACAGCGCCTGGTCGAACAGCACGCCCTGTGCGCGGTGCGCGAGCACCAGTTCCTTGATCTCGTCGGCCTTGCCGCTGCCCACGAACAGCGCAGGATCGGGCGCCTTGCGCCGGGCCGTGACGCGAGCGACGGGAATGTCGTCGGCGGACTCGGCCAGCAATGCGAGTTCGTCGAGCGTGGGATCGAACGAGGAGCCGCGACCGAAATCGACGCCCACGAGTATGACGCGCGGAGGCGCGCCATGCGTCGAGCCGCCGAGCTGGGGACCGCGGACGCCGCCGGAGGTGTCGTCAGTCAATTCGAAGCCCGCGGGCCTGACGACCCCCGCTCGCTGCGCTCACCGCCCCCTCGGGGGCCGGGCGGCTCGCTCCGGAGCGGCCGCGCGCTCGCCGCCTGGGACTCGTGTCCCCGAACCTCATTCGGGTGCGTCACCCGCGTGGAAGTTCACCGCGCGGCCAGGCACCACCGTCGAGATGGCGTGCTTGTAGACCATCTGGGTGACGGTGTTGCGCAGCAGGACCACATACTGGTCGAACGATTCGATGTGGCCTTGCAGCTTGATGCCGTTGACCAGGTAGATCGACACCGGAACATGCTCCTTGCGCAGCAGGTTCAGGAAGGGGTCTTGTAGGAGTTGCCCTTTGTTGCTCA
>CAIMXF010000177.1 GCA_903845345.1 uncultured beta proteobacterium
GCGCGGTATTTCTCGACCAAGTGCCTCAGATCGGACCGCAGTTCAGCGCGATGCGCGTCCATTTCCAGCTGTTCTATGGCGGCCATGCAGAGCTTCTCCGGTTGCCGTCGACCAGTTAACGGGCTGCTTGTTTGATGGATACAGTTTTGAGGTGTATGCAAGCGGATCCAAGCTTCAAGACGTCGAGGCCGCAGCCTGCTCAGCCAGTGCCTGCAATTGCGGCAGTGTGATGTCCGTCGTGTCCGCGATGAACTCGCTGACCGCGCGTTGATAGGTCTGCCCGTGGTGGGATCGCAAGTATTCAGCCAGGTGCTGTGCTACATGGGCCTGTGCCGAGCCATGGGCCACAACGGTGATGCTGCCGCCGGCGGCTACGGCATCCGCAATGCGTCCATAGAAGGCCGTGTCTTCCGATAGGTGCCGTTCCTTCTCTGCGGCTTGCACCTTGCGCGCCAGGTCGTGCAGCAGGCTGTGCGGATCGTAGGGACGAATGACCTGTCTGGCAGCGTCGCTACCATCGGTATCCAGGCGATAGATCTTGGCGCCGTGATGGTCCACCACGACCATGAGCGTGGGTGGCACCGGATCGGGGTGATGATCGGCCTGGGATGCTGCCCCGGGTGACCAGCCTGCCTGTTGCAGGAAGTGCCGCAAATCGACCACATCGGACCCGGTCAGGTCCTTGGTGTGCGGCTTGTGCATCAAAAGGTGTTTTCCGCCCACCTGCACATCGAATTTACCGCTGCCCCCCTCGATGATCGAACCGATGTGTCCGACCAGTTCGACCACATCCATCCACTCCAGGTTGGACGCTGCCGGGTGCCGGAAGATGGCTTCCAGCGTGCGCCGCTGCGAGCTGTGCAAATCCGCGCGATGACCCGCGTTGGTGAGGTCGCGGGCTTGTTCCTTGTCTAGCTTCATCTGGTTGTCCCCTTGTGAATGTCCGTCAGACATAGACTCTGACGGTGAATTCGTTTTGCATCCGTGCGGCGGCAGACAGAAGGCGGGCTGCCGGCAAAAAAAGCCGGGCGCCGTGCGGTGGGCAACAGACACGAGCTTTGAAGCAGCACAAGCTGCGCTGATACTTCAGGAAAGACCGGCATGTTGCTTGACACCATGAGTCTGCACGGCAGTGCAGTTGAGGGGCTCTACGAGTCTGAAGGCGTCCCCTGCGACCACAATGACGTCAAGGCCATCGAGAATGACTTCTCGCGGGTCAGATCTTCAACACGACGGGGAGACGACGATGAAGTCCGACGCTGAATTGAGCATCCAGATCCGGGACGAGATCACCGCGCAGTTAGGAAGCCGTGCCGACGATCTCGACGTTCAGGTGCTGCGCGGGGCCGTGACGTTGACCGGCAAGCTGCAGAGCGAGGGCGAAAAATGGACGCTGTGCGATGCCATCAACGGCATGCCCAGCGTCACGCGTCTCACCGACGACACGATGGTCGTTGCGGAAACCTCAGGGCGACTGCCGAACGCGGATGTCGCTCGGCCTTCTTTTCCGCCGGAATGATCGACGGGCTGGAGGTCGCTGCATGTCTGATTGCAGCGGATGACGGTTGGCAACCAGAGTTTCGAGCGGCTGGACAATCTCGGCGTAGCGGCAGGGGTAGTGCGGGATCTGTCGCTGCGGATTCGCCAAAGCCCACGGACGGCTCATCGAAATTCAGCTGGTAGAGCGCTTCAATGGAACGTTCCGCGACCCAGAGGTAGCCCGTCCTCAGGTGTGCTCAGTGAAGATCGTCTTGCGGCGATCGTCGGACTTGCGATGGCCAGCTCACGCAAGTGGCTGGTCATCGCGCCGGATTGTGCCGAAGCTACCCCAGGCCGATCTCAGTCGTATTCAACGACCAGTTCGTTTTCCACATTCCAGACACCGGGGGCATTCCAGGCAATGCGACTCGCCTCGTCCTTCTGGTACCACGAGTCCACCGTCCCGGTCAGTGTCGCCTTGTGTCCGGTGACCTTGACCTGGATTTCCTGGTCGGAGACGGACCAATTGCGCCCCAGCGCGCTTTCGATGGCGACCTTCTCGAGGACGTCTTCCGTCGGCGACTTGATCTTGACGTTGTTGGAGACGCCAGTCACCCCCGTGAGCGCTTTCACGGCCTTGGCGGCGGCATCACTCTGAAATTTCCAGGCCAGTTCGCCTTCGAGAGTCACCCACCCGTTTTCGACTTTCGCCTTCACCTTGCCGGAAGGCACTTCCCAGTTCCACTTGAAGGCGTTGATGACTTCGACAGCGATATCGTTGTCGTCCTTCTTGGCCCATTCGCTGGAGTACTTGATTTCGATCTTTTCGACCACGGCCGTGACACCGGCCACGCGCTTGACCGCATCTTCGGCCTCTGACTTCTTGGCATAGCCGTCCACGGACCCGGTCAGCGTGACGACGCCATCCTTGACCGAAACGCCAATCTGGGCCGCACTCAATGTGGGCTCCCACTTGAGTTCCGCCATCACGTCCTGTTGCAGTTGAGCATCTGTTTTCATGGTTGAATCCTGAAGTTGGTTGTCGATGAAGTTCGGGTTGGCTCTGCGCTTCGGTGGTGCTTGCAATTCGATCGGCGAGAACCAGCGGTCATCCTGTACTTCCATGAAAGAGCGGTCTGTTCGTTGACGAACGTTGCGTGGTGGTAGAGGCTGCTGTTGCAGAAAGAACCGGGGCCGGAGCGCATGGCCAAGCGAGTCCCGACCGCTGTCGCGCCGCTAACGAAGAGCACCTGCACCAACGATAGGGCCAGCTTCACGCCATCCGTTCGAATCACATAGCGGCGATCGCCGGTCACCACGTCCTGGTCGATCACGTCGCCGCTCAGGTGGCAGAACAAGGGTCGCCAGCGTCTGGGCCAGCCGCAGCGCCAGCAGCAGTGCCAAGCCGCGCCACTGCGGTCGAAGGCAGCGGGCGACGAACACGTGTCTCAGGCGCAGGCGCGCTGCCGCGCGACCGGCAATCACCGGATCGGCCACGCAGCCAAGGGGAGTCCGATCTACCGTCCGCGATGCGGAGCCTCGGCCATCGCCGCCTTCTTCTCGAGACTGGCCCGTGCCGCGTGGCCCTGGGTCCCGTCTGGTTTCGATTCAGCAGCGACGGGGGCTCACTTCTTCGTGCCGGTGCCGTAGGTGAAGTCCGGCAGGGCCTTGATCGTCTCCGGGGTCGCGCCGGCTAGCAGCAACTTGCCACCCTTGTTCTGGATCTGCGACACCGCGATCGCGACATCGTGGCGGTCGATGCCGACGAAGCCACCCGCACCCACGATGACGAACGAGACATTCTTGTCGGGGGAGACGATCAGGTCTTCCACCTTGCCGACCTTCACGCCGGCGTCGTTATAGATCAGCTTGCCCATGAGCGTCTTCTTGACGCTCCAGCCCGGGGTGAATGTCGTGGATTCGGTGACATTGGTCGTGCTGCCGGCTACCTGCGCGGCAACAGGCCCGGCCAGGAAAAGCGTGGCGACGGCGGCGAGCGCCGCGAGCGCGACGCTGGAATGATTCTGTTTCATGGTTCGAGTCCCTTGGGGTTGTGGTGCCAATGCATGGCTGTTGAATGTCTGATTCCGGTTGTAGGCGCACAGGCTCGTCCAGTCTGTTCGGCGGCGTACCCAAGAGACTCTCTACCTTCCAAGGATCTCAGCAGATCAGACCGCGGTGCCGTCCACGAGGACTTGCGTTCCGGCGGTGCCTGCAAGCATGTCGTCGATCTGGGCTAGCGATCCGATCACGGCCCGTCGACCGGTGGACGTCGCGAAATCGCATGCAGCCCGTACCTTCGGGCCCATCGATCCCTGCGGGAAGACGATGCGCCTGAGCGACTCAGGCGAGACCTTGCCCAGCGCTCTCTGTTGCGGCAGGCCCCAATCGAGGAACACCGCCGAGACGTCGGTCGCGATGATCAGGCAGTCGGCGTGCAGTTGCCTGGCGAGCAGTCCACTGCACAGATCCTTGTCGATGACGGCATCGACGCCCTGCAAGTTATGGCCGTCGGCTCCGAGGGCCACCGGAATGCCGCCGCCGCCGGCGGCGACCACCACCGCGCCGTGTTCGAGAAGCAGCCGGATGGAGTCGAGGCCCAGCACAGTCTTCGGCTGGGGCGAGGCCACGAGACGCCGCATGCTGGCGCCGTCGCGCCCTACAGTCCAATGGCGCTTCAGGGCGATGTCGTTCGCCTCTTGCGCGGTATAGATCGGCCCGATCGGCTTGCTGGGGTGCGCGAAGGCAGGATCCTGAGGATCAACCTCCACGCGAGTCAACAGCGTGGACACGACGCGAGAGACTGGAAGCCGGTTCGCCAGTTCCTGCTCGAGCAAGTAGCCAATCATGCCGTCCGTCTGCGCGCCCAGCACATCCAGCGGAAACGCATCGGTGGCGTCGTACGCAGCGGCCTCCAGTGCAAGCAGGCCGACCTGGGGGCCGTTCCCGTGCGTGACCACGAGCTGGTTGCCCTCGGCAACGCGTGCGAGCTGGGCGGCGGCGGTCCGGATGTTGTCCAACTGGTTCCCGGGGGTCAGCGGCTGCCCGCGCTTGAGCAACGCATTCCCGCCGAGCGCGACAACGAGCCTCATGCGGATCGCCTCTTCACGCCAGCATCGCCACGAGGACCGCCTTGATCGTGTGCATGCGGTTCTCGGCCTGGGTGAAGACGATGGCCGCCTCGGATTCGAAGACCTCGTCGGTCACCTCGCACGCGGTCAGGCCGAATCGCTCGTGAAGTTGCCGCCCCACTTCCGTATCGAGGTTGTGCAATGACGGCAGGCAATGCATGAAGCGCGTGCGCGGTTTGCCGGTGGCACGCATCAATGCGGTGCTCACCTGGTACGGCAGCAAGGCATCGATGCGCTGCTTCCAGAGGTCGTCGGGCTCCCCCATTGATACCCAGACGTCCGTGTACAGGAAGTCGGCACCCGCCACAGCCTTGAGCGGGTCGGCTTCGATGGTGATCTTCGCGCCCGTCGAGACCGCCAGCGCACGCATCTCGGTGACCAGCGCGACCGGGGGCTGCAAGGCTGGGGGAGCGGCGATGCGGAAGTCCATGCCCATCTTCGTGGCACCAATGAGCAATGAGCATCCCATGTTGAAGCTCGCGTCGCCGAGGTAACACAAGGACAGGTCGTGCAAGGGCTTCTCTCCGAACTCCTCCATCGTGAAGAGGTCGGCGAGGATCTGCGTCGGATGCCATTCGTCGGTCAGGCCGTTCCAGATCGGGACGTGCGAGAAGCGGGCCAGTTCCTCGACGGCGCTCTGGTGGAAGCCCCGATATTCGATGCCGTCGAACAGTCGGCCGAGCACGCGCGCGGTGTCCTTGAGCGACTCCGTACGCCCGATGTGGGATCCGGCCGAATCGAGGTAGGTCACGTGGCCACCCTGGTCGTGCATGGCCACTTCGAACGAGCAGCGGGTACGAGTCGACGACTTCTCGAAGATCAACGCCACGTTCTTGCCCTTCAGCCGCTGCTGTTCGGTACCCGCGTACTTCGATCGTTTGAGATCAGCGGCCATGTCGAGCAGGTAGCGGATGTCGCGCGGTGAGAAATCCTTCAACGCGAGGAGGCTGCGATTGCGCAGGTTGAAACTCATGAGGTGAGATCTCCGTTCGTGTTTGCGGAAGGGTAGTTCAAAGCGGGTCGCGCTCGATGGGACAGGCCATGCAGTGACTTCCACCGCGGCCGCGTCCGAGTTCACCGCTTGGAATGGTGATGACCTCCACACCGGATTTCCGAAGCAAGGTGTTCGTATAGCTGTTGCGGTCGTAGGCCATCACGACTCCAGGTGCGATCGCCAGAAGGTTGTTGCCGTCATCCCATTGCTCGCGCTGCGCCTCGTATGCGTCGCCGGCGGTCTTCACGACACGAAGCCGGGTGTGGCCCATTGCCTTCGCAACGACATCGAGGAAGGCCTTTGGCTCCGAGCGCACGTCCAGCGTTCCTTCGCGGCTCCCCGGATGCACGCTATGCGTTCGGGTCTCATCGATCACATCGGGAAAGATCGTCACCAGATCGGAATCGCACATCGTGAAGACGGTGTCGAGGTGCATCGATCCGCGTGACTTGGGGAGCTGCGCAGCAAGCACCTGGGTGGCGGCCCCGGTCGCGAACAGGCGTCGTGCCAGTTGGCTGACCGCCTGCGGGGTCGTCCGCTCTCCCATGCCCACCAGCACGATGCCTTTGCCGAGCATCATCACGTCGCCGCCTTCGATGCAGGCCAGGCCATGATCCACGTCCGGATCGCCCCATAGTTCGCTGACTCGCCCGGCAAAGGCAGGATGGAACCGATAGACAGCCGTCGTGAGCAAGGTCTCCTGCCTGCGCGCAGGCCAGAACATCGAACACAGAACTGCGCTGGCGCCGATCCAGCAACTGCTGTCGCGTGCGAAGAGCGTGTTGGGCAAAGGAGGCAACAGCAGGTCGGAAGCATCGGCGCAGTGCGCGAGCAGGCCCTCGGCCTCAAATGGCAGGTCGGCCCTCGTCACACCGCCAATCAGGAACTCAGCCAGCCGTGCCGGCGGCAGCTCATCGAGCCACGGGCGTAGCAGCGTCACCGCCTCCTGGTCCATGTAGTCGGGCGCCAGCTTTCGATCGAGCAGCCAGGTGCGTGCCTTCGCATCGGCGACCGTCGTTGCGAGAAGGTCATGCAACTCGAGTACCTCGACGTCGCGCTCCGCCATGGCAGAGGTGAAGGCGTCGTGATCGTTGCGCGCCTGCGCGACCCACAGGACGTCATCGAAGAGCAACTCCCTGCAGTTCGCGGGGGTCAAGCGCTTCTGCGCGAGCCCGGGCCGGCACACCAGGACTTTGCGCAGCCTTCCCACCTCTGAATGGATGCCGAGACTCTGCGGCATTACTTGGACTCCAACCCGACGGCAACCGCCGACGCGCGTTCACTTTGAGAAATAAATGGCGCTGGCCATGGCTTGTTGGTCTTCATCACGGCGTCTTTCACTGGCAACTCGGATAGACCACCTTACGAGGGCGTCGGTATCGAGGTCTGTGCGCTAACTCACACAGCTGTCTCGGAATATCGGATGAGTCTTTCGTCGAGATGAATCGACAGGACTGTGTGCGCAAGCGAACCGACGTACTCCAATCACGTCGCTACAACCCAGGTCTGCACTTCGATTACTCAAGGCCCAGACATGTCGGTTCCGTTCCATGCGCTGTTTCACTTCCTCCTCTACACCCCGGTGTTCTCGAAGGAGCCCGAAGGCAACGAAGCCAGGCTGACCGAGCGCCTTGTCGACTCCCTGTCGCAACTCGACTATCGAACCGAGATCGCGCCGACGCTGATGGGCGCCACGGTGGCCGCCGAGAGCGACATGGGGATCGGCTGCTTCCTGCTCGCGATCGACGGGCCGAACGAAGTTGAGGTCCAGAAACTGGTGCATGCGATCCGCCATGAGCGCGGACTCGACACTCCGATCTACCTCATCAGCGAGCTGGCAGGCGTCGATTCGCGATCGCTCGTGCCGCTGGGTGACGTCACCGGCTACATCTACCTGGACCAGGAGACGCCGGCCTTCTCCGCCAAGGAGACGATCTTCGCTCTGGAGCGCTATGCGCAGAGCCTGAAGCCGCCGTTCTTCGGTGCGTTGATGGACTATGAATACGAGGGCAACCAGATGTGGACCTGCCCAGGTCACCAGGGCGGCGCCTTCTATCGACGCAGCCCGGTCGGCCGGCTCTTCGTGGAGCACCTGGGCGAGGCCGTGTTCCGCAACGACATCGACAACTCGGTGCCCGAGCTCGGCGACCTGCTGACCCACGTCGGACCCGCGCTGGCTGCTCAGATGGAAGCCGCCAAGGTGTTCGGTGCGGACCGCACTTACTTCATCCTCAACGGCACGTCGACCTCGAACAAGGTGGTGACCTCCGCGATGCTCAAGCGCGGCGACCTGGTGCTCTTCGATCGCAATAACCACAAGTCCAACCACCAGGGCGCGCTGCTGCTGGCGGGTGCGATTCCGATCTATCTCGAGACCGACCGGAATCCGCAGGGCCTGATCGGCCCGATCGACTTCGGTGCGCTCGACGAGAAGAAGCTGCGCGAGCAGATCCGCAACCACCCGCTGGTGACCGACAAGGACGCCTGGAAACGCGAGCGCCCGTTCCGGCTGGCGATCGTCGAGCAGTGCAGCTACGACGGCACGATCTACAACGCTGGCACCCTCATCAAGCGCATCGGGCATCTCTGCGACTACGTCCACTTCGACGAAGCCTGGGCCGGGTTCATGAAGTTCCATCCGCTCTTCGCGGGGCACTTTGCCATGGGGCTGCAGGATCTCGATGCCTCGAGTCCCGGCATCATCGCCACGCAGTCCACGCACAAGCAGCTCGCGGGCTTCTCGCAGGCATCGCAGATCCACGTTCGTGACGAGCATCTGCGAGGCCAGTCGCGTCGCACGGGGCATCGCCGCTTCAACGAGATGTTCATGCTGCACTGCTCGACGTCACCCTTTTACCCGCTGTTCGCGAGCCTGGACGTCGACGCGCGCATGCACAAGGGCCGCAACGGCCTCGTCCTCTGGGACGACGCAATCCGTGTCGGCATCGAGACGCGCAAGAAGATCCGTGCACTCGGGAAGCAGTTCAAGGCCGCTTCGCGCGACGAGCGCACCGCCTGGTTCTTCGATCCGTTCGTTCCCGACGTCGTGACGTTGAAGGATTCGAAGTCCGGCCCACCCCTGGTGAGAACGCCGTGGGAGGAGATTCCGACCGAGGTGCTGGCCCGCGAGCCCGCATGCTGGTCGCTCGCCCCCGATGCGCGCTGGCACGGCTTCCGCAACGCCGCGCCCGATTGGGCCATGACGGATCCCAACAAGCTGACGCTCATCACGCCGGGGTTCGACCGCCAGACCGGAGCCTACGGCGCGATCGGCGTGCCCGCGACTTTGCTGGCGGCCTATCTGCGCGAGAACAACATCGTGC
The DNA here is from genome assembly GCA_903845345.1 of uncultured beta proteobacterium. Classification (GTDB taxonomy): domain Bacteria; phylum Pseudomonadota; class Gammaproteobacteria; order Burkholderiales; family Burkholderiaceae_C; genus Scleromatobacter. The sequence continues at coordinate 8,928 of CAIMXF010000177.1, forward strand.
CCGAGAAGTGCGATCTCAACAGCATCCTCTTCCTCATGACGCCCGCCGTCGAGGCCGGCAAGTGCGCGTCCCTGATCTCGCGCCTCGCGGCGTTCAAAAGCTTGTACGACGCCGACGCGTCGTTGGAGGATGTCC
>CAIMXF010000178.1 GCA_903845345.1 uncultured beta proteobacterium
CCCGCGCCGGACAGCGCCAGCCGCAACGGCGCCGGGCTGGGATGCGCGGCCGCGGCCGCGGCGCGCACGACGAAGGCCGGGCCTTCGTGCGACTGCGCGGCCAGTTGCAGCCGGCGCAGCGCCTCGCCCTTGAGGCTGGCCGGGGCCCACGCGACGACCGCGCCCACCTGCCCGCTGCGCAAGGCTTGCTCCAGCGGCCACAGCAGGTCGTCGCCGCGGATCACCACGCAGCGCGACAGGGCGATGCCCAGCTGCGCCAGCGATTCGGCACACGGTTCGGCTGGCGGCCCCAGCAGCAGCACGCCGCGCCCGGCCGCACCCACGCGCGCGAGTGCCGGCGCGAGCAGGCGCATCTCACCGCAGCCGGTGCCCGCCAGCAGCAACTCGGTGATCGCCCGCTGCGGCCAGCCGCCGCCCGGCAATTCGGCGTCGAGCGCGGCATAGCCGCTCGCCTGCACCGCCTCCCGCCCGCGCCCCAGCTGGTGCGCGCGCCACAACGCCGGATGCAGATGCTCCAGCGGCAGCAGGGAAGAAGGCGAGGACATCGCGGTGACCGGGTGGGCGAAGGTTCACGTCAAGGCAGCGGGAGGGCTTCGCGACTCGGCCGTTGTGGCAGTCAGGCGTACTTCCGAGACCCTCCCGGAGTACTGTAGTTGCATACAGTCTATCGGACCTTTGCCCGCCGAATCAAGAATTGCGTGAAATCTTGCGGGGCACAATTCACGCATGCCGATCACGCCGTCCTCGCCCTGCCCTTGCGGCCGGAAACTCGCCTACGAACGCTGCTGCGGGCGCTGGCACGCCGGCCCCGAGGCGCTGCGGGCGCCGAGCGCCGAGGACCTGATGCGCTCACGCTACAGCGCCTTTGCCGGCGGCCTGCTCGGCTACCTGCGCGACACCTGGCACCCATCGACGCGTCCCGCCGTCATCGAGCCGCTGCCCGACGGCCTGCGCTGGCTGGGCCTGGACGTGCGCCGCCACGTCCGGCACGACACCGACCACGCGATCGTCGAGTTCGTCGCCCGCAGCAAGCTGGGCGGGCGCGCGGAACGGCTGCACGAGACGAGCCGCTTCGTGCGCGAAGGCGGACGCTGGTTCTACGTCGACGGCGACATCGCCTGAAGCGACGACGGCCGCAGGCGCGGCCGTCGGACCAGGCGTGCGTCGGGTTCAGGCCTTCGTGTAGCGCGCGGCGGGCGTGCCCGTCTGCGTGGCGGCGAAGATCGCGGCGCGGGCCGCGTCGAACGTGGTCCACAGGCCTTCGTCGCCGACGGACGGCCAGGTGACCGTCTCGCCCTCGTCGAAGCCCGCGAGGGCCGCGTCGACCAGGTCTTCCGCGCTCATGACGCGGCTGGGCTCGAGCGCCGACAGCGGCACGCCGGAGATCTCCTCGCTCCAGATCTCGGTCGCGGTGGCCGCCGGCAGCACTGCCTGCACCTTCACGCCCGTGCTGGCCAGTTCCTGCTGCAGGCCACGGCTGAATTGCAGCACATAGGCCTTGGTCGCGCTGTAGACGGAACTGATCGGCAGCGCATGCACCGCCAGAACCGATGCCACGTTGATGATGGCGCCGTCGTTGCGCGCGACCAGGCCCGGCAGCACGGCGTGGGCGAGGCGCGTCAGCGCGGTGATGTTGAGCGCGATCTGCGAGGCGTTGTCCTCGACGGACGACGCCGCGAACGGGCTGAAGCGCGCGACGCCCGCGTTGTTGACCAGCACGCGCACGCTCGCATCGCGGCGGATCACGGCCTCGACGTCGGCCAGATCGGTTTCCTTGGCCAGGTCGGCCACCAGCACCCGGGTCTTGATGCCGTGCGACGCGGACAGCTTGTCGGCCAGCGCATGGAGGCGGTCGGCGCGGCGCGCGACGAGGATCAGGTCGTAGCCGCGGGCGGCCAGCCGGTCGGCATAGACGGCACCGATGCCGGAGGAAGCGCCGGTGACGACGGCGGTACGGGACGAGTTGGACATGAGGGGTTCCTTGGTTTAACTTGAGCCCTCAAGTTATTTTGTTGAGGGCTCAACTTTAACGGCGGGCGTGGGATAATCGCGCATCGCCTCGAAAACGACCCCATGCCCGACAGGGGCACCGACCGAAGGCGCCGAAGGACATGCACGCCATGCGCAAGACAGCCAGCAAAGAGCCCGCGACCGCCGCCTCGTTCGACTTTCCCCCGTGCAACAACACGGCGCTGCGGCGCGCCGCGCGGCGGCTCGGCAACCTCTACGACGACGCGCTGGAGCCGGTCGGACTGAAGGCGACCCAGATGGGCCTGATGGCGGAGATCGCGCGGCTCGCCGCCGCCAACGAAGGCCGCGCGCCGTCGCTGCAGGAACTGGCGACGCGGCTGGCGATCCAGATCTCCGCGCTCACGCATGCCTTGCGCCCGCTGGTGCGCGACGGGCTGGTCGCCCTGAAGCCCGACGACGAGGATGGCCGCACCAAGCGCGGCGCGCTCACCTCCGCGGGCATGAAGCGGCTGAACGAGGCCGCGGCGCACTGGGCGACGGCCAACCAGCGCGTCGAGGCCGTGCTGGGCAGCGAGGCCGCCGCCACGCTGCGCGCGCTGGCCGACCGGGTGGCCTCGGACGAGTTCCTGGCGGCGTTCAACGACCCGTCCGACGCCGGCTAGCGGCGGAGCAGCGCCAGAAACGACAACGGCCGCAACCGCGGCCGTTGATCAGGCAGCGCGCAGGCTCAGGCGAACTCTTGCCGCACCGCCGGCGACATCAGCCGGCGGATGATGCCCACCAGCGCCACGCTGGCCACCAGGGTGACGAAGCCGGCCAGCACGCGGGCGACGGTGACGACGCCACCGAAGAGATCGGCCGCCGGTTGCGGGGCCTGGCGCAGCGCCGAGTCCACCAGCAGGTGCATGAACTCCTGCTGCAGCCACAAGCCGGCGAGGTCGACGCCGATGGCCACCATCAGCAGGCCGATGAAGACGCGGCGCGCCCACTCGATGCGGCGCAGCAGGCCGAAGGCGCAGACGATCATGGCCAGCGACAGCGCGATGGCGGCCGAGTAGACCCAGGTCACATGCCGCATCAGCAGGCCGGTGAGCCAGGGCAGGCTGGACTGGTCGCCGGCCAGCGCCGACCACGACGACTGCGTCGCGTTCTGGATGACTGCCCACTCGCACGCGAACGCCGCCAGGAGGATGAACATCCAGGCGATGAAGTTGACGAAACGAGACCGGGATCCGACGTTGTACGTTTGCGGCATGGCTGTTCTCCCAGAACGCCCCTGATCATGCGGAGCGTTGATGACAACCATTTTTCAGCAGCGTGCCAATTTCCAACAATCCCCCTAAAGGCGGAAATCGTGGGAAAGCAACGACAGGACCGAGCAGTCCTGCGCGATTCGTCGCAAACCATTTTCCGGATCGAGACGTCCCCAAGCGTCCAGCCGGAAGCTGTCTGCCCATACCGCTACCCCGTACGGGAACCGCTCGCAGTGCATCAGGCCCTGCGCGATGGCCGGGTCGCTGCGCATCACGGCGGCCCTGTCCGCGCGCGTCGGAACGATGCGGCCGGGGAATTGCGGGGTGTCGGCCACGCCGGCCAAGATACCCGCGCCGTCGAGCTTCGATAATGGCGTGAACCCGGAGACCGCCTCCGGTTGCCAAGCCGCCCATGTCCGGACTCGTCTACGCCGCCCTCGCCTATATCGCCTGGGGCCTGTTCCCCATCTACTTCCACATGCTGGCCCGCGTCGACGCGTTCGAGATCGTGATGCACCGATCGCTGTGGTCGTTCGTGTTCGTGTGGACGGCGCTCGTCGCGCTGCGGCGGCTGGACTGGGTGCCCGGCGTCGTGCGCCGGCCGCGGCTGGTCGCGCAGTTCATGCTCAGCGCGATGCTGCTGAGCGCCAACTGGCTGCTGTACGTCTGGGCCGTCAACCACGGCCATGTGGTCGAGGCCAGCCTGGGCTACTTCGTCACGCCGCTGGTCAACGTGCTGCTGGGCACCTGGGTGCTCGAGGAACGGCCGCGCCGGCTGCAGTGGCTGGCGGTCGCGGTGGCCGCCTGCGGCGTGCTGTGGCTCGCGTTGACGCTGGGCCGCCCGCCCTGGATCGCGCTTGGCCTGGCCGGCTCGTTCGGCAGCTACGGGCTGCTGCGCAAGACCGCGCCGCTCGGCGCGCTCGAAGGCCTGGCGGTGGAAACGGCGGTGATCGCGCCGGTGGCGCTCGTCGCGCTGGCGCTGATGTCGGCGCCGCGCGGCGGCCTGTTCGCGGGCATGGACGGCGCCACCGTCGGCTGGCTGCTGTTCGCCGGCCCGCTCACAGCGATCCCGCTGCTGCTGTTCGCCGCCGGCGCGCGCCGCATCACGCTCGCGACGCTGGGCACGCTGCAATACCTGTCGCCGACGATCCAGTTCCTGCTGGGCGTCACCTTCTTCGGCGAACCGCTGGAAGGCACGCGGCTGGCCGGCTTCGTGGTGATCTGGTCGGCGCTGGTGATCTACAGCGCGGACGGCTTCCTGTGGATGCGGCGGCCGCGGCCGGCCGCGGCCTGAACGCGTCCGGATGGTTGCTGCTCCACCGGATCGGGCACCGAGGTGGAGTGGCAATCCGCAACGCCGCGTCCTCGCGTCCGAAGGCCGCGCTCGGTCCGCAAGCGACAAGGCCCGCGACGATGCGGGCCTTGTGTGGCGAAGCGCGTGGATCTCAGGCCGCGACGGCCTGGCGGATCAGGTGGTCGAACGCGCCGAGCGCCGCCTTCGCGCCGTCGCCGGTCGCGATGATGATCTGCTTGAACGGCACCGTGGTGACGTCGCCGGCGGCGAACACGCCCGGCACCGAGGTCTGGCCGCGCGCGTCGACGACGATCTCGCCGTGCTTCGTGAGTTCCATCGTGCCCTTGAGCCATTCGGAGTTGGGCACCAGGCCGATCTGCACGAACACGCCTTCGAGTTCGACGTGCCTGCTCTCGCCGTTCGAGCGATCGGTGTAGGTCAGGCCGTTGACCTTGCCGTCGGCGCCGGTGATCTCGGTCGTCTGCGCCTGCGTGTGGATGACCACGTTCTTCAGGCTCTTGAGCTTGCTGACCAGCACCGCATCGGCGCGCAGCTCGGCGCCGAACTCGAGCAGCGTCACGTGTCCGACGATGCCGGCCAGGTCGATCGCCGCCTCGACGCCGGAGTTGCCGCCGCCGATCACCGCCACGCGCTTGCCCTTGAACAGCGGGCCGTCGCAGTGCGGGCAATAAGCCACGCCCTTGTTGCGGTACTCCTGCTCGCCCGG
>CAIMXF010000179.1 GCA_903845345.1 uncultured beta proteobacterium
CCTGTCGGTCTCGCCCGAGCTGTTCTTCGACTGGCGCGACGGCTGCCTGCTGGCGCGTCCGATTAAGGGCACCGCGCCGCGCGGCGCGACGCCGGCCGAGGACGCCGCGCAGGCCGGGTTCCTGCGCAGCGCCGCGAAGGAGCGTGCCGAGAACCTGATGATCGTCGACCTGCTGCGCAACGATCTCTCGCGCATCGCCCAGCCGCATTCCGTGCGCGTGCCGCGGCTGTTCCACACCGAGGCCTGGCCGACGGTGTGGCAGATGAGCTCCGACGTCGTCGCGACGACGCGCCGGCACGCCACGCTGGCCGACGTGTTCGGCGCGCTGTTCCCGTGCGGCTCGGTCACCGGCGCGCCCAAGGTGCAGGCGATGCGCCTGATCCGCGAACTCGAGCCCGAGCCGCGCGGCATCTACTGCGGCGCGATCGGCGTGGTGCAGCCGGGCGGCGCGGCCACGTTCAACGTGCCGATCCGCACGCTCGCGCTGCGCGACGACGGCGCGCAGATGCGCCTGCGCTGCGGCATCGGCAGCGGCATCACGGCCGACGCCACCGCCGCCGGCGAATGGGACGAATGGCGCCACAAGCGCGCGTTCGTCGATCGCGCGAGCCAGGCCTTCGAGCTGCTGGAGACGTTGCGGCTGGAGGACGGGGTGTTCGTCGACGTCGACGCGCACCTCGCGCGCCTGGGCGACGCGGCGCGGCACTTCGGCTTCGCGTCGCCGCTCGCCTCGGCCGGTGCCGTGCTCGAGGACTTGCGCGCCGCGCACGCGAGCGGCCGCTGGCGCGTGCGCCTGCTCGCGGATCGCGCGGGCCTCGCGCGCACGCAGGCGTTCGCGCTCGCGGCCCCGCCGGACCGCGTGCGCGTCCGGCTGGCCGATCGACCGCTGGCCGGCAGCGAGGGCGAGTTCGTGCGCTTCAAGACCACGCACCGCGCCCACTACGACGCGTTCGCGCCGTCCGACGACGCCGTCTTCGACATGCTGCTGTGGAACGAACGCGGCGAGCTGACGGAGTTCACGCGCGGCAACGTGGCGCTGCGCATCGCCGGACGCTGGCTGACGCCGGCGGCCAGGTGTGGACTGCTTCCCGGCATCGCACGCGCACGGCTGCTTCGCGACGGTGCGATCGAGGAAGCGGTGCTGACGCGCGCCGACCTCGCGCGCGCGGACGGCGTCGCGTTCTTCAACAGCCTGCGCGGTTGGCTCGATGCGAGCCTGGTGAACGAACGTCCCTGACGCTCAGTTCACGGCGCGCGTGGCGGCCGGCGTGGCCGCGCCCGAGGCGTCGTTGCCGGCGCTCGAGACCTGTGCCGCCTCCACGGCCGCGGGCAGCGTCTCGAGCAGGTGGCATTCGTCGCGGATCGAGCCGGGCGGGGTATCGCACGTGAACGTCGCGACGCGCGGCGCCTGCAGGCAGGTGGCGACGAACGCCACCATCGTGGCGGAGCCGATGGTGCCTGCCCAGTACTCGAGACGCTCGTTCATGGCCGTTTCCTCGCGGCGCCGAATGAGCCCGGCATCCGAGGCCCGCAGGCCGACGGACCGGCCCGCGTGCATGCTCAGTGTGCACAGGACCGAGCGCGCGCGGTCTGCAGAAGAGCGGCGCGACCGCGCCCGGCCATTCGGGCGGCCGCGCGCGAGCTCATTCGGCCGGCGGGAACAGCGCCTTGTAGAACGCGCGGCCGTAGCGCAGGGCCATGGCGGCGAAGAACAGGATGACCAGCCAGGCGACGACGCCGGAGCGGCTGTCGTCCGTGTTGCCGACCTGCGTGACGCCGACGATCGCGATCGCCAGGCAGACCAGCGACACCGCGAGGGGCTTGGGCTCGAACCGGGCGACGGGCCTGATCGGCCTGGGCTGCCGCGGCGCGGGCGCGGGACTCGCGGCGGTCGGCCTTTCCTGCGGCGCAGGCGTCGCCGTTTCCGGTGCCCCCGGCGTCGCGCAGCCGAGCGGACGGCCGTCGCGCGGCTTCGACGCCTTCGCGGCCAGGGCGCTGCGACCCCTCTGCAGCGCGCGCGTCCATTCGTCCTCGCCGATCGCCGCCTTGGCAGCCGCCAGGCGCGCGCCGTCGTCGGTCAGCAGGTCGGCGATCATCGGGCGGAAGTTGCCCCAGTGGCCCGAGTCCTTCGGGCCTGGCACGAGATCGCGGGCGAGTCCCTGGGCGCGCGGGGTGTAGGTGTTGACGCTCAGCAGGCGCGTGCCGGCCTGCCACTGGTTGGCGCGCGCGATGAGCGGGTCGAACTTCAGCAGCGCCACGCCATCGAGCTCGTCGGCGTAGGCGGCGACGATCCCTTGCTGGGCGTCGATGACGACCGCGGCCCGCGCATCGCCGTCGGACAGTTGCTCGCCGATCAGCTCGATCCACTGGCGGCGACGGCGGTCGGCCTCGTCCGACGGGTCCGCCTCGAACAACTGCGGTTGCAGCACGCGCAGCTTGTCCAGCGACAGCGCCATGCCGCCCGGGTTGCTGGCCTGGCCGGGCGGTGGCGTCGCGCGCTTGAGCGGATTCGCCGCCGCGGCCTGCCGCAGGCGCGCGAGCCGGGATTCGTCGGGATAGGTCGTGACGTGGAAACGTGGCGGCACGTCGCCCGTCTCGCGCATGAGCTCGCCCACCACCGGCAGGGCCAGGTCCCAGGCGACGACGACGGCGTCGGCCCTGTCGCCATGCGGATCCACCAGGCTCAGCAACTCGGCTTTCGGCAGCAACGCGGCCACGCCCTTCGACCAGACGCAGGCGCTGCGCGAAGGCGTCCCGTCGGGATCGCGGCCGACCATCAGGTTGGCCACGAAGATGTCCTCGCCGCGCTGGATGGCGCGCTCGTCCAGCAGCTGCTTCTGGGCGGCGTACGCCTGGCCTTGCGAGAGCAGCCGCAGCGCATGCAGCCTGGTTGCGTGCGCGGCGGGCACGAAGTCGGTCCATTGGCCGTCGACGAGGCGCAGCAACTGCGGCGGCATCGCGCGCGGCTGTTCCTGCGCCAGTTCGAGCTGCCGCACCAGCGCCGCGATCCCCGTGACGTCCTGGTCGCCCGTGAGCAGCAAACGGCCGCGCACCGGCACCGCGACCACCGGCGTGCCCCTGATCGAATGCCGCTGCACGACGTCGACCAAAAGCAGGCGCGCGGCGTCGTGGTCGTCGGCCCAGGCGGATTCGTAGATGCCCGGCGCCATGGCGTGCATCGGCTTGGCCGACATTGCGCGCAGGTTGTCGAGCGCGAGCGCGAAGGCCTCCTGCTCGGACAGCTTCCATGTCGCCAGGTGGCTGTCGCCGACCCGCAGGATGTTGACGGGCGTGTCGAGCCCCAGCTGGATCTCGAGGTCGCCGCACAGCGCGCGGTGCACCACTCCGGCATCTCCCTTGGGCGACACGATCATGGCCAGCCCGCGGTCCGCCGCCGCGCGCACGAGCGGCAGCAGGTGGGCGCGCACCTCGTCCGCGGTTTGCGGAACGGGCTGCTTCAGCATCGACTGGGCGGCCTGCCGAAGGCCCTCCGCGCGCGCGGCCGGCGCCAGTCGCAGCCACTCGGCATGGAGGCTGTTCAGGTAGATGAATTCGATCGGCGCCGCACTGCCGTCGGCGGGTGCGGCGGGCTTCAGCCGGCCTGCGGGCTCGTCCCATTCCCACCGGCGCGTGTCGCCCAGCGCGCGCAACTGCTGCATGAACAGCGTCGCGTATTCCGTCAAGGTCGGGGTCTGCGAGGGACTCATCGTGCGGGCGTCCCGGGCGGGAGCGAGGCTGCAAAGCCTGAATGATGCCTCAGCGCGAAGGCGTTGCCGCGTCGGCCGCTGCAGTCGGCGGTTCGTGGCTCCGCGCGACGCCAGCTTCACCTCGCCATACCCGGGCCGGCGATGTTCCGTTCCACGACGCGCGACGGTCGCGTCCATCCCGGCCACGCGCGCAAGATGGCCGCGAAGATGGAGGACCAGGGCGACGCGGTCGACTGCTTCGAGAACACCGAAGGCGGGCACCATGGGTCCGTCGTGACCGAGCAGCTCGCGACCCGCGTCGTGTGCACGTTCGGGTTCCTGTGGAGCGACGTGGGACGCGACGCGGGCCGCCGATCGCGGTACGACCCCCTATCCGCCGCTGTCCACCCACGCGCTCAACGTGCTGCGCGCGAAGGGCGGCAGCGTCGCGATCGCCGAACGCGGCACCGAGGCCATCGCCTGCTGCAGCTGCGCGATCGCCAAGTGCGGTTGCGCGCTGCGCGTGATCGCCCCCACGACCGCCACGGCCCACGCGCCCGCGCGCATCGCGTCGCGTGCGCGCGCGGCGTCCATGCCGCCGATGGCGACCACGGCCGTGTCGCGCAGCAGCGCGCACCAGTACGCGAGGTTGGCGTCGCCCTGCGGCAGCCACGGCATCTGCTTGATCGTCGTCGCGTGGATCGGGCCGCAGGCGATGTAGCTGGGCCGCAGCGCGCGGGCGCGGCAGACCTCCCAGTACGAGTGCGTGCTGATGCCCAGCAGCAGGCCCGCGTGGTGCAGCGCGTCGATGTCGGCGGCGGCGAGGTCGTCCTGTCCCAGGTGCACGCCGTCGGCGCCGAGTTCGAGCGCGAGTTCCCAGTGGTCGTTGACGATCAGCGTCGCGCCCGCCGCGCGCGCGATGGCGATCGCCGCGCGGATCTCGCGCACCAGCACGTCGCCCGCCGCGTCCTTGACGCGCAACTGCACCAGTCGCACGCCCTCGGCGAGCACGCGCGCCACCCAGTCGCTGCTGTCGACGATCGCGTAGAGCCCGCGGGTGTCGTCGGGCAGCGGCGCGAACGCGAAGCGCGATTCGGCGTCGGGCAGCGGATTGAGCACCGGCAGGTTGGCGAGCCGGCTCGCGAAGCCCGCGCGCGGCGCGACCGGGCCGGCGCCGCCGCCCGCCGCGTACGCGTGGCGCAGGCCTTCGCAGGTGGCCATCTTCGCCAGCACCACGGCGTCGGCCGCGACGAAGCCGTGCGCCAGCGCCGCCGCGGCGGAGGATGCGAACACGCAGCCCGTGCCGTGGTCGTGCGCCGTCTCGATGCGGCGCGAGGCCAGCCAGCCGCGGCTGCGCAGGCCGTGCTCGGCGTCGAGCCAGTCGTGCGCCCACGCGGCGCGGGCGTCGATCTCGGCCAGTCGCGACGCCAGCCGCGCGGTCGACAGGTGCTCGAGCTCGTCCTCGGCGAGGCGGTCGCTGTCGCCGCCGGTGACCACCACCGCGCGCACGCCGAACGCGCGCCACGCGCGCGCGAGCGGCTCCGGGCCGAGCAGCTGCGACGACGGCACCAGCGCGCGCGCCTCGGCCACGTTGGGCGTGGCCAGCGTGGCCAGCGGCAGCAGCTCGTCGCGGTAGGCGGCGCGCAGCGCGTCGTCGGCGAACGCCGCGCCGGTGGTCGCCCCGAAGACGGGATCGACGACCAGCGGCACGCGGCGATCGGGCGATCGCTCGCGCAGGCGCCGCACGTGGGCGACGACGACGCGCAGGTTGTCGACGCTGCCCAGCAGGCCCGTCTTGATCGCGTCGGGCGGCATGTCCGCGGACAGCGCGGCGAGCTGCGCGTCGAGCACCGCGGGCGACACCGGCTCGACGTGCGTGACCGCCAGCGAATGCTGCGCCGTGACGGCCGCGACCGCGCAAGCCCCGTGCACGCCGAAGGCGTCGAGCGCGCGGGTGTCGGCGTGGATGCCGGCCCCGCCGCCGGAGTCGGTGCCGGAAATCGTCCAGACGACGGGACGGCGCGAAGCGGAGGCGTCGTGCGTCATCAGTCGACCAGGATCGGTTCGTTGCCGCACGGCGTGCTGGGCCGCGCCATGTCCTGCGGCGCGATCAGGCCGGCCTCGAAGCCGAGGCGGCCGGCGGCGATCGCGTGCGCGAACGCCATCGCCATCTGCGGCGGATCGACCGCCTGCGCCACCGCCGAATTCAGCAGCACGCCGTCGTAGCCCAGCTCCATCGCGAACGCCGCGTGCGACGGCGCGCCCAGGCCCGCGTCGACGACCAGCGGCACGCCCGGCAGCCGCGCGCGCAGGCTGCGCAGCGCGGCCGGATCGAGCAGCCCTTGCGCGGAGCCGATGGGCGCGGCCCACGGCATCAGCACCTCGCAGCCGACGGCCAGCAGCCTGCGGCACACGACCAGGTCGTCGGTGCAGTAAGGGAACACCTGGAAGCCGAGCCGCACCAGGTGCGCGGCGGCGTCGACGAGCTCGAACGGATCGGGCTGCAGCGTGTGGTCGTCGCCGATCACCTCCAGCTTGATCCACCGCGTGTCGAACAGCTCGCGCGACATCTGCGCCAGCAGCACCGCCTCGCGCGCGCTGCGGCAGCCCGCGGTGTTGGGCAGCAGCCGCGCGCCGGAGCTGGCGCACAGCGCGCGCAGCATCGCGATGGCGTCGCTGCCTCGCGGCGCGGGGTCGCCGGCGATCTCGCGCTTGAGGCCGACGGTGACCACCTGCGCGCCGGAGGCCTCGATCGCCTGCGCGAGCACCGCGGGCGACGGATAGCCGGCGCTGCCGATCAGGAAGCGGCTGTCCAGGCGCTGCCCGTAGACGCGCCACGGCGACGGCGCCGCCGCCGGGAAATCGAGCCGCATCGTCATCCTCCGACGATCGCGCCGAACACGACGACGCGGTCGTCGGGCCACAGCGGCGTGTCCAGGCGCGCGCCGCGCGGCACGAAGCGCGTGTTGACCGCGGTGGCGACGGCGGCGTCGTCGCTGCCGCGCTCGGCGAGCACGTCGGCCACGGTCAGGCCCAGCCGCCACGGATGCGGCGCGCCGTTGACCAGCACGTTCGCGGGCGTCACGCGCGCCGGCGCGAACACGTCGTCTCCTTCACGCATGGCTCGACTCCTTGCGGCGCGTGCCCAGCATCAGGCCGGTGCGCTCCAGGGCTTCCTCGACGAGCGCCGGCGCGAGCAGGAAGCCGTGGCGGAACAGCCCGTTGATGCGGACCAGGCCCGGCTCGCAATGCAGGTGCGGGCGCTGGTCCAGCGTGGCGGGGCGCAGGTGCGTGTCCAGCCGCACGATGCGGGCCTCGGCCAGCTGCGGCACGATGCCGTGCGCTGCAGCCAGCAGTTCGATCGCGCTGCGCACGCTGACGGGCGAGCGATCCTCGCTGTCGATCTCGGTCGCGCCGACGATCACGAGGTCGCCTTGGCGCGGCACGAGATAGACGCGATGGCGCGCGTGGATGCAGCGCACCGGCCGGCGCAGCTCGAGGCCGGGTGCATGCAGCCACAGCAGCTCGCCGCGCACGCCGCGCAGCGCCAGTCCGGCGCCCCGCGCGCCCAGGCCACGGGTGTCGACGGCGAAGTCATAGCGCGCCGCGGGCCGGCCTTCGACATGCAGCACGTGCGGCTCGACGGACGTGACGCGCGCGCCCCAGTGCCAGCGCACGTCGGGACTCCCTGCCACGAGCGCGGGCAGCAGGCGCGTGGCATCGACCTGGCCTTCGCCGGGCAACAGCCAGCCCTGCAGGCCGTGCAGCAGCGCGGGCTCCAGCGCGGCCAGCGCGTCCGGCGTGAGCGCCTTCGGATCGCGCTGCGGCGGCTGCTGGCGCGGAGCGGCCAGCGGCAGCGTCGACGGGGGCTCGGTGGCGGCGGCGTCGAGCGCCCGCTCGCGCGCGCTGCGTGTGTTGGCCGCCTTCATGCGCGCGAGCACGCGCTGCGTGGCGCCGAGGTCGCCCGGATGCGCCACCAGCACGCTGCCGTTGCGTCGGAACAGGCCGGGCGCGAGATGGCGGGGGTCGAGCGCGGCGACGATGCCGGGCCACAGGTCCAGCGAACGCCAGCCGCGTTCGCAGACGTCGGCCGGCGCGTGTTCCAGCTCGGCCAGCGGGCTCAGCATGCCGGCGGCGGAGAAGGCCGCCGCCGGGTGAGCCGCCCCGCCTTGCGGCGCGGCGGCGTCGGGCGCGAGGTCGAACACGTCGACCGCGTGCCCCAGCCGCGCGAGCTGGAAAGCCAACAGGCGCCCGGCCACGCCGGCGCCCGCGATGCCGATGCGGCTCATTCTTCCTCCGCGTCGTAGATCGGCACGAAGGGCTTGCCGAGCGCGGTGCGCTTGTCCAGCGCCGACACGCCCGAGCGCGCCGCCGAGTCGGCGTCGGCCAGCGTGGCGTACGCCTGCGCGGCGGCGAACTCGCGCACCTCCTGCGAGGTCTTCATCGAACAGAACTTCGGGCCGCACATGCTGCAGAAGTGCGCCTCCTTGGCGGCCTCGGCGGGCAAGGTCTCGTCGTGATACCTCCTGGCCGTATCGGGATCGAGCGCCAGGTTGAACTGGTCGTGCCAGCGGAACTCGAAGCGCGCCCGGCTCATCGCGTCGTCGCGCGCGCGGGCGCCCGGGTGGCCCTTGGCGACGTCGGCGGCATGCGCGGCGATCCTGTAGGCGATCAGGCCCTGCTTGACGTCGTCGCGGTTCGGCAGGCCCAGGTGTTCCTTGGGCGTGACGTAGCACAGCATCGCCGTGCCCATCCAGCCGATCATCGCGGCGCCGATCGCGCTGGCGATGTGGTCGTAGCCGGGCGAGATGTCGATGGTCAGCGGGCCCAGCGTGTAGAACGGCGCCTCGCCGCACAGGCGCAGCTGCTCGCTCATGTTGGCCTGGATCAGGTGCATCGGCACGTGGCCGGGCCCCTCGATCATCGTCTGCACGTCGTGCTTCCACGCCACCTGCGTGAGCTCGCCCAGCGTGCGCAGCTCGGCCATCTGCGCCTCGTCGTTGGCGTCGGCCAGCGAGCCGGGCCGCAGGCCGTCGCCCAGCGAGAACGAGACGTCGTAGGCCTTCATGATCTCGCAGATCTCCTCGAAGTGCGTGAACAGGAAGTTCTGGCAGCCGTGCGCCATGCACCACTTCGCGAGGATCGCGCCGCCGCGCGACACGATCCCGGTGCGGCGGTGCGCCGTCAGCGGCACGAACTCGGCCAGCACGCCCGCGTGGATGGTGAAGTAGTCGACCCCCTGCTCGGCCTGCTCGATCAGCGTGTCCCGGAACAGCGGCCAGCTGAGCTCCTCGGCGACGCCGCCCACCTTCTCGAGCGCCTGGTAGATCGGCACCGTGCCGATCGGGACGGGGCTGTTGCGCAGGATCCAGTCGCGCGTCGTGTGGATGTTCGCGCCGGTCGACAGGTCCATCACCGTGTCCGCGCCCCAGCGCGTGGCCCACACGAGCTTGTCGACCTCTTGCTCGATGCTGGACGTCGTCGCCGAGTTGCCGATGTTGGCGTTGACCTTGACGAGGAAGTTGCGCCCGATCGCCATCGGCTCGAGCTCGGGGTGGTTGATGTTGGCCGGGATGATCGCGCGGCCCCGTGCCACCTCGTCGCGCACGAACTCGGGCGTGATGCGGGGGGGAATGGTCGCGCCGTGGGCGTCGCCGCGCAGGCGGTGCTCGCGCTGCGCGCTGTTCAGGTACTCGGCCATCCATTCGTGGCGGCCGTTCTCGCGCAGCGCGACGAATTCCATCTCCGGCGTGACGATGCCGCGCCGCGCGTAGTGCAGCTGCGTGACGTTGCGGCCGGGGATCGCGCGGCGCGGCGTGCGCTGCAGGCCGTCGGCCTCGCGCCGCAGCGAGGCGATGCGCGCGGC
>CAIMXF010000180.1 GCA_903845345.1 uncultured beta proteobacterium
GCGTTGATGTCGGCGATGCTGAAGCGATCCGTCGCGATGAAGTCGCGCGCGGCCAGCCGGTCGTTCAAGTCGGCGAAGAACAGCTGTACCCGCGCGCGCCCGCGTTCGGCGAGCGCGGGGATCTGCGCGTAGTCCACCGGCCCGGGCAGCGCGCGATTGACCATCGCGGGCGAGCCGTTGCGCAGTGCCTCGGCGATCGCCTGCAGGCCCTCGAACTCGATGCGCCAGTTCCAGCTCGCGACCTCGGCCTTCTCCGCCGGCGTGATGCCCAGCAGCGGCGGCTGCGGAAAGCTGGCTTCGAGCCACGCGGCGATCGCGGCGTTGTCGGTCAGCAGCAGGCCGTCGTCGGTGCGCAGCGCGGGCACGGTGCAGTGCGGATTGATCTGCCGATACGCCTCGCCCATCTGCTCGCCGGTCTTCAGGTCGACCTGCACGGTGTCGTGCGCGACGCCCTTCTCGGCCAGCAGGATGCGCGCGCGGCGCGGGCTCGGCGCGGTGGCGCAGTCGTAGAGCGTGATCATTGCGGCGCCACCTTGTCCTGCGTCTGCGTGTCGAAGTCGCCCGCGTCGTGGCGCTCGTGCAGCTGGCTCGCCGGATCGCCGAAGACGCGGTTGACCATGCGGCCGCGCTTGACGGCCGGGCGCTGCGCGATCGCGTCGGTCCAGCGGATGACGTTCGTGTACGTCTGCACGTCGAGGAACACGCCGGCCTCGTAGAGCAGGCCCTTGACCAGGTTGCCGTACCAGGGCCAGATCGCCATGTCGGCGATCGTGTAGTCGTCGCCGGCCATGTAGCGGTGGTCGGCGAGATGGCGATCGAGCACGTCGAGCTGGCGCTTGACCTCCATCGCGTAGCGATCGATCGCGTACTCGATCTTCTCGGGCGCATACGCGTAGAAATGGCCGAAGCCGCCGCCCAGGAACGGCGCGCTGCCCATCTGCCAGAACAGCCACGACAGGCACTCCGCGCGCGCCGCGCCGCCGGTCGGCAGGAACGCGCCGAACTTCTCGGCCAGGTGGATCAGGATCGCGCCGGACTCGAACACGCGCACCGGCTGCGGCCCGCTGCGATCGACCAGCGCCGGGATCTTCGAGTTCGGATTGGCCGCGACGAAGCCGCTGCCGAACTGCGCGCCCTCGTTGATGCGGATCAGCCAGGCGTCGTACTCCGCGCCGCCGTGCCCGAGCGCGAGCAGTTCCTCCAGCATCACGGTCACCTTGACGCCGTTGGGCGTGGCCAGTGAATAGAGCTGCAGGGGGTGGCGGCCCACCGGCAGCGCCTTGTCGTGCGTCGGCCCGGCGATCGGCCGGTTGATGTTCGCGAAGCGTCCGCCGTTGTCCTTGTTCCAGGTCCAGACGGTGGGTGGCACGTAGGGGGATGAATCGTCCATGCAGTCGGTCTCCAGGCTTGAGCCGCGACGGTAACCGAGTCGCGGCCAACCTGCTGGCCGTGCGGATTCAACCCCCTCGCCGCGTCACTTCAGGTCGTAGCGATCCAGGTTCATCACCTTGGTCCATGCCGCGACGA
>CAIMXF010000181.1 GCA_903845345.1 uncultured beta proteobacterium
CCATCCAACCGCATGCCGACAACTGACATGACCGCTTCCGTCCTGCCCACGCCCCTCGTCTCGCCCGAGCAACTGCTCGGGGCCTGCGCCGCCGGCGCCACGCCGGCGATCATCGACTGCAGCTTCGACCTGGCGGACGCCGGCGCCGGCGAGCAGGCGTTCGCCGCGGGCCACTTGCCCGGAGCCGTCTACGCGAACCTCGATCACGACCTGGCGGGCGCGAAGGACGGCCGGAACGGCCGCCATCCGCTGCCCGCCCGGTCGGACTGGGCGGCAACGCTCGCGCGCCTGGGCGTGACGCCCGCACGCGCGGTGGTGCTCTACGACGCGCAGGGCGGCCCCTACGCGGCGCGTGCCTGGTGGATGCTGCTGTGGGCCGGCCACCGCGCGGCCAGCGTGCTCGACGGCGGGCTCGGTGCATGGCAGGCGGCCGGCGGCGCCGTGGAGACCGGCGGCGTGACGCCCATGGCCGCGCCGTCCGCTTATCCGCTGGGCGACAGCCTGGTCGCGTCGGTCGACGCCGACGAGCTGCTGAAGTCGCTCGGCCGCGTGACGCTGCTCGACGCGCGTGCCGGCGAGCGCTATCGCGGCGAGGTCGAGCCGCTGGACAAGCGCGCCGGCCACATTCCCGGCGCCCGGTCGCGCTTCTTCAAGGACAACCTCGATGCGCAGGGGCGCTTCAAGCCGGCCGCCGAGCTGCGCGCCGCCTTCGAGGCGTTCGGCGCCGCGCCGGCGCAGGTCGTGCACCAGTGCGGCTCCGGCGTGACGGCTTGCCACAACCTGCTGGCGATGGAGGTGGCGGGGCTGTCCGGATCGGCGTTGTATCCGGGCTCGTGGAGCGAGTGGTCGGCGGATCCGGCGCGGCCGGTCGCCGTCGGTTGAGCGGGACCAGTCGCGGCCGATTTCCCCAGGGTGCGGCCGAGGCGCGAAAGGCGCACACTTTCCAGGGTCGCAACGACAGGGAGACCGCCATGTACCGCAGCATCCTCATCCCGACCGACGGCACCGACATCACGTCCAAGGCCGTTGCCAGCGGCATCTCGCTGGCCAAGGCGCTCGGCGCGCGGCTCAGCACGATCACCGTGAAGGAGCCGTTCCCGTACAGCGCGATCTCCGAGATGCAGCCGATCCCGCCGCAGGAGTTCTACGACGCACAGGAGCGTATCGCGCTGAACCGAGTCAAGGAGGTGGTTGCCGCGGCGGACAAGGCCGGGCTCGACTGCCAGGCCTTCACGGTCGAGGCGCAGCATCCGTGGGAGGCGATCGTCGATCATGCGAAGAACCAGTCCTGCGACCTGATCGTGATGGCATCGCACGGCCGACGCGGCGTCAGCGCGCTGCTGCTGGGCAGCGAGACGACGCGCGTGCTGGTGCACTGCGACGTACCCGTGCTGGTGGTCAAGTAGCGCGCCGCGAACCGGTTGCGTCCAACCGACCGAGTCAGCGATTTCGACGAACGTTCGACCCGGCCAATGGGCGAACTGCTGGCGCTGCTGCCCCGCCCGTGCGCGCAGCGCCATGGCGAGGCCGACGCGCGCGAGTACGGCAAGGGCCTGGTCGGCCGGTTCCGGGAACTGCGGCTGCAGGCTTCTCGCGCACCGACTTCTTCTCGACAGCCTCCGAAGGGCACAATCGCGCGCATGTCTGTCATCTCTCCAACCGCTGTCGGACCGCTTGCCGCGATCGACATGGGCTCCAACAGTTTCCGGCTCGAAATCGGGCAAGTGCAGGACGGACGCTACCGCCGCCACCTCTACCTGAAGGAGACCGTGCGGCTGGGCGCCGGCCTCGACGTGGACGGGATGCTCACCGAGGAGGCCACCGAGCGCGGCCTGCGCTGCCTCGCGAGCTTTGCGCAGACGCTCAAGTCGTCCGCGCCGATGCAGGTGCGGGCAGTGGCGACGCAGACCTTGCGCGAGGCGCGCAATCGCGACCAGTTCCTGGTGCGCGCCGAGGCCGCGCTGGGTCATCCGATCGAGATCATCTCCGGGCGCGAAGAAGCACGCCTGATCTACTCCGGTGTCGCGTTCCTCCAGCCTTCGTCCAAGCCGCGGCTGGTGATCGACATCGGTGGCCGTTCCACCGAGATGATCCTGGGCGACGGTCCCACGCCGCGCGTGGCCGAATCGTTCCAGGTGGGCTGCGTCAGCCTGTCGATGCGCTATTTTCCCGACGGCCGCTACACGCGGGCGGCCTTTCGCGCCGCGCAGGTCGCCGCCGGCGCCGAGCTCGAGGAAGCGCTGGTGCCGTTCGCGCGTCGCCACTGGCGCGAGGCGCTCGGATCCTCGGGCACCGCCGGCGCCGTCGCCGACGTGCTGAAGGCCAGCGGCAAGACGGACGGCCGCATCACGGCCGAGGGCCTGCGCTGGCTGATCGAGCGCTGCATCGAGTGCGGGCAGGTCGACAAGCTGGACATCCCCGGCATGAAGCCGGAGCGCCGCGCCGTCATCCCGGGCGGCCTGGCCATCCTGTACACGATCTGCGCGCAGTTCGGCATCGACGAACTCTTTGCCGCCAAGGGTGCGCTGCGCCAGGGCGTGATCGTCGACCTGTCCGAGCGTCTGGCCGCAGGCAACGAGGCCAGCGGCCACGACCTTCGGGACGCGACGGTCGCCGAGCTGCAGCGTCGCTTCCATGCGGACGTCGACCAGGCGGAGCGCGTCGCCCGAACGGCGCAGCGCTTCTTCGCCAGCGCATGGCCGCATGGCGACGCCGAGATGCACCAGGAACTGCGATGGGCGGCGGCCCTGCACGAGGTCGGCCTGATGGTGTCGCACCATGACCACCATCGGCACAGCGCTTACATCGTGTCGCACGTCGACGCGCCGGGCTTCTCGCAGAGCCAGCAGCGCCGGCTCGGCGAACTGGTGCTCGGACAGCGCGGCGGACTGCGCAAGATCGAGGCGGGGCTGTCTCGCGAATTGACGGCCTGGCAAGTGCTCTGCCTGCGGCTTGCGGTCATCGAGTGCCATGCGCGCGGCGAAGTCGATGCGAGCGGGTTGACGCTCAGCCGCCTCGCGGGCGGCGGCGCACGCCTGTCGTTCTCGGCCCAATGGGCGGAGGATCATCCGCGCACGGCGTATCTGCTGCGCGAGGAGGCTGAACTGTGGGCGCGCCAGGGCGCATTGCTGATCACGCTGAATTGAGCCATTTGACCGCCCGCTGACGAACGCCCGGCTCGCCGGGCGTTTTCGTTCGGGGCGCGGCTCGATGGCGCCGCAATCATGTCGATCGCAAAAAGCAAAACGCCCGAGCTATGACTAGCTCGGGCGGTTTACCTGGATATTAGCCTGACAATGTCCTACTTTCACACGGGAACCCGCACTATCATCGGCGCAGAGGCGTTTCACTTTCCTGTTCGG
>CAIMXF010000182.1 GCA_903845345.1 uncultured beta proteobacterium
CCGCCCGGGCGCGATCGTGCGCGCGATGAAGACGGACAAGGGCGACTGGACGCTCACGCAGCAGCCCGAGGTCGAAGGCGCGTTCGTCTCCACCGAGCCGGCCACCGGGGCGATCCGCGCGCTGGTGGGCGGCTTCGACTATGGCAAGAACAAGTTCAACCACGTCACGCAAGCCTGGCGCCAGCCCGGCTCCAGCTTCAAGCCCTTCATCTACTCGAGTGCGATCGAGAAGGGCTTCAACGGCGCGACGGTGGTCAACGACGCGCCGCTGTTCTTCGACGCCGGCACCACCGGCAGCCAGCCATGGGAACCGAAGAACTACGACGGCAAGTTCGAAGGGCCGATGAAAC
The DNA here is from genome assembly GCA_903845345.1 of uncultured beta proteobacterium. GTDB lineage: Bacteria > Pseudomonadota > Gammaproteobacteria > Burkholderiales > Burkholderiaceae_C > Scleromatobacter. The sequence goes on from CAIMXF010000182.1 coordinate 351, forward strand.
TGCGCGACGCGCTGGCGAAGTCGAAGAACATGGTGTCGATCCGCATCCTGCAGTCGGTCGGGCCGGCCTATGCGCAGCAGTGGATCTCGCGCTTCGGCTTCGATCCCGAGAAGCATCCGCCCTACCTGACGATGGCGCTCGGCTCGGGCTCGGTCACGCCGATCCAGATGTCCACCGCCTATGGCGTGTTCGCGACCGGCGGCTATCGGGTCAATCCGGTGCTCATCACCAAGGTGACCGATGCGCGCGGCAAGGTGCTGCACGAGGAATCGCCCAAGCCGTTCGACGACTCGATGCGGGCGATCGAGCCGCGCAACGCATTCATGATCGAGTCGCTGCTCAATACCGTCACGCTGCGCGGCACCGCCGCGGCCGCGCAGCGCGTGCTCAAGCGCCCCGATGTCTACGGCAAGACCGGCACCACCAACGATTCGCTCGACGCGTGGTTCTGCGGCTTCCAGCCGTCGCTCGCGGCGGTGGTCTGGATCGGCTACGACAACCCCCGCAAGCTTGGCGACCGCGAGACCGGCGGCGGCCTCGCGCTGCCGGTGTGGATCGAATACATGCAGACCGCGCTGAAGGACGTGCCGCAGGCGCCGCTGGTGCCGCCCGAAGGCGTGATGAACGTCAACGGCGAGTGGTACTACGACGAGTTCGGCCCCGCCGACGCGGTCACCGGCCTGGGGCTGGACGACAAGATGCCGCAGCAGACGACCGACGACGAGAAGAAGAGCATCCTCGACCTCTTCAAGACCGGCAACTGAGTGGCCGGTTAGCGATCCGTCGCGGCATCAGCACCGGCGGCCAAGCGGCCGGTCAGGGCGCGGCGGGCGGCCGCGCCAGCATCGCCGCCGGTTCGTGCGCGAACCGGTGGGCGTCGCCCGGCCAGCGCGCGCAGAGGTAGCGGCCGTCGCGCACGGTGAAGCCGACGCGCCTCAGGCGATCGCAGTCGCGCAGCAGGGCCGGCGGTGCGGTCAGGAAGTCAAGCGGCGAACGTAACGCCGCGGCGACTTCGTCCTGCACCGTCCGGGGATAGCTGCGGTAGCCGTCGCCGAGGCGGTGGCGCGTCAGGCGCCAGGCGGGCATCTCGAGCGGGCGCGTAAGCCCGGTGGTGCGGCGTCCGTACAGCACGCTGCGGCCGGCATCGTCGCCTTGGGTGACACGCGATCGCGCAGGTCGCGCCGGAAGAACGCGTCGACGGCCGATTGCAGCAGCGGCGATTCGAGGCGTTCGCGCATGCCCGGCGCGTGGCCGCCCGCCAGCAGCACGGGCGTCGAAGATGCCGCCCTCGACGCCGGCGGCGATGTCGGCTCACGCCAGCGGCGTGCTGCAGCCCGTCGACCGCGCCATGCGGTCGTGTTGGGTCACGGCGTCGGACTGCGCGCGCAGCATCGGCGCGAGCAGCCCCGGGTCGCCGCCGCGCGGCACGCGCCGGTCGGCCTGCGCGGGCTTCGCATCGGGCGTCGCGAAAATGCACGCGTGGCCGGCCCGGGTCAGCACGCGCCACGGCACGCCGGCCTCGGTCGGATCGAAATCCGCGCGCGGCAGCGCGATGAGGACGGGCGCCGGAACGCTGGTCCGCTCAGTCGCCCGCGAACTGCAGCGTCTTGCCGCCCTGGCGGCTCGCTTCCTCGGACAGGCGGACGAAGAACTCGACGCCGTCGCGCGTGTCGCGCCAGGCCGCATCGACACGCTTGAAGTGGAAGCCGCCGTTGCGCGCCGCGAGCCAGATCTCGTGCAGCGGCGGCTGCTTGTTGACGACGATCTTGCTGCCGTTCGGGAACTCGAGTTCGACGAGGCTGCCCGCGCGGTGGGTGTCGATGTCGATCACGCCTTGCTGCAGCCACTCGTCGCACTGGCGCTCGATGGAAGCCAGCACGCGCTCGGCGGCGGCCTGGTACTCGGTGTCGTGCAGCGTCGAGGTCGACATGGTCGATAGAATCCGGGAGATGAATGAAAGCCAGGCTTCGAGTTTAGCGGTGCGCCGCTCCCCTGCGAGCGGCGCAGTCTTGCTCGCCTGCCTGCTGGCGCTGGCGTCGACGCTTGCCGCGTGCGGCCAGAAGGGTCCGCTGTTCCTGCCCGCGCAGGCCGGCGTCGCCGCCAAGCCGGTCGGCCGCTTGCCGAGCGCGGCCGGGGACGGCCGTCCAGCGGCAGCGTTGCCGCCGCCGGACGGCGCCAGTTCGCCGGGCATTCCCCCGGCGGCCCAGTGACGGCTCAGAGCCGGCCTTCCTCGACGGCATGACACGCCACCTGCGCCGCGCCTGAAGGCTGCAGCGCGGGCCGCTCGACGCGGCAGCGCTCGTTGGCATGCGGGCAGCGCGGATGGAACGCGCAGCCCGGCGGCGGCGCCAGCGCATCGGGCACCTCGCCGAGCACCGGGGCGCGTTCGCGTTCGCGCGGGCGCAGGTCGGGCACCGCGGCCAGCAACATCCGCGTGTACGGATGGCGCGGCGCGGCGAACAGTTCGGCCTTGGGCGCGAGCTCCACGATGCGGCCGAGGTACATCACGCCCACGTCGTCGGCCACGTAGCGCACCACGACGAGGTTGTGCGAGATGAACAGGCAGGCCAGCGCGCGCTCGCGCTGCAGGTCGACGAGCAGGTTGAGCACCTGCGCCTGCACGGAGACGTCGAGCGCCGACGTGGGTTCGTCGCAGACGAGGAACTCGGGGCTGGTCGCGATCGCGCGCGCGATCGAGATGCGCTGGCGCTGGCCGCCCGAGAACTGGTGCGGGAACCTGCGCACGTCGACGCCCTTCAGGCCGACCGACGCCAGCAACGCCGCCACGCGCGCGGGCGCCTGCGCCGGCAGGATCAGGCGCTGCTCGAGCAGCGGCTCGGCGACGATGTCGCCCACATGCCAGCGCGGGTCGAGGCTGGCGTACGGATCCTGGAAGATCATCTGCATGCGCCGGCGCAGCGCGCGCGCGGCCTCGGCGCGGCCGGCGAGCGTGGCCTGGACGTCCTGCCGATCGACCCACGCGCTGCCGGCAGTCGGCGTCTCCAGCCCGACCATCAGCCGCGCCAGCGTGCTCTTGCCGCAGCCCGATTCGCCCACCAGCGCGAGCGTGCGGCCGCGCGAGATCGTAAAGCTCACGTCCTGCACGGCGTCGATGCGGCCGCGGCCGGCGCGGCGCAGCAGGCGATCCGTCCATGGGGTGTGCATCACGTAGGTCTTGCACAGCCCGCGCGCCTGCACCACCACCGTCTCGGGCGTGGCCGGCCGCTCGAACGAGGCGAGGCCATGATCCGTCATGGCGACGGGCTCTCGAGGATGGGCCACCAGCACGCGGCGCGCGTGCGCCGCACCAGCGCGAGCTCGGGCCGCTCGTCGCTGCAGCGCGGGCTGGCCTTCGGGCAGCGCGGATGGAACGCGCAGCCGGACGGCATCTCGTCGAGGCGCGGCAGCGTGCCCTCGATCTGCGCCAGCCGGCCGCCGGCGGCGTCGTCCAACGACGGCACGGAGGCCATCAGTCCGGCCGTGTACGGATGCGCCGGGCGCTCGATCACCTCGCGCACCGGGCCGATCTCGACGATGCGCCCGGCGTACATCACGGCCACGCGATCGCAGGTCTCGCCGATCACGCCCATGTCGTGCGTGATCAGCATCACCGACGCCCCGTGCGCCTGCGTCACGCCGCGCAGCAGCCGGATGATCTGCGCCTGCACGGCGACGTCGAGCGCGGTGGTCGGCTCGTCGGCGATGACCAGCCTGGGCTCGCCGGCCAGAGCGAGCGCGATCACCACGCGCTGGCGCTGGCCGCCCGAGAATTCGTGCGGGTACTGCGCCAGCCGCGACTCGGGCGCCGGCAGGCCGGTCTGCCGAAGCAACTCGATCGCCCGCTCGCGCGCCTGCGCCGCGTTCAGCGGCAGGTGCGTGCGCACCGTCTCGACCAGTTGGCGCCCGATGGTGTACAGCGGGTTCAGTGCGGTCAGCGGATCCTGGAAGATCGCGCCGATCTGCCGGCCGCGAATGCGCCGCATCGCCTCGCCCGGCAGGTCGTCGATGCGTCGGCCTTCCAGCAGGACCTGGCCGCCGCAGACGCGGCCCGGCGGCTCGAGCAGGCCGATGATCGCCGCGCCGGTGAGCGACTTGCCGGCGCCCGACTCGCCGACCACGCCCAGGATCTCGCCCGGCGCGATGTCGAACGACACGCCGTCGAGCGCGCGCAGCGTGCCGTGCCGCGTCGGGAATTCGACGCACAGGTCGCGCACTTCCAGCAGCGGCCCGCTCATCTGAGTCTCGGATTCAACGCGTCGCGCAGCCAGTCGCCGAGCAGGTTCACGCTCATCGCGATCAGCACCAGCGCGGCGCCGGGGAACAGCGTGATCCACCACTCGCCGGCGTAGAGGAAGTCGTTGCCGCTGCGGATCAACGTGCCCAGCGACGGGTTGGTCGGCGGCACGCCGACGCCCAGGTACGACAGCGTGGCCTCGGTGATGATGGCCTGCCCGACCTGGATCGTCGCCAGGACCAGCACCGGGCCCATCACGTTGGGCAGCACGTGGCGGCGCAGGAGCCGCCAGCGCGGCACGCCCACGAGCCGCGCCGCCTGCACGTACTCCTTGTTGCGCTCCACGAGCGTCGAGCCGCGCACCGTGCGCGCGTAGCGCACCCAGTCGGTGAGGGTCAGCGCGAGGATCAGCACCGCGAACGCGAGGACGTCGCGGGCCTGCGGAAACAGCAGCCGCCCGATGCCGTCGATCAGCAGCGCGATCAGGATCGGCGGGAACGACAGCATCACGTCGCACAGCCGCATCAGCGTCGCATCGACGATGCCGCCGGCGAAGCCCGCCATCAAGCCCGCCGCCACGCCGATCAGCACCGACAGCGCCACCGCGCTGAGGCCGACCAGCAGGGAGATGCGCGCGCCGTACAGCAGCGCCGACAGGATGTCGCGGCCCTGGTCGTCGGTGCCCAGCGGGTAGGCGGCGCGGCCGTCCGCCAGCCAGGCCGGCGGCAGGTGCGAATCGGCGAGGTCCAGCGTCGCCAGGTCGGACGGGTTGTGCGGCGCGAGCCAGGGCGCGAACAGCGCACCCAGCAGGCACAGCAGCGCGACCGCCGCGGCGAGCATGGCCACCGGCGAATGCGCGAACTCATGCCAGAGATCGCCTGCGAGGATGCGTCTCCAGCGCCCGGGCAGCGGTGCCGCGACGGCGGCCGCTTCGACCGGCGTCGGCGGGGCGCGATGCTTCACGGCCGCACCCCGTCGATCGGGCCGTGCACGCGCAGGCGCGGATCGACGACCGCATAGAGCAGGTCGACGGCCAGGTTGATCACCACGAACACCAGCGCGATCAGGCACAGGTAGGCGGCCATCACGGGCACGTCCGGGAACTGCACCGCCTGGATGAACAGGCTGCCCATGCCTGGCCACGCGAACACCGTCTCGGTGACGATGGAGAACGCGATCAGGCCGCCCAGCTGGAGCCCGGAGATCGTCAGAACCGGCACCAGCGTGTTGCGCAGCGCATGGCCGAAGACCACGACGCGCTCGGGCAGCCCGCGCGCCCGAGCGAACTTCACGTAGTCCGATCGCAGGGCCTCCAACATCTCGGCGCGCACGAGCCGCATCACCAGCGTGAGCTGGTAGACCGCCAGCGTGAAGGCGGGCAGCGCGATGTGGCGCCAGCCGTCGACGGTCAGCAGGCCGGTGCTCCAGGCGCCGAACTGCACCGTCGTGCCGCGCCCGAAACTGGGAAACCATCCGAGCAGCACCGAGAAGATCTCGATCAGCACGATGCCGATCAGGAACGTGGGCAGCGACACGCCCAGCAGCGAGGCCGCCATGGTCGTCTTGGCGTCCCAGTGGCGGCGGCGCAGCGCGGTGTAGACGCCAAGCGGTATGCCGGCGACCGTCGCGATCAGCGCGGCGACAGCCGACAGCTCGAGCGTCGCCGGCAGGCGCTCGGCGATCAGGACCGAGACCTCGCGGCCCTGTCGCAGGCTCACGCCGAAATCGCCGGTCAGCGCATGGCCGACGAAACGCGCGAACTGGACCGGTACGGGTCGATCGAGTCCGAGGTCCGCATGCAGCTGCGCGCGCCGGGCGGGCGTCGCATCCTGGCCCACCATGTTGCTCACCGGATCGCCGACGTACTGGAACAGCGAGAACGCTCCCAACCCGACGACCAGCATCACGAGCACGGCCTGAGCGAGTCGACGGAGGATGAACGACAGCATCGAGGGCAAGAATACCCGGGAAATGCCACGCCGCCTGGCGGGTCGACCGCATTGCCGCGCGCGGGCGACGCGGTCGCGCGAACGAAGTCACGCCGCCGGGCTGCCAATGAAAAAGGCCCGTCCGAAGACGAGCCTTGATGGCGCTCCCCGAGAGGCGGAGCGCTGAACACGAACCCGGCGCGGCCGGGGCGCGATCAGAAGTTGTGGACGACGCCCAGGTTGAACGCCTTGTCGCCGGTACCAGCGGCCGTGGCGTTGCCGACCGTGAAGGTGGCGCCGTGCCGGTTCTGGATGCGAGCGAAGGCGGTGTAGACCGACGTGCGCTTCGACAGCGGGTACAGGTAGCCGACGCCGATCTGGTTGGCGTCCTTGTCGGCCACCGTGCGATCGTTGTGCAGGATGTAAGAAGCCAGCACGTTGCCGCCGGCGACCGGAACGGTCACGCCGCCCATCAGGTCGAGGACGTCGAGGGTGGCCGGGCCGGTGGACTTCTGCGCCAGGGCGTGAACCTTGACGACGCCGAAGTCGTACGTGCCGCCGACGGTGTAGTTCTTGCGCGCAGCGCCGTTGCCGGCCGCATTGCCCACGTCGTAGAACGTGGCGCCGACGTAGGCCGGGCCCGACGCGTAGGTCACCGCAGCACCGGTCTCGCGGTTGGCTTGCCAGTTGCCGGTCTGTTCGCCGAAGGCGATTTCGGCCGAGGCCGTGACGCCGCCGATGTTCGGCGTGGAGTAGGTCACCGAGTTGTTCAGGCGGATGCCCGACGGATCGACGATGTTGTTGATCTGACCGGCGAAGCCCGTGCCGAACGGATCGATCGTGCTCAGGTTGTTGAACCCGAGGCTGTACTGACGGCCGGCGCTCAGGGCACCGAAGGCGCCGGTCAGGTCACCGTGAGCCTGGCGGCCCATGAACTGGTTGCTGCCCGTGCAGAAGTTCGGGGCGCCAGCAGCGCTGTCGGCGCAGTAGCCGGTTTCCAGCTGGAAGGCTGCCTTCATGCCGCCGCCAAGGTCTTCGACACCCTTGAAGCCGATACGCGAGCCGCCGGTCACGCCAGAGTCGAGACGAATGGACTTGCCAGAAGCCGAGCCGCTATCCATCACCAGGCCGAGATCGACCTTGCCGTAGATGGTGACGGACGACTGGGCGGATGCGACGCCAGTGACGGCGGTGAGCACTGCGAGAGCGAGCAGCGACTTTTTCATTGCGAATATCTCCTAGGGTTAACAAGAGATTCCGGTCGCGGAGCGGCTGGGCGTGTTTCACCGCGTGGACCGCAACCTCATCGGAAGCTGCACGTATTGCACCAGAGGGGCCTTCCGGTTGCAAAGCATCACGACTGAAATCGCGAAGGCCTGTTGTCCTCACACAACGTCACACTCGGGGGTGGCTCGGCCTTGCAATCGGCGGGGTTCGTGCGTGATCGGTTATCGTTCCGGCATGGAACTGAGTCTTGTCGATCGCTGGATCTGTGGCGCCGAGGTGGCGCTGCGAACCCTGTCCGGCGGCAGCCGCGCCGAACGCGCGACGCCCGCGCCGCACCCGCCGACCGCCGACGCGCCGGCGCTGACCGCCGGCGAGAAGCGGCTGTCCGGGGCGCTGATGCGCGTGAATCATGTCGGCGAGGTCTGCGCGCAGGCGCTGTACCAGGCGCAGGGGGCGGTGAGCGGCAACGCGGAACTGAAGGCGCAGATGGCGCGGGCCGCGCGCGAGGAGGTCGACCATCTCGCGTGGACGGAGCAGCGTCTGGCCGAACTGGGAGCTCGTCCCAGCCTGCTCAATCCGCTCTGGTACGGCGGAGCGTTCGTGATCGGGCTGGCCGCGGGACGGCTCGGGGATCGCGCGAGCCTGGGCTTCGTCGTCGAGACCGAGCGCCAGGTGGAGCATCACCTCGAGAGCCACCTGGAACGACTGCCCGCGGGCGACCTCGCGTCGCGCGCCATCGTCGACCAGATGCGCATCGACGAGGCCCAACACGCGGCCGCCGCGCAGCTGGCCGGCGGGGTCGGCCTTCCGGCGCCGGTGCGCGGCGCGATGCGCCTGGCCGCCAAGGTGATGACGGGCACCGCGCACTATCTCTGACGACGCCGCAGCGGGCTCAGCCTTCCACGACGTCGAAGCTGGTCGTGACCTCGGCGGTCTTGCCCAGCATCACGGTGGCCGAGCAGTACTTCTCGTGCGACAGCGCGATCGCGCGCTCGACCGCGACCGGCGGTACCGACCGCCCGCTGATGGTGAAGTGCAGGTGCAGCCTGGTGAAGACCTTCGGATCCTCGTGCGCGCGTTCCGCGGTGGCCTTCACCTGGCAGCCGGTCACGTCGTGGCGGCCGCGCTTGAGGATGAGCACCACGTCGTAGGCCGTGCAGCCGCCGGCGCCGGCCAGCAGCGTCTCCATCGGCCGCGGCGCGAGGTTGCGCCCGCCGCCATCGGGTGCGCCGTCCATCGTCAGCAGGTGGCCGCTGCCGGTCTCGGCCGAGAACGCCATGCCCGATTCGGGCAGCCAGTTGATCGTGCAATGCATGGTGGGAAGTCCGCCAATCGAGTGTCCGTGTCGATTGTGCAACGCCCCGGTCGGCCCCGCGCGCCTCAGGACACTGCAAATGCCTGACCAAGTTGGTGCACGAGCGTGCTTTTCGCACCTCGGAAGGACATTTGGGACGTCTCCCTACAGAGGTGAGCGAAGAGATATTGCGGTGCAGCAACCGCTGATATAGACTGGCTTCATTGTCGTTGCGGCAAGTCCTCCCGGAAGCGGTTTTCACCCACCAGGATCGGCTCCCGCCCCGACTGCAGGTTGTCTCCTCCACCTCCTCAAAACTGGTGGATTCAGGCCCGAGGCTGTGAAGCTCCGGGCCTTTTTCTTTGTGCCGTCCGTTTCGCTGCCAGCGTGGCATTCGTTGTCGCATGGAGAAGCCTGTGCGCGCGCGGCACCGTATGATCCGCCGGCTCTGCCCAACCCGCGACTGGAGCTCCCGATGGCCGCCGCACGCCCAATGCGTGAATCCCCTTCCGATGCCGACAAGGGACGCTCGCCGGGCATCGCGGGGATCGTCGCAGGCCCGGCGCCCGCGGCCCCGCTGTCGAAGTCTGCGCAGGCGATCGCCGGCGCCTACCTGCGCCGCATCCTGACGGCGCGCGTCTACGACGTCGCCGTCGAGACGCCGCTGGAAATCGCGAAGAACCTGTCGCGACGCCTGGGCAACCAGGTGCTGCTCAAGCGCGAGGACACCCAATCCGTCTTCAGCTTCAAGCTGCGCGGCGCGTACAACAAGATGATCAACCTGGCGCCCGAGGCGCTGCGGCGCGGGGTGATCTGCGCGTCCGCCGGCAACCACGCGCAGGGCGTCGCGCTCGGCGCGAAGCGGCTCGGCGTGCGTGCGGTCATCGTGATGCCGGTGACCACGCCCAAGCTGAAGGTCGACGCCGTCCACGCGCTCGGCGGCGAGGTGGTGCTGCACGGCGACAGCTATTCCGACGCCTACGTCCACGCGCTGGAGATCGAGAAGGCCCAGGGCCTGACCTTCGTCCATCCGTTCGACGACCCCGACGTCATCGCCGGCCAGGGCACGGTCGCGATGGAGGTGCTGCGCCAGCACCAGGGGCCGATCGACGCGGTGTTCGTGGCGATCGGCGGCGGTGGGCTGATCTCCGGCGTGGCCGCCTACATCAAGGCGCTGCGTCCCGAGATCAAGGTCATCGGCGTGCAGGCCGCCGACTCCGACGCGATGATCCAGTCGGTGAGAAAGGGCAAGCGCGTCACGCTGGGCGACGTCGGCCTGTTCTCGGACGGCACCGCCGTGAAGCTGGTCGGCGCCGAGACCTTCCGCGTCGCGCGCGCGCTGGTCGACGAGTACATGACGGTGGACACCGACGCCGCCTGCGCCGCCATCAAGGACGTGTTCCAGGACACCCGCAGCATCCTCGAGCCGGCCGGCGCGCTGGGCGTGGCCGCGATCAAGCAGTACGTCGAGGCGCACAGGCTCAAGGGCAGGACCTTCGTCGCGATCACCTGCGGCGCGAACATGAACTTCGACCGCCTGCGCTTCGTCGCCGAGCGTGCCGAGTTCGGCGAACAGCGCGAGGCGCTCTACGCGGTGACGGTGCCCGAGGAACGCGGCAGCTTCCGCCGCTTCTGCGAGCTGATCGGCCCGCCGGGCAGCGCGCCGCGCCAGGTCACCGAGTTCAACTACCGCATCTCGCATGCGGACAAGGCGCACGTGTTCGTCGGCATCTCGATCGCCAGGCGCGACGAGGCCGGGAAGATCGCCCGCCACTTCGAGCGCCACGGCTTCCCCACGGCCAACCTGACCGGCGACGAGCTCGCCAAGGAACACGTGCGCCACATGGTGGGCGGCCGCAGCGACCTGGCGCAGGGCGAACGCCTGTTCCGCTTCGAGTTCCCCGAGCGGCCCGGCGCGCTGATGCGCTTCCTGAACTCGATGCACCCCGACTGGAACATCACGCTGTTCCACTACCGCAACCAGGGCGCCGACTACGGCCGCATCCTGGTGGGACTGGTGGTGCCGGACAAGGACAGCCAGGCGCTCGCGACCTTCCTCGCGACCTTGGCGTTCCCCTGGGTGGAAGAGACCGACAACCCGGTCTATCGCCTGTTCCTGTCGTAGCGCCGCAGGCGCGACAAGCGCCCGCACGCTGCATTGCCACTGCACCGGCGCTGCCGCTCAGGCGCATCAACATGAGTTCAAGGGCGCGGCGGCTCCGGCTCTGCCGGGCCGCTCGCGAAGCGCCCCCTCGGCGGGCAGCGAGC